>DYIT01000015.1:0-19633 GCA_020723505.1 Candidatus Kuenenia stuttgartensis
CCCTGACGGCCTCTACGACGTCCGTTTCGATGAAAGGGCCGACGCGGGGCTCAACGTCCTGCGCGCGTTCAATCCCCCCTCGGTATACCTCGAAGGCGGAACCGACGCGGACGTGGGCATCGTGAACTTCGGATATGCCGACGTCGTCTGCAGGGGAAGGGTGGTCAACCTGTCGCGGGGATGCCCCGAAGGCACTTTAATCTACTGGAAAATGGCAGACGGCTGCTTCTTCGGGCCCGCAAAGACGGTCGCGGACGGCTACTTCAACATCCTGCTCAACGGATGGTCCGAAGCGGAGGGCATGATCCAGAAGTTCAGGGTAATCCACAAGGGCGGCGGGGTCTTCGAGACGGGCGTCACCCTGAAGCCCGGAGGCTACGTCGAAATCCCCCTGGCGGTGGAATACGCGTCCGTGGAGGGGATTGTCAAGGACGAGGAGGGCAAACCCATACAGGGCGCCGAGGTCTTCGCCGTTCCCGCCGAGTCCTGCGACCTGGTGAGCTTCTCCGAGTCCGCGAAGTCCAGGGGCAACGGGACCTTCAAGCTCGGGGACCTGCCGCACGGGAAATGGAGAATCTCGGCGTACAGGACCCCGTGGTCCAGGGGATACAGGGACATCGAAATCAGAGGGACCGACGCGGTCAAGGCGGACGTGGTGGTCCAGACGGGGAAGGGGGCAGAGGTGGAGCTCGAGTTCGGCCTCAAGGTCGAGGGTCTGCCGCTGGGCAGGTACATCCGCGCCGCATACGAGCTCGAGTCCATGCCGGTGAAGACAGCGGAGGCGTTCAGGCTGTTCCTGGTCGTGGAGCCCGAGGGGGCGAAATCCTGGGAATGCGGGCTTCCTCCGCCCGCTGCCGAATGGCCCGTGGACGCGCCCGAGCTCAAGACGACGCTCAAGAAGGTCGGGCTCGGCAAGTACAGGGCCCATCTCATCCTCGGCGTCCAGCTGCCTAGGTCGATGGAATCCCCGAAGAAGGACGATTCGCCGAGGACCAGGAACTTCTCCCCGGCGGGCTGGGCGCCGCTCCACATGAACGCCGGACAGGTCCACTGCCTCGTTAAGGGCCACCAGTTCGAAGTAGGAACGACCGAGCTCGGCTCGGGCGGATACACGTTCTCGGTGAACCAGGATTTGAGGGCCAGGGATTTCACGCCCGAGTGGCAGTTGCAGAGGTTCATGCTGGTCGAAGGGTTCCAGCGCCTGAAGATTAAGAAGCTTAAGGAGGAAGGCAAATGAACGTGACGCGCGTAATTGCGGCGCTGGCATTCATCGCGGCGCTCATTCCAGCCGTCCCGGCCGCGGCCGGGGAGCGGCCTGTCAACGAGTGGAGGGAGGAGACGGACGAGTCATTCGAGCTACGGCCATGGGGATCCACGGCTTCCAGGGGGCAGTCGGGATTCGAGAGGTCATCGAGGCTGCTCGGCGAGGTCAACGGCACCTGCGACGGCACCTGCAACAGGGGCAAGCCGTGCATCTGCAATCCCGACTGCCCTTGCAGGAAGCCGCCGATTTGCAGCGGCCATTACCTCGAGATCGACAGGAGCCAGGTCAACTCCCAGATTCAGTCGATCACGGAATCGCTGATATCGAGATACGGGGGGTCGGTCGGGACCGACCTTGCAGCGAAGTCGGCGGGGGACATCAACGTGAGCGGGGACCTGGGCGGGGGCGTGAAAGCCGGAGCCACGGACAGCGGCTCGAAGAGCGGATCGGGAAGTGTAAAAGCCGAGGGGTCGGAAAGCAGCGAGAAGAGAGAGAAGAACGAGTCCTCCTCGAAACTGTCCCTGTCCGGCAAGATTGCGCTCGGCACTGAGCAGCATTCGTCGCCCGGCGTGATCCTGATAATCACCGGCAGGGCGACGCTCGAGGTGGTGACCGAGATATACAGGTCCCAGACCATCACCGTGCGGCCATGGACATACAGCAATACCACCTCGGTCAGGTACGGCGGGTCCACGTCAATCGGCATAAAGGTCGAAAACAAGATTGACCCGGGAATCTGCCCTTGCAGGGGGCCGAGACCCGAGAAGGACAAGGGCGACGGCGACGGCAATGGCAAGGAGGAGAAGGAAAAGGGCGTCTACCTGGGAGGCTCGGACAAGGAAAGCTACGTCGCGGTCAGGAATCACGAGCCCGACAGCGAGGGGAAAAGGAACAACACGGTGCGCGTCCAGGTGGACGGCAAGGAGGTCGCCAAGGACGATTACAGGGCGGCTCCGGGGAAGAAAGACCCTTCCATAACCGTATACAGAATCAGGCACAGCTCTGATCCTTCCATGGGCGCGACCATCAACGTCGTCGACAAGTCCGGCAATGAGCATGAAATCAGCAGGCCGCCCGACAGCATCACGCTGGTCAACAGGGTGAACGTGTCGAGGAACAGGACCACCACGACGGTCACGGTGTCTCCCGAGGTGAAGAAGAAGGCGCCGGACGGAAGCGAGACAGTGGCTTCGCCGAAGGACTCGCCCACGGGCGAACCGCCGACGGTGTTCCTCAAGGACGACAAGGGCTTCTGGACCGACGTGGGGGATTTCCTGAACAAGACCATCCCCGGCATTCTCATTCCGGTTGGGACCACGCTCATGCTCAACAGGTCCGCAAAAGGCGGCTCGTCCGTGGTTTCGAATCCGGACGGGTCGACGTCCATCAACATCCCCAACGAGGTCTATGATCCGGCCGTAGAGAAGGCCAGGAAGACCAACCCGGATTTCGGCCCGGGCGACGTCGCAGGCGGGGTCGGGACCGGGCTCGGGCTTTCCGAGGGGGCGAACCCAATCAGCGGGCTCGCAATCGTGAGCTACTGCGTCGTGGGAGGCAGTCCCACCGACGTCCAGACCGGGTCGGAGGTCGTTTTCGTCCTGAGGACCCAATCGGCGACGGTTTCGCAGGCGTCGGTGACCGTGCCGCTCGAGGCGAACGGAGCGGGTATCGGGTTCATGAAGGTATCCTCGGTCTCCACGGCCGGGGAGGGCATGACGACCGTCAGCGCGACAATCGCAGAGATGCCGCCGGGGGTGGAGGACTTCAGCGCCAGGGTGGGGGTCGGCGCGGCGCAAAGCAACGCCGTGCGCTTCAGCGTGGCGAGGAACTCGGTCGACCTCACGGCCCTCCAGAAAATCGTCACCGAGGGCAACATCGTCACGCTAATGCTGAGGAGCCCGTCCGGGGGAAGGATTGCCGGCACTCTTTCAATCACGGGCCCAGGCAAAATCCTCCCCGGCATGACGCAGTCGGTCAAGGTGGACGCCACTGGAAGCATTTCGTACCAGGTAGAGACGGACGACCCGGGCATGATTAACGCGACTTTCACGCCGGAAACATCGAAACCCGGATCCGACCTCGGCGGGTTCCTTGACAAGGCCGGAATCGCAATGGATGATCTGAAGATGGAGTGATTCATTCCACACGAAGCGCGCTGCCTCGCGCTTCGTGTGGAATTAGCAATCCGGTAGGGGCGAACCTCATGTTCGCCCCCTTGCAGGCATTGAACGCTGGCAGCGCAATTACTGGGAGCACATCATCCGCAACGAAGATTCATTCGCCCGGATTCGGTCATACATCCGGAGCAATCCTGCCTCCTGGGAGTCGGACCATGACAATCCCGGCCACGTCCACGATGACGATTTCAACCTCTGGTCTGTCGAGGAAGGCCGGAAGGGGATTTGAGGTTCGCCTTTGACCAGCTGCGCTCACACCGACTGCAGGTAATCCTTTTCAAAGGCGTCGATGCCGGCGTAGCTCTTGACGGTCTCTCCGACCATCCCGTACAAACGCCGATATTCCTCCATGGCGCAATTGAAACGCTCGGCCGCTCCATGCAGGTCGTCGATTCGAAATCCATCGAAAAGCCGGATCCTTTCGACCGAGTACTCGACGGCAATCCAATCGTAGAACTCCTGGCAGCTGCTCATAGTCGCTAGCGCCAGATGCGGATCGCGCTCCCTAGCCGCGAGCCGCATTTTGTTTCTCCAGTTCGAGTAGATTTCCTCATAAGTGCCTCTTACGCCGAGTCGCATCGGTTCCTTCCTTACGGCGACTCCGTCGGTAAGCGCGGTAGCGAATTTCCTTGTCGCGCTCATGAGGAGGGTTGCGCATGATTTGATGTCGTCGCATGAAACGGCCGCGATTAGGCCGCGGTAATCGCGCAGGAAGTTCCCTGGAAGCGCCTTCATCGCCTCAAGTTCCTCAGGGACCCGGCGGATACCGCGCTTCATGTAAGCTTTGTTGGCCAGATAGACGACGTATTCCACAAAGACGAGCATCCGTGCAGAGGCGTACTTGCATCCGGGAGCGTCGTCGATGAGCATCGTTTCCGCGTATTCCCTCAAGGCGCTCTCGAATTGCGCGGTGAGGTGTCTCGCATCCTCGACCGAAAACGGAGAATCGAGTCTCTCGCGCAATTTACTGCGAAGAGCCATGTATCTTTCCAGATCCTCATCCCCCCGTCGGTATACGATGTCGAGGTCGAGCAGTTTGGCCACGTGCGGATGGCTGTACTCCGCCATCGCTTCGAGGCTTCTCCACGGAGTGCAGTGGATATCGTGTCCGATTCCGTCCAGGATGAAGCAGGAAGAGATCTTCGCGCCGCCGCCGTCGGTGGTCACGATGCAGAGGTCGAGATCCGAGCCTTCATGGATGTCGCCGGAACAGAACGAGCCGGCGATCCCGACGAGCGCGATGGAGTCCGGGCAGACGGCGCCCGCCTTCCTGAGGATCGCCCGGATGATCCTGTCGTTTCTCTTCTTTAATCGCTCGATTGCCTCCTTTTCCATCCGTTTCTCCTTTCCTGCGCAGGACATGCCCGCCTCAGGCGTGGTGCCGTGACCCCATCCTTCGACGGCTTCATTCTAGCCCGGATAATTCACGCAGGAGCGTGAATTATCCGGGATTCGTCCCTTCCGGTTCCGGAATGCCCGGGTCATGTTGACCCCGGTCCCGGGAAACTCTAAAATCATGCCTGTTTCGGGCGTTCATTTCGCGATTCGGCTGGAAGTATCATGGACCCTGAAAGAAACCTGCTGTACTGCCCCGCGTGCAATTCGAAGTACGACGTCTCCGGCGTGGCGTCCGGAAAGCGCTTCGTCTGCAAGACTTGCAGCATCCTCGTGCAGATACCCCCGGAGCTCGGCAAGGAGCCGTTCTTCAAGGTTTCCGAGTCGAAGGAAGTACTCAAGCCCGAGCTCATCCTCGACGAGACCGCAGGAAGGCCGGCAGCAGGTGAAAACCTCAGGTTCTCGTTCACCAAGATGGCCGCGACCGAGAACGACTACATCCTGCTGGACTGCTACAGGGGGCAAATCCCTGACCCGTCGAAGCTCGCGCAGGTCGCATGCCACAGGCGCAGGGGAATCGGATCGGACGGAGTGCTGCTCTTCGGCCCGTCCCAGAAGGCGGACTTCAGGATGCGCATGTTCAACCCGGACGGGTCCGAAGCAGAGATGTGCGGGAACGGCATCCGGTGCCTGGCGAGGTACGCGAGGGACCACGGATACGCCGCGAAACCGGAGTTCACCATAGAGACCGGCGCAGGGGTGAAAAGCGTGAGCATCCTCGACCGGGGAGGGGCCTTGTACGTCAGGGTCGACATGGGAACGGTGAAAGTCGAGGCGCCGAAGGGGAAGACGGTGCGCATCGAGGCCGCAGGCAGGGCCTTCGAAGGGGTTCCCGTCTCCGTGGGCAACCCGCATTTCGTGGTGTTCGCGCCGGATACGAACGCCGTGGAGCTCGAGAAGTACGGCCCTGCGATTGAACATCACCAGTTCTTCCCGAACCGCACGAACGTGGAATTCGTCCAGGTCCTCAACCCCGAAGAGGTCATCCAGCGGACGCACGAAAGGGGCGCAGGCGAGACCAACGGGTGCGGGACCGGAGCCACTGCCGTGTGCGGCGCCGGAGTCTCGCTCGGGCTCACGAAACCCAAAATCGTGCTGCACCTGAAGGGCGGGGACCTGGAGGTCGAAATCGGCGCCGGGGGAAGGGCCTCGCTCACCGGGCCGGCCGTCGAGGTCTTCTCCGGCTCCTGGCCGTCCGGCGCCTCCGGGACCGGGAGCGGGCAGGTGTAGACCAAGCCACCCACTCCTTGTCTCCCGGTGAAAACATCGGTGTAGAAATTGAAAAGAATCAGAGGAAGGCCCGCGCGGAGCGCGTGATATAACCCGGACGAGCCTTGACTTGCATGAATGTCTGGTTCCGGCTCGTCCGGGTTATGATTTGATACGAATGATACCGAGCCACTTGCTTTTCGCCGCAGCGTTCGCCCTTTCGAGGTTCGGGCCCCCCGGGGATTCGCCCGGGAGTCCGGGCAGAGCCTTCGCCCTCGCCGCGGCCCTCCCGGTCCTCATGCTGGCCCTCGGGGTCTTCGTCGCGGCCGGCTTGAGATCCAGGCTGTTCGAGTCCAGGGAGGACCTTCCTGCGGCGCTCGCGTCCGCGGGGAGGCAGATATTCCTCCTCCGGATTGCGGCGCTCAGCCTCTTCCTGCTGCTTGCGCACGGCGCTAAATTTGCCTCGGCAATCCGCGGGACCCCGGCCGGGATTCCTTTCGTCCAGGACGCGCTCCTGCTCGTGCCGTATTTCCTCGCGGCCGCCGCGGTCGAGTTCTCGGCCCGGCTCGTCACGGGCGGTCCGGCGGGGGTCGGAATCGCCGGAGCCGCCGCGCGTGAGGTCCGGGCGCTCTTAGTGGCCTTCGCGGCGCTCGCCTGCATGGGCGGGCTCCTGAGCCTTTCGGCATGCGCGCAATCCCAGGCGTCGAAGACGGTCTGGATTGCCGCCGCCGCGGCCTACGGCTTCGGCCTCGCGTTCCTGTTCCCGCTCATGCTCAGGGCAATGTGGCGTCTTGCGCCTCTCCACGACGAGAGGATCTCGGAGGATCTCCGCGACCTGGGCGCCAGGGCCGGTTTCTCGCTGAGCGGGGTCTTCCTGTGGGACGCCTGCGGGTCCGGGACGGTCAACGCGGCCGTGAGCGGTCTTCTGAAGCGGCCCAGGTACCTCCTCGTGACGCCCGATTTGCTGTCCCGCCTCGGGAGGGAGGAGGTCCGGATGGTGCTGGCCCACGAGGCCGGGCACGTCAGCGGCAGGCACGGGATTTACATGCTCTGCTGCGCGGCGTCCTTCATCTTCGTCTCGCTCTGGATTCTCGAAGGATCGGGGCTTGCCGGGCCTGCCCTGTGGGCCTCCATGGCCGCGGCCGCGTGCTTCTTCGGGGCGTTCATGGCGGCCGCTTCCAGGGCCTTCGAGAAGGAGGCCGACCTCTTCGCCGCCTCGCTCGCAGGCGACCGGACCGCGTACATGCGCGCGCTCGACAAGGTCGCGGCCATGAACGGCGGCGCCCGGGCTGCCGGATCGGCGACGCACTCGAGCATGGAATCGAGGATGAGGTTCCTTGACCGCGCGCTTTCCGACCTTTCGGACAGGAGAAGGTTCGAGGCGTTCCTCGCCGCCGTCAAGGCGGCCGCCGTCCTGATGGCGGTCGCCGGGGCCGTCTCGGCCGCCGCGTTCTTCCTGTCCATCGAGGGCGCGGAGCCGGACTCCGCCGCCCGCGCTGCCGCCGCCGGCCCGTTTCCACGTGCGATTGCAGGAGGAATAGATGCCTGAACAGCAGAACGTCCAGCCTTCGAACGTCAGGGACCAGTCGCTGGTCGAGGAAATCAAGACTTCCTATCTCACCTACGCGATGAGCGTCATCGTGTCCAGGGCGCTCCCGGACGTGAGGGACGGGCTCAAACCCTCCCAGCGCAGGATTCTCCACGCCATGATGGACCTGAACCTGAGCCCCGGCGCAAAGCACAGGAAGTGCGCGAAGATAGCGGGCGACACCTCCGGCAACTACCACCCCCACGGCGAGCAGGTCATCTACCCCACGCTGGTCCGCATGGCCCAGGATTTCAACATGCGCTACCCGCTCGTGGACGGGCAGGGCAACTTCGGGACGATCGACGGCGACCCCCCGGCCGCCATGAGGTACACGGAAGCCAGGATGACGGCCTTCGCCACAATGATGATGGACGACATCGACCGGGGCACGGTGGACTTCGTCCCGAACTACGACGAGACGAGGACTGAGCCCGTCATCCTCCCCTCGAAGTTCCCGAACCTCATCTGCAACGGCGCCTCCGGCATCGCGGTGGCGATGGCGACGAGCATCCCTCCGCACAACCTGGGCGAGGTCTGCGACGCGCTCATCCACCTCATAGACAACCCCGACGCGCCGCTTGCCGAGATAATCCGCATCCTTCCGGGCCCCGACTTCCCGACCGGCGGCATTATCTGCGGCAGGTCCGAGATTCTGCGGGCGTACCGCACGGGCAGGGGGATTCTCACCGTGAGGGCAAGGGCGCACACCGAGGACGTCAAGGGCAGGCAGCGCATCATCGTGACTGAGATCCCCTACCAGGTCAACCGGGCGAAGCTCATCGAGCATATAGCGGATCTCGTGAAGGATGGGAGAATCGAGGGCATCTCCGACATCCGGGACGAGTCCGACCGCGCTGGGTCCAGGCTCGTCTTCGAGCTCAAGAAGGGCGAGAACGACCAGGTCGTGCTGAACCAGCTCTTCAAGCACTCGCAGCTCCAGGATTCCTTCAGCGTGATACTAATAGCGCTAGTGGACGCCAAGCCCGTCCTCATGAACATAAAGGATCTCATGGTCCACTTCCTCGCCCACAGGAAGGAAGCCGTGCGCCGGAGGACCCGCTTCCTTCTCGACGAGGCGGAGAAGAGGGCGCACATCGTGGACGGGCTCAGGATAGCCTCCCAGAACATAGACGAGGTCATCCGGATCATAAGGGCGTCGAAGGACTCGCAGGAGGCCGAAGCCGGACTCACGGAGAGGTTCAAGTTCTCGAAGAAGCAGGTCGAGGCGATTCTGAAGATGGCGCTGGGCAGGCTCACGGGGCTCGAGCAGGGCAAGCTGACGGACGAGTACCACGAGCTCCTCGAGAGGATCAAGGGGTACAAGGCGCTGCTCGCGGACGACGCGCTCATCATGGACGTGATACGAGAGGACCTGTACGAGCTCAAGGAAAAGCATGCGGACCCGAGGCGCACGGAGATTCAGGACACGCAGACCGACTTCGAGGACGAGGACCTCATCGCCGAGGAGGACGTGGTCGTGACGGTCACGAGCTCAGGGTACGTGAAGAGCCTGCCGCTGAGCGTGTACCGGAGCCAGAACCGCGGCGGCAAGGGCATCACCGGCTCGTCGATGAAGGAGGGCGACTTCGTCGAGCACCTTTTCGTCGCATCCTCGCACGACACAATCCTGTTCTTCACGGACAGGGGTACGGTGTACGGAATCAAGGTCTTCAAGCTGCCGAAGCTTTCGAGGACTTCGAAAGGCAGGGCGATTAACAACATCCTCGAGATGCCCGCGGGCGAACGCGTCGCATCGGTGCTCTCGGTCGGGAGCTTCGACGACAGGTTCATAATTCTCGCCACCCGGAACGGGGTCGTAAAGAAGACCGCCCTGTCCGAGTACGAGAACATGCGCTCGACCGGCAAAATCGCCATCGTAATCGACGGCGACGACTGCCTCGTGGCGGCCGCCCTGACCGGCGGGAACGACGCGCTGTTCCTGGCGACCAGGCACGGAATGGCCCTCAAGTTCGACGAGAAGGACGCGAGGCCCATGGGAAGGGCCACCCGCGGAGTCATCGGCATATCGCTCAGGGAGGGGGACAAGCTCGTGAACCTGTGCGTGGTCAGGCCCGGGGGATCGGCCCTGTCGATCTGCGAGCACGGCTTCGGCAAGCAGACGCCCTTCGACGAGTACCGCATGCAGCGCCGCGGCGGCATCGGGATAATCAACATCAAGACCACCGGCCGCAACGGCGACGTCGTGGCGGCCCTCAACGTCTCGGACGAGGACTCCATCCTCATAATCACGGCCCAGGGCATGGTGGTACGCACGCCGGTGGCGAACATCTCGAAAATCGGGAGGGCGACCCAGGGCGTGAGGATAATCAAGCTCAACGAGAGCGACAGGGTCCAGGCGGCGGCCAGGGTCGCCGAGGAATCCGACGTGGAAGCCGCCGGGGGCTGCGCGGGACCCGGGAGCGGACGGGCGGAACCCGAGGAGGTCGAGCAGGACTTCAAATCCCTGGGCGAGGCGGACGGCCTTGCCCGGGACGAGGAGGAAGATGCGGGCGGGGGCATGCCCGAGGCGGGCGACGGGGAAGCGGGTCAGTAGAAGGCGGGGTGCGGCATGGAAGGGGAGATCTGGGACGGGACCGAGCGGAGGGCTCACGGCAGGTTCGGAGTGAAGAACAGCTCCGTATCCTACAGGAAATCGTCGCTGTTCTTCTTCGCGAGGACCTTCTCGCCGCGCTATCTCGTCATAAACATCTCGCAGGGCGGGCTGTACTTCATATCCAAGGAGCGGCTTGATCCCGGGACGAAAATCGAGCTTTCGATTGAGGCTCCCATGGCCGCGGCGCCCATATCTGCGGCGGCGAAGGTCGTGTGGAGCAGGAAATCCGCGGACCACGAAGCGTGGCGCACGGGCGTGAAATTCGTGAAAATCGGCGACCGCGGCGGGAAGATGCTGAAGCACGTCCTGGACAACACGGTAATCAGGAAGGTCGACATCTCCACCTCAATATACCTCAAGGAAATCGAGAAGCTGTGAACGCCGCGCCGTGCGGCATGCGTATCGGAACTTCCGGAAAGGCGGGGCGGTGACCACCCCAATGATGAAGCAGTACCTCGCGGCGAAGCGCAAGGCGCCCGAAGCCTGGCTCCTGTTCCGCATGGGCGACTTCTTCGAGATGTTCTTCGAGGACGCCAAGACCGCCTCTAAGGTGCTCGGCCTCGCCCTCACTTCGAGGTCCAAGGGCGAAGGCGCGGTGCCCATGGCCGGGTTCCCCCACAAGAGCCTGAGCATCTACATGAGGAAGCTCCTCGAAAGCGGCCGCAAGGTGGCGATTTGCGAACAGATGGAGGACCCGCGCGAGGCCAGGGGCCTCGTGGACCGCGACGTGATACGCATCGTTACCCCGGGGACCGTGACCGAGGACGAGGTGCTGTCGGCGAAGGACGAGAACCACCTGGCTGCCGCGGATTTCACCCGGGCAGGGGCCGGGCTCGCGTGGGTGGACCTCTCCACGGGACGATTCCTCGTGGAGGACTGCCGCCCGGGCTCCATGGAGGCGGAAATCGCGAGGATAAGGCCATCGGAGCTGCTGGTCCGCGACGACCTCGAGGGGCCGCACCTCGCCGCCGTCGAGAAAGCCGTGTCCCTCCACCGCTGCATGGTGACGCGCCGGCCGGCATGGGCCTTCGATTCGGGCGGGGCCATTGAGGCCCTCAAGTCCCACTTCGGCGTGGCCTTCCTGGACGGCTTCGGCCTCGACGCCGGGTCGCCGTACATCGGAGCCGCGGGGGCCGTGCTGGGCTACCTCGGCGAGACCCAGAAGACCGCCCTCCGCCACATTTCGCGAATCGGAAGGTTCAATCCCTCGGACTACATGCACGTGGACCCCCAGACCCGGAGGAGCCTCGAGCTCGTGGAAGCCTCCGGCGGGGGCAGGGCGGGGACGCTGCTCTCCGTTCTCGACCACACGCGCACCGCCATGGGCGGCAGGATGCTCAAGGACTGGGTGCTGAATCCGCTCCTGGACGCCGCGGCGATTTCGCGAAGGCAGGACGCCGTGGCGGAGCTCTGCGAGAGCACGAGGATGAGGAGGGACCTGGCCGCGGCGGTCGAGCAGATTCACGACATCGAGCGGATAGCGGGCAGAATCGCCTGCGGCAGGGCCATGCCGCGGGACCTGGTCTCGCTCGGGGATTCGCTCGCCGCGCTGCCCGCGTTCAGGAGCGCGCTTGCCCCGGCGAAGTCGGAAATCCTCGCCGAGACGGCGAAAGTCGGGACCTTCGACGACCTGGCTTCGCTGCTGAGGCGGGCGCTGGTAGACTCGCCCCCGCAGACGCTGAAGGAGGGGGGGATCATCCGAAAGGGGTACGACGCCGACCTCGACCTCCTCCTCGAGACCGCGCGCGAAGGCAAGGGCTGGATTGCGAGGTTCCAGGCCGAGGAAATCGAGCGTACGGGCATCGCGAGCCTCAAGATTGGCTACACGAGGGTGTTCGGATACTACATCGAGGTCACGAACGCCCATGCCGCGAAGATACCGCCGCACTACGTCCGCAAGCAGACCTTGAAGAACGCCGAGAGGTACGTCACGGACCTGCTCAAGGAGCACGAGGTGAGGGTGCTCTCCGCCGACGAGAAGTCCAAGGACCTCGAATACGAGCTGTTCCTCGGGCTCCGCGACGCCTGCGCGGCGAGTCTGCGCGGCCTCCAGGAGGCGGCCGCGGCGGTCGCGAGGGCTGACGCGGTGCTTTCGCTCGCCCAGGCCGCCTCGGCGGGCGCATGGGCGAGGCCGGCAGTGACCTGCGACAGGGGCCTCGAGATAAAGGACGGAAGGCACCCGGTGCTGGAAACCGTCATGGAGGCGGGGAGGTTCGTTCCGAACGACGTGTCCATGGGCGGCGGCGTGAACCTCTTCGTCATAACGGGCCCGAACATGGCCGGGAAATCCACGTACATAAGGCAGGTCGCGCTCCTCACGCTGATGGCCCAGATTGGGTCCTTCATTCCCTGCAGTTCGGCCGCAATCGGGGCCGCGGACAGGATTTTCACGCGCACGGGCGCGTCGGACGAGATTTCCCGGGGCCTGTCGACCTTCATGGTCGAAATGAACGAGACCGCGAACATACTCAACAACGCTACCGACAGGAGCCTGGTCATCCTCGACGAGGTCGGACGCGGGACCTCGACCTTCGACGGGGTGAGCATAGCGTGGGCCGTGGCCGAGCACCTCGCCTGCAGGACCAGGGCCCGGACGCTCTTCGCGACCCATTATCACGAGCTGACCGAGCTGTCCCTTCTGCACGGGGAGGTCAGGAACTACCACGTGCCGGTCAGGGAATGGGGGGACAAGCTGGTGTTCGTGCACAAGATAGCCGAGGGCGGCGTTGACAAGAGCTACGGCATACACGTCGCCAGGCTCGCGGGGATACCGAAGGAAGTCGTGGAGAAGGCGCGGGCCATCCTGGACCGGCTCGAGGGCCAGGCGGTGGATTCGAACATGAAGCCTTCCTTCGCGCCCGGTGACGACGAGGGAGGGGCGGTGCAGCTCACGCTGTTCTCCGGGATCCCGTCGAAGGCCCTCGAGAAGCTCAGGAAAATCGACGTGAATTCACTGACGCCGGTGGAGGCGCTCGTGAGGCTCGGCGAGCTCAAGAAAGAGGCGGTGAAGGAGGAGGAGGCATGAGATTCGGCGACGTCGAGGCTTACGCGCTGTCCGACGGTTTCTTCAAGCTCGACGGCGGCGCCATGTTCGGCATCGTGCCCAAGCCCCTGTGGGAGCGGCGCATTCCCTCCGATAATCGCAACCGCATCAGGCTCGGGCTCAATCCCCTGCTCGTCATCGCGGGAGGGAAGAGGATAATAGTCGAGACCGGCATCGGAGCCAAGTACGACCCGAAGACGATTGACATCTACGACATCCGCCACGAACCGCCCCTGCTCGAGTCGCTGGCCGCAAACGGGTTTTCGCCCGAGGACATCGATTTCGTCGTCCTGACGCACCTCCATTTCGACCACTGCGGCGGGAACACCGGAATCGGCGGGTCGGGAAAGCCCGTCCCGGTGTTCCCGAACGCCAAGCACGTCGTCCAGGCAGGGGAATGGCGGACGGCGCTCGCGCCCGACACGAGGTCGAGGGCGAGCTACCTTGCGGAGAACCTCGTCCCCCTGGAGGAGGCGGGGCTCGTGATGATGATCGACGGGGAGGCGGAGATTGCCGAGGGAGTGAGGTGCGTGCCCACGCCGGGCCACACCGCCTTCCATCAGAGCGTTCTCGTCGAAAGCCGCGGCGAGAGGCTTTTCATGTTCGGCGACCTCGTCCCGACCGCGTCGCACCTCGACCCGGCCTGGGTCATGGGGTATGACGTGAATCCCATCGTCACGGTGAAGCGCAAAGAGGACCTCCTGCCCCGCATGTTAAGGGAAGGCTGGACCGTGTATTTCGAGCACGATCCGAATATCACTTTCGCGAAGGTCGAATCCGACGGCAGGCGGTACACTGCGAAGCCGGTTTCGGATTGAGGCGGTGCGTCCGTGAACCGCGGTTAAGCAAGGATGCCACCGTGGACCGTGGTTGGCCACGGTGCATCCGTAGGGGCGACCCGCCGGGTCGCCCGAAGACCGTGGGCGGCCGCGGTGCGTCCGACAACGGCACGCGGCTGTAGCCACGGCACTCCGCTGCCGTGGTCAGACGCGGCAACCGCCTGTCCGGGACGGTCCAACGGTGACATCGTTGCCGGCCACGGTCTCACGGCGCAACTCTCGCTTACCACGATCCGCGGACGCGCAGGGGCCAACCACGGTTCACTGACCGCCAGCAATTCTTCCTGAGTTCGTGAGTTCCAAATTCGAGGATTTCTCCCGACTCTAGCATCCTTTCCTGAGTTCTGGTTCCAGGTCAATGGGTCGAACTGATAAAATCTTCTTATCCGATGTCATTATCCGCGCGGTTGTTCCGCGCATGGCGGAATCATGCCAGACATGAGATACACGTGTTCGGTCTGCGGGGTGGCGACGCCGCGGAACTTTCCGCCGCCCGTTCCAGGCGACCAGCCGCTCTGCCCCTCGTGCTTCGCCGCGCAAAGGGGCTTCTGCATGCTCTGCAACGAGCCGGGCGACCGGGTAATCGAGCACATGAGGGTGCAGGGGTACTTCGTAGCGGGCAGATACGCGTCCAAGACGCTCTGCGTGTGCAGACGCTGCGCCAGGAAGACCGCCATGGGAAGCATCCTGTGGAACGTCTTCTGGGGCTGGTGGGGGATAATGATTTTCGCCAAGGCCGTACAGGCCCAGGTCATGAACCTGAGGGCTCTATGGAGCGAATCGGATTTCCCGAAGCCGCTGTTCCCCTTTGCGGTCCTGCTCGCCTTCTCGCTCCCCCTCGCTGTCGCGGTCCTGGCGGCCGTCCTGCTGCTCCCCGCAGCCGGGGGAAGGGACTCGCGCAGAATCGAGGAGGCGTCCGCCGCGGCCGCGGAAGGCAAGGCGCATCTTGCGGAAGGGAGGCTGGAAGCGGCGGCCGCGAAGTTCTTCGAGGCGGCGGAGGCGGATCCGGAAAATCCCGCGTACAGGTTCGAGCACGGGTTCGTGCTGTTCAAGCTCGGAAAGCTCGACCGGGCCGAGGAGGAGATGAAGAAGGGAATGGCCGTCAGGCCCGGCAAGGCCCCGAGGGAGGCCATGATTCTGGCCGAGATTGAAGAAGGCCTTGGAAAGCTCGAAGAGGCCTCGAAATACTACCGGATGGCGATTGACGAGACCGGGCCCGACATGGAGGCCGGCTTGTCCGCAGCGAAGCTCAGGGATTTCCTGTGCCGGGCGCACAGGGGCTACCAGGACGCCCGGAGGGAGCGGAAGCCTGAAGGGCTGATCGAGGAGTACAGGAGCATCGCCGAGGCAAATCCCGAATCCGCGCTTTTCGCGTACCTCCTCGCCAGGATTGAAACCGGATTCCCGCGCAGGGAGGATCTCTTCAGGAAAAGCATGTCGCTTGATCCCGAATTCTTCGAGCCCGCATATGCGCTGGCGTATCTCTATTTCGAGGAGGGCATGGCCGGGAAGGCCCTCGAATCCGCCGCATTCGCTGCAGGCAGATGGGGGAAGCGGCCGCAGACTCTCGCCCTGATTGCCGGGATTCATGCGGAAGCCGGGGCTTTCGGGGAATCGGCCGCTGCGTACGCCGGGCTTTCCGCGCTCAAGGACTGCGCCGCGCGCGGCGAAGCAGGCTTGGCGTCGCTGCTCGCCATGCAGGGCAGGTTCGCGGAGGCCGAGGAGAGGCTTTCAGGGATCATCTCCGGAATCGATCGGGGCTACTGGCGGGATTTCGCGAATCTGTGGCTGGGAATCGCGGTTCTCTGCCAGGGGAAGGACGCGGCGGAGCCGCTTTCCAGGGCAATGGCGTCCCGTACGAAGCCCGTGGCCGAGAAGGCGGCACTCTGGCTCGGGGCATTCAGGCTTCGCAAGGGGGCGGATCCCATGGGCGTCTGGGGTCCTGCCGCGCGCGGCGCATCGGAATCCTTCGAGGGGCTCACGCTCGGGATGGTCGCGGGGCTGAAGACCGTCGAGGAGTATGACAAGGCGATGGAGGCCGGGCGGTTCGCATCAAGGCGCGCGGAGGCGCGATATTTCCGGGCTTTGCGGCTGAGATCGGAAGGCAGGGCCGCGGAAGCGGCGGCGATGGAGAAGGCGGCCCGGGAGGACGCCGGCGCGGCGTCGATTATCGGCGGGATGAGATAGGACGGCGCAGCCTGATTGCGCTTTTCTCAGAGCGTCCTCGCCTCGTCGCCCGGCCTGACGACGCCGCCCTTGAGGACCTTCGCGAAGATGCCTTTCTTGGGCATCACGCAGGTGCCCACTTGCCGGGCGATTTCGCACTCGCTGTGGCAGGCCTTGCCGATTTGAGTCACTTCCAGCACGACTTCAGTACCCACCCCGATCCTGGTACCGACGGGGATCCGTGAAACCGCCATGCCCCGAATCAGCAGGTTCTCGGCGAAGTCCCCGGGCTTGATGTCCGCGCCCATGTCGCGCATGGACTGCGCGTCCTCTTCGGCAAGAAGGCTAATCTGGCGGTGCCATTTCCTCGCATGCGCGTCGCCCTCTATGCCGAAGTCCTCGATGACCCTGGCTTCGGCCACCGGCTTCTTGCGCGTGCCGACCTCAATCGAGATGCACACTGCGACGACTTCGCCCTTCATGGTCTCTGCGCTTTCCAAAGTCCCCCGGGGTCTTTCCGGCCGGGAAACCGTCCAATCGGGATACGCGAGCCGGGAACCCGCGGTCGAATTCTACAGCAAAGAGGGGGTTGCCGACAGGATTGAATCACCGCGGAGGCCGTTCTCTTTCGCTGTGGAACGCCGGGAAGAAAACCGCGCGCATATAGTTGCGGCCTTCAAACCTTGATGTATAATGCTAAGCTCCTTCACGCCGGAGTGGAACCCGGCGGGAGGGAGTTTCAATCCCCCGGGTCTGCGAATCGCTACCCCTTACGGAGATTGAAGTTGCGATGAATAGGAGGACAATCGATGTCAGATTCACGCATGGTTCCCATGGACGGGAACACCGCTGCCGCGCTCGTGGCGCATGCCATGAACGAAGTGCTGGCCATATATCCCATAACTCCATCCTCGACGATGGGTGAACTGGCGGACGCCTACTCGGCAGAGGGTCGCAAGAACATATTCGGATATGTTCCCAAGGTGTACGAGATGCAGTCCGAAGCAGGCGCGGCGGGCGCGATACACGGCGCCATCACCGCGGGCGCCCTATCGGCCACCTTCACGGCCTCGCAGGGGCTGATGCTGATGATCCCCAACATGTACAAAATCTCCGGCGAGCTCGAACCCTGCGTGTTCTACGTCTCGGCGAGGTCCATGTCCGCGCATGCCCTGTCCATCTTCGGCGACCACAGCGACGTCATGGCCGTGCGCGAGACGGGCTGGGGCCTCTTGGCTGCTTCCAACCAGCAGGAGATTATGGACCTTGCGGCAATCGCCCAGGGCGCGACCCTGAAAGCCAGGATCCCCATCCTCCTGTTCTTCGACGGGTTCCGGACTTCGCATGAAATCAAGAACGCCGTCCCCCTCAGCGCCGAGACCATGAGGGCCATGCTCGACGAAGACGCGCTTGCGGCCTTCAGGCGCAGAGCTCTCACTCCCGACAGGCCGATACTGAAGGGGACAGCCCAGAACCCGGACCTTTACTTCCAGAACCGCGAGGCCCAGAACCCGTTCTATGCTGCGATGCCGGGCATATTCTCGGAGTACGCGAAGCGCTTCGAGAAGCTCGAGGGCAGGGCGTATTCCGCCTTCGACTACTGCGGCAGCAAGGACGCCGAGACGGTGATGTTCATAATGGGGTCGGGCGCTGACGTGGCGCATGAAACCGTGGATTTCCTCAACTCGAAGGGCGGGAAGTTCGGACTTGTCAAGGTGAGGCTCTACCGGCCCTTCGACGCGGACGCGATGGCAAGGGCGCTGCCGAAGACCGTGAAGAAAATCGCGGTGTTCGACCGCACCAAGGAGCCTGGCGCGATAGGCGAACCCCTCTACCTGGACGTGGTAGCAGCGCTGGACCAGGCCGACAGGACGGGCAGGCTGGGGTTCCCGAGGCCCGCGGTCATCGGAGGGCGCTATGGCCTGTCGAGCAAGGATTTCACGCCCTCGATGATTAAAGCCGTCCTGGATCACGTTGCCGCAGCCAAGCCCGACAAGCTCAGGCACGGCTTCACGGTCGGAATCGACGACGACGTGTCCAAGACATCGATCGCCGTGAAGGACGCAATCGATTCCGAGCACGCGTCCACGAGGAGACTCAAGTTTTACGGCATGGGCTCGGACGGGACAGTGGGCGCGAACAAGAACTCCATCAAGATCATCGCGGACAGCACCGACAAGTGCGTGCAGGGGCATTTCGTGTACGACGCCAAGAAGGCGGGCGGGATCACCATATCCCACCTCAGGTTCTCCGACGAATGCATCCGCGGGTCATACCTCGTCTCGGACCCGGACTTCGTGTCCATATCCAAGCCCGAATACGTCGGAAAGCTGGACATGCTGAAGGGCCTCCGCAAGGGAGGGTCGGTCCTCCTCAACACGTACGTGTCACCGGACAAGGTCTTCGCGTGCTTCCCTGAGCGGGACCAGAAGACGATTATCGAGAAGAAAATCAACCTCTACGCCATAGACGCGGACAGGATAGCGAACGAGCTCGGCATGCCCGGCAGGACGAACACGACCATGCAGGCCGCGTTCTTCGAGATTTCCCGCGTGATAGATCCTCAAATCGCGAAGAAGGCCGTGGACAAGGCGGTGGAGAAGACCTACGGCTCCAAGGGCGAGAAAGTCGTGGAGCTCAACAAGAAAGCCTACGACCGAGGCATCAAGGAAGTCGTGAAAATCCCGATTCCTCCGAAGCCCGTGCCCAGCACGGCAGTCAAGTCCGAAATCCTCGTGCACGAGCAGGACAGGGGATTCGAGAACGTAATCAGGGATGTAATCGAACCCGTGATGCGTTTCGAAGGCGACGACATTCCTGTGTCGAAGCTCCCTGTCGACGGCGTGTTCCCTACCGGGACCACGAGGTACGAGAAACGGAGCATCGCCACCCACGTGCCGAAATGGAACCAGAACCTGTGCATCCAGTGCGGCTTCTGCTCGTTCGGGTGCCCGCACGCCGCGGTGCTCGTCAAGGTCTCCAAAGCCGGCGACGTCCGGCTCCCCGCGGAAATCTACTACACCGCCCAGTTCAAGGGCAAGGGCGCCGCGCCGGACGACGTGTTCCGCGTCCAGGTAGCCCCCGACGACTGCACGGGCTGCGGCGTGTGCGTGACCATGTGCAAGGGCAAGGACAAGGCCTCGGGCGCCAAGGCCCTGGCGCTGGTCCAAAAACAGGACGTGGCCGAAAACCTCCGCAAGAGCCTCGACGAGTTCCTCCGCCTGCCTGACACGGACGCGAAATGGGTTGACGACACGTCCATCCGCGGATCGCAGCTCCGCAGGAACTACTTCGAGTTCTCCGGCGCATGCCCGGGCTGCGGCGAAACGCCTTACATA
>DYIT01000015.1:19643-59732 GCA_020723505.1 Candidatus Kuenenia stuttgartensis
ATCACCCAGCTATGCGGCGAAAGGATGATTCAGTCGAACGCAACGGGCTGCTCCTCGATATACGGCGGCACGGCCCCCACGGTCCCGTTCACGAAGAACGCCTCGGGCCGCGGACCGGCGTGGGCATCGAGCCTCTTCGAGGACAACGCCGAACACGGACTCGGGATACGCCTCGCGCTCGGAAAGCTCCAGGAGACCGCCGCTGGCCTCAGGGACGAATACCTCGCATCGGGCGGGAACCAGAAGGTGAAGGACCTGCTCCGCGGAATCCCGCCTCTCGGGGAGCAGATTAAGGCCGAGGGTTTCGAGAAGGCTCGGGACGCGGTGGACGGCATCAGGAAGCTGATAGCCGGAGCCGCCTCCGGGACCAAGGAGAGGAAGCTGCTCGACATGGTCGACTACCTCGTCGAGAAGGTGGTCTGGATTGTGGGCGGCGACGGCTGGGCCTACGACATCGGGTACGGCGGACTCGACCACGTGGTCGCGTCCGGGATGAACGTCAAGATCCTCGTCATGGACACCGAAGTGTATTCCAACACGGGCGGGCAGAGGTCGAAGGCGACTCCCCTGGGGGGCGTGGCCAAGTTCGCCGAGGCGGGCAAGGAGACCTCGAAGAAAGACCTCGGGCTCATGCTCATGCACTACGGCACCGCGTACATCGCATCCACCAACTTCGGCGCGAACGCAATTCACGCGCTCAAGGTCATCAGGGAAGCAATCGAGTTCCCGGGAACGGCCGTCGTGATCGCCTACTCGAACTGCATAGAGCACGGCATCAACATGAGCAAGGGGCCGGAGTTCGCTGCGGAGGCCGAAAGGACCGGGTACTGGATCAACTACCGCTTCGATCCCAGGCTCAGGGCCGAGGGCAAGAACCCGTTCCAGCTGGACAGCAAGCCGCCCACCGGCTCTTTCAGGGAATTCCTCGCGTCCGAGAGGCGCTTCAAGAGACTGATTGAGGAGAGGCCTTCCAACGCCGAGATCTTCTTCGCCCGCGCGGAGGAGGAGGCCAGGAGGCGCTACGCGTTCCTGAAGAGGCTGTCCGAGATGCCGGCCGACTAGCCGCGCGGACCGTTCAGCGTGACTTGATGATTAAACGGATACTCGTGCCGATGGTCGGGTCCGGCCTGGGAGCCCAGGCCTTCGAATGCGCCTTCGACCTCGCTGAGGTCAACAAGGCCGTGATCGACCTCCTGTACGCCGTCGACATCTCGGCATCGGCGCCGGTCATCCCCATGGCCGGCCTCCTGGCGAACTCGGGCAGGCTCATGGCCAATCTCCAGGGCGGGAGAAGGGACGCGGAGAAGGAGGAGACCGAGAAGGCGCTACTCGTCATAGAATCCTGGGAGACGCGCTGCCGGAGGGCGAAGATTGAGGTCACGTCGAGCATAGCGCCGGGCTATCCCGGCGAGGAGATTCTCCGCAGGCAGCGCGTCGCGGACCTGGTGTGCATGGAAAATCCTAGCGTGCGCGTCAAGAGAAGGCACCTGCGCCGCGCGAACCTCATGCTCGCGCGCGTCACCAGGCTCGCCGCGAGACCGATTGTCTTCATCTCCTCGGAGTACAGGCAAATCAGGAGAATCCTTATCGCCTACGACGGTAGCGTGGAAGCGACCAAGGCCATCAAGGTCGTGACCGAAATCGGCGGGACGAGGCCGAAGTTCTCCATAACGCTCCTGACCGTGTCCTCCGACGCGGGGAAGGCCCGCGAAATCATGGCCGAGGGAGAGGAATACCTGAAGCCGTACGGCATGAAGGTCGAGACCGTGACGTCGTCCGGGAAGCAGGGAAAGACGATACTGGAGGTCGCCAGGAAGATGGACGCGAATCTCATCGTCATGGGCGCGTTCGGATCCAACCGGCTCAAGGACCTCATATTCGGCAGCACGACCGAGTTCCTGCTCTCTTCGAGCGAGATTCCGCTGCTGGTGTGCCATTGAAGGGCGGGAAAAAGGAGTCCGGAGTCCGAAGCTCGGAGGCTGGGGGCTGACCTGGTAATCGCCGCCTTGACGCGCCTGCCCTTCCCGGCGGCTCCCACAGGAGATGCTGGAAACCCGGGAATCGGCACCGTTGTGGTAGGCATTATCCCGCCGTAGCAGAAGAACGGACGTCCGTCGTCGGATTTGGAAGTTGAGCTTTGGGATCTAAACTGCATGCCATGAATCTTCTCGTTACGGGCGCGGCCGGGTTCATCGGCTTCCACGCGGCCAGGGCGCTGGCGGCACGCGGGCACCTGGTCACGGGCGCCGACAGCATGAACCGTTACTACGACCCGAAGCTCAAGAAGGCGCGGCTCGAAATCCTCCTGCGGATTCCCGGCTTCTCCTTCGAGAAGATTAACCTCGCCCGCAGGAAGAGCACCCGCGCCCTGTTCGAGAGGGGGCGCTTCGAAACCGTGCTCCACCTCGCCGCCCAGGCGGGAGTCAGGTATTCCCTCGAGAACCCCCATGCATACGTGGATTCGAACCTTCAGGCGTTCGTCAACGTGCTGGAGGGCTGCAGGAGGACAGGGGTCGGACACCTGGTTTACGCTTCTTCGTCCTCCGTGTACGGCGAGAACCTGAAGCTCCCCTTCTCCGAGCGCGACAGGGTCGACTCGCCGGTTTCCCTGTACGCTGCCACGAAGAAATCGAACGAGCTGATGGCCCGCGCGTACAATCATCTTTTCGGGCTGCCATGCACGGGGCTCAGGTTCTTCACGGTATACGGCCCATGGGGCAGGCCCGACATGGCCATGTTCAGGTTCGCGAAGGCGATACTGTCCGGGAAGGAAATCGAGGTCTACAATCGCGGCGACATGCAGAGGGACTTCACGTACGTGGACGACGTGGTCGAGGGAATCACCAGGATAGTCGAAGGTCGGAAGTCCAAGGTCAAAGGGCCAAGGTCGAAAGCAAGTGGGCAGGACTCCGGGAATCCCGGCGCAAAGGCGCTTCCGGACTCCTTCCGAATCTACAACATCGGCAACAGCAAGCCCGAGCAGCTCATGGACCTTGTCCGAATCATCGAGGAAGCGCTCGGAAAGAAGGCCCTCCGCAAATTCCTGCCCATGCAGCCCGGAGACGTGCCCCGCACCTGCGCGGACACGGCTCTGCTTGAGAAGGACTACGGCTTCCGGCCGCGGACTACCCTGCGCGAGGGCGTGAGGAAGTTCATCCGGTGGTACCTGGAATATTACGGCCGATAATTCGCGTGTGAACGCGAATTATACGGGCGCGCTCTGAAGAGCCGATCGGTCAAGCGAAGTGAACCCCGCCCTGCCTTCGTCTGCATGCTCCCGCCGAGCCAACATCGCCCTGAGCCTGGGCCTTCTGTACGGTTCGGGGCTTGTCGCGATGAAGCGTTGCGCATTTCTATGGAGGAATCCTGCGGTATTTGAGCGGGTCGAGGAAACTGCGGGGGGCGGGGAGAAGAACCCGACTTCCGTTAATCTCCCACCCGGGCAGCACCATGTCTTACGCGGGATGACGATTCGTCCATGAATTCGGGGTCAGTCCCCGCATTTAAGTATACCGGGTAAGCCTTGGAATGCTGAGTTTTTAGAGACCTTCGATTCAATCCGCAATTTGCCGGACCGACCAGAGGTGAAATGTTTAAATGCGGGGACTGACCCCAGATGCGCGTGAGGTGCCGGTGATATAAGCGCGGTCTGGATTAAACCGAAGGTTTACGGCGCTCTCAATCGGAACTGCAGGTTGGCCTCCGATGGAAGCCGATAGGCTCTAACTGGTGTACAGTTCTCGGAGAAGAGTCGATGGATCAAGCCGAAGGCTTGCGGAGGCGGAGGGATTCGGAGAGGGCGCTTTTGGACGAGCGGTCGATTGCGCTGCCCCTTGCCACGCCCGATGAGATGCGGGTGACCTTGACCCTGGTCTTTTCCAGTTTTTTCGCGATGTAGAGGGATGTGCCGTCGCCTTCGATGTCGGGGTTCAGGGCGAGGATTACCTCGGACACGCCGCCCTTGGCCGCCCGGGCGGCCAGGGCGTCGATTGTGAGGTCCTCGGGCCCCACGCCGTCGAGCGGGGAAATCGTCCCGTACAGCACGTGGTACAGGCCCCTGTAGGTTCCGGTCTCCTCGATGGCCACGAGGTCCTTAGGCTGCTCCACGACGCAGATCAGGGACGGGTCCCTGAGGGGATCGCCGCAGATATGGCAGGGGTCGGCCTCGGCCATGTTGAAGCAGACGGCGCAGGGGCGCACGCGTTCCTTGACCTTGCGTATCGCTTCCGCGAGGCGCAGTGCGTCTTCCGACGGTATTCTCAGCACATGCTGGGCGAGGCGTTCGGCCGTGCGCCGGCCGATGCCGGGCATGCGCTCGAATTCCGCAATCAGGCTTGCGACCGATTCAGGGTAGGAAGGCATCGCTTGGATTCCGGAAACGCATCCGGGTCGCGCCTACATGCCGAGGCCCGGGGGCAGCATGCCGCCCGTCACCTTGCCCATTTCCTTCTGCGCGAGGGCCTTGGCCTTCTTCATGGCCTGGTTGACCGCCGCGGTAATCAGGTCCTCCAGCATCTCCAGGTCCGCGGGGTCCACGGCGGACGGCTCAATCTTGATGCCGACGATCTCCTGGTTGCCGTTCATGTGGACCTTCACCGCGCTGCCCCCTGCAGTGCCCTCGACAATCCTGTCCTTGAGGTCATGCTGGATCTTCGCGAGGTCCTTCGACATCTGCTGGGCCTGCTTCAGAATCTCCCCCATGTTTCCCAGTTCCTTTGCCATGGAATCTCCTTTCCTCTATTTCGCCTCGTCTCGCGGGACGACCTTGCCCTCGAAAACCCTGAGCGCGCTCCTGACGGCGGGCGAATCCTCCGCGTCCCGCCCGCGTTTCGCCCCGCGGTCGGCCTTGTCTTCGGAAACCCCGTCGAACGCGTTGCCCGCCTTCCCCCCGACCGTCGAGCATGACACCCTGACTTCCACCCCCGCGACCTCCCTGATGACCCTCGAGATCTCGTCCTTGCGGTCCTGCCGCGAAGCCTGGGCCTTGTGAAGCCCGCGGTCCTCGGGGAATCCCAGGACGAGGCCGGATTCGTCCACCCTCGCTATCGCGGCGTCGACGAGATAGGCCGCCCACGTGTGCTTCTTCTTGAGCCTGGCAAGGACCTCGGGCCACGCTGACTTGACCGCGTCCGCCTTCGCCGCAGGGCTTGCGGGCGGCGCTGGAGCTTCAGGCGGCCGGGGAGTTCCCGGCGCGGGCTCGTGTTCCGCGGCCGGAACCTCAGCCGCCTCGATTGCGCGGCCTATGGGCTCGAGTTCCCGCACTGCCGCGAGTCTTGCGAACGCGGCTTCCAGGATCAGCCTTCCCTCCAGGTCCCTGCTCAGCTCCTTGCGGACCCCGTGGACCACTTGAATCATGTAGATGAGCATGTCCCTGTCGAACGCCTCCGCATGCCCGGCGAGATCCTCCGGCCCGGCGCCCGACGCCGAGGGCACGGGCAGGCTCCCGCCCGCAGCTTTGAATAGGAGGAGGTCGCGCGCGTATTCCTCGAGACGCAGCATGAACTCGGCGGGGTCCCTCCCCTCCTCGTGCATCCTCTCGACGCATTCGAGGGCGCCCATCAGGTCCGAGGCCGCGAAAGCCGAGACGGCCTTCCGGATTTCATCGAGCGGTATCCAGCCCAGAAGCTGCTCCAGGGACTTCAATGTGATTCTGCCGCCCATGGAAAGCAGCTGGTCCAGCAGGGACTGGGAATCCCTCATGCTTCCGCCCGCGCGGCGGGCTACGGCGTCGAGCACGCCGTCTTCCGCCTCGGCGCCCTCGCTTTTAAGTATGCCCTCGAGCTGGCGCCTTATCACGCCCTGGGTCACGGGCCGGAAATCGAACCTCTGGCATCGCGACCTAATCGTGTCCGGGATGCTCTGGGGCTTCGTAGTGGCCAGGATGAACTTCACATGCTCCGGAGGCTCCTCGAGTATCTTGAGGAGGGCGTTGAACGCCTGAATCGTGAGCATGTGGACCTCGTCGATGATGAAAATCCTGAACCTGGACTTCGAGGGGCTGTACGCCGCGTTCTCGCGGATGGCCCTGATTTCGTCGATTCCGCGGTTCGAGGCCCCGTCTATCTCCATCACGTCCATGTCCCGGCCCAGGTGGATGTCCATGCAGGAACGGCATTTCCCGCAGGGGGTCTCGGTGGGGCCCTCGGCGCAGTTCAAGGACATGGACAGTATCCTGGCCATGGACGTCTTTCCCACGCCCCGGGGGCCCGCGAAAAGGTACGCATGGCCTATGCGGCCGCCGGATATCGCGTTCCTGAGGGTCGTTGCCGCGCCTTCCTGGCCGGCCACCTCCTCGAACCTGCGGGGGCGGTATTTGCGGGCGATTACGATGTAGCCCATATGTTCGTCCTCATTCGCGGCGGGATTGGCTGCTCCCGCGCGGAGGATTGTCACTGCGGCGCGCCTAGGAGTCAAGCGCCGTATCCTCGCAGGAACCTTCCCAGCTTCCCTCCGGCAGGCGCGTTCTCCCACAGCGACGCGAGCGCCTTCTCGAAGGTCATGCCTCCGAAGAGCACTCCATCGAAGAGCCCGAGCGCCGCCTTCCCGGTCAGAAGCCCCTCGGACCGCGCCGCGGCGGCCTCGGACAGGAGCCTCGACCTGTGGTCGCTGATCTCCCTGCATATCTCCGCGCCCTTCTTCTTCGATCCGTCGAACAGGATGATCTTGTAGTACCCGTCAACGCCGAGGTTGTTGGCCCTCGCCTCGTTGACCGCGGTCACCGCGGCGAGCATCGCCTCGGACGGATCGAGGCCGCCCCTGCGCTCGTCCACGGTCAGGGCCCTCGCCCAGCTCATGAACGAGAAGTCCGCCGAGTCGGATCCTGACCCGAGGGCGAGGAAGAACGACGCCGAGGGCCTCCAGAAGCCCTGCGACATGGAGAACTGGAATATCCTGAATCCGTCCTCAGGCGAATACCCCGCCAGTATGCCCGCGTTCCCGAAGACCGACCGCGTCTCCTTGCCCTTGTTCTTCCAGGAGATCATGTCGTCGGCCGCCTCGATTACGTCCTTCTGGGATATCTCGACCTTGGCTCCGCCGGACGAGTAGCTCCCTTTCGCGAAATCGAGCGTGTCGAACCCGAACCTGCCCCTGAGCTGCTCGTCGACGTGCCTGTGCTTGATTTCGGAAATCGTGTCGAAGGCGAGTTCGGCCAGCTCGAACATGGAAGGCGCGCGCCCGCCCCGGGCTTCCTCGAATGCGCCGTACTTCCCGTCCACTTTCGCCCTTATCGTGTGCCTAATCTCCTCGCCTATCGTGGACGTGCCGGTGTTCCCATAGGCGGCCGCCAGGCGAATCCCGGCGGTTATGCGCGGGTCGACGACCAGTCTTATCTTCTCGGCGGTCAGGGACTTGAGCCTCTCGTCGTTCCAGTGCCGCTGCTCGTCGCAGATCATGGCCCCGGAGAACTCGTTGAACCTTATGGCGTTGATGGATGTCATCTTTGCATGCTCCAATCATTTGCCGGCGAATGCGTTAGTCTTGAAGTCTCCCGATTCGGGCCCGACCTTGTAGCCCCTGAGCATGAGGTCCAGCCCGCGGGGGTTCTTCGCGGCGGCGAACATCTCCCGTTCGATTTCCGCCCTCCTGCCCCCCTTCATCGCGTACTTCAGCAGAAGCCGCTCGGCCGCGCTCTCGGCGATGAACCCGGCCCTCGATGCCCGCGCTATCTCGACCGCAAGCCGCGCGTCGCCGCCGTGGAAATACTTCACCCTTGACCGGGAGTCCTTCGCTCCGCCGTCCACCACGTAGAGGTTGTAGTTCCCTCCAACCTGGCCGAAATGCTCGCCCGCTTCGATTATGGACGACACCAGGGCCAGAAGCCCGCGCCCCGCCCCGGGCCCCTCGCGCCTCTCCTCGAGCGTCATGCCCCGGAGCAGTTTCTGGAAGCTGATTCCACCCGCGTACTTCCCGGCCCCGATGGATTCGAATCCTCCCGCCTGGAGCGACAGCACCCCGCTCTCCTGCTTCATGCAGAACCCCTGGAAGCCCGATTCCGCGTCCCAGCCAGCCAGGCACGCGTGGTTCGGAGGGGACAGCGGCGCGTCGTCGAACCCCTCCTCCTGTTTTGCCATCTTGAGCGCCCTGGTCTTCACGGCCCCTTGCGCGAGATCGTGCTTCTCTCCTCCCTTGCGCACCCGGCCGTTGTTGAGGTCGTCGAGCGTGATGCCGTACAGGAACCTGAGCCTGTCGTCCGTGTAGCGCCTCGTCACGCGGTTGAACATGTCCACCGCCGCCCTGCCCGCCTCCTCCAGCGTCCGGGGCGGCGGCTCCCCCGCCTTCTTGCGCGCCTGCAGGGCGACCCTCGCCCGGTGCACGACCTCGTAATGGAAGTCCGGCCCGCCGACGCCTCCGTACAGGGCGACCACGCCGGATTCCTCCATAATCCCCCCCGGCAACAGCTCGACCACGTGCTCCGTATGGTGGGATTTCCTGAGCCTAAGGTGCCAGCTCTCCTCGTCGGATATGACGCCGCCCTGGTCGCGGCTGAACTTGAAGGAATTGACTATCGCCATCTGTCCTCCTCGCTGTTTCTAGCAAGAAGAAAAAACATCCCCGATTGCCTTGTCCACCCCTGAGTGGGGGGGCTGCAGCGCGTTGTCCGGGTTCGGAATCTACATCCGGCCCTCCTCCAAGGCAACGAGATTCCGTCCAAGCGCTTTACATCCTCTCCGCATGCAAATATCATCCTCATTCCGACATGTTCAAGGAGGTTCCGGGATGCCGAGGCGGCCGGTTGTTTCGGTCTCGAAGCTCAGGATATCCGTCACCGACAGGTGCAACCTGAGATGCCTTTACTGCATGCCCCCGGAGGGAATCCCGCTGGAAGACCGGAGCGAAATCCTGCGGTACGAGGAGATTGCGGAAATCGCCGGTCTCATGGCGCGGTTCGCGGGATTGAAGCAGGCCAGGCTGACCGGCGGAGAGCCGCTGCTCAGGGCCGGGCTTCCCGACCTCGTCCGGATGCTCGCAAAAGCCGGCGTGGGCGAAATCGCCCTCACCACGAACGGCCAGCTCCTGGCCGGCCTCGCGGCGGCCTTGAAGGATGCCGGCCTGGGCCGCGTGAACGTGAGCCTCGACTCGCTCGACAGGGATAAATATTCCGAGCTCACGCTCGGCGGGACGCTCGACCGCACTCTGGCGGGCCTGGACGCGGCCGTCGCCGCCGGACTGACGCCCGTGAAAATAAACACCGTCGTCCTCAGGGGATACAACTTCGGCGAGCTCCCGGCCCTCGCGCGGTTCGCGGCGTCCAGGGGATTCACCATCCGTTTCCTCGAGGCCATGAGGATTGGCGAGCTTGCCGCCGTTCATGAGGAGCGTTTCGTTCCGGCCGCGGAGATGATTGCCGCGCTGGAGGCGGAATTCGAGGTCAGGATTCTGCCGCATCCATGGGGGGGGACCTCCAGGCCCGCAGTGCTGAAGGACCGGAAGACCGGCAGGGAATCCGAGGCGGGATTCATCGCGTCGGAAAGCCTGCCTTTCTGCTCCTCATGCTCGAGGCTCAGGCTCACGGCCACCGGCATGCTGCTGCCCTGCCTCCTCGGCGGCGAGGGGGAGGACCTCAAGGCGAGGATTCGCGAGGGCGGGTTGAGCGGGCAGGACATGAGAGATATCGTGAGGAAGGTCCTCATGCGCAAGCCCAGGGTCAGGGGAAAGGAGAACAGGCAGTACATGTCCCGAATCGGCGGATAAATCGGCTCCGCCGATTTATTTAAGGATGTGAAGAATGAAAGTCCTGAGCAAGGTCTGGGTGGCGTCGGACAAGGGTGAGATCATTTTCGGCGAGGGACGGCTGGAGATGCTCGAGCTGGTGGACAGGCTCGGGTCCATGAACAAGGCTGCCGCTGAGATGGGTATGTCCTACAGGACGATGTGGGGCAAGATACACGCGACCGAGAAGGAACTGGGCATGAAGCTCATAAAGACCGCCGTCGGCGGCGGCAGGAAAGGCGGGTCTTCGCTGACCGCAGAGGCCAGGCGCTTCATGGACAGGTTCGATTTGCTGAACAGGCACGTCACGAAGGAAGCCGACTCCGCTTTCTCCAGGATTTTCGGGGGATAACTCGGACGAGCCGGAATGCAAATGAAGCTCGTCCGAGTCATATCGCGCGCTTCGCGCGTGCCTTACCGCAGAGGCGAAATTTTCAGGCGAAGGCGGGAATGGCATAGTTGGGCTCGATTGTGCGCCGCACGTATCCCCGGTCGCCGCGAACGACCGCGGGCTTGCCTGGATTCCGGCTTTCGCCGGAATGACGATCCCACACGAAGCACGGAGCTCCGCGCATCGTGTGGAATATCCGCCTTCCACAGGCCATGGGCGGAGTCGAGGGACTTCGCCGATTGCATTCACCTCCCACTCTCTCTGTTCCACATTGGACTTTCGACTTTAGACTTTGGACTTTTGACCGGGGATATAACTCACTCCTCCCCCCCCCAGCCTTCCCGGCCGATGAGCCTCACGAAGACGCAGCTTAGGACCTCGCGCTCCTCGAAGGACGATCCATTCCGCCGTAAGGACATCAGCATCTGGCAGCAGGACCTTCCAACGGGAATCACGAGCAGGCCCCCGTCCGCGAGCTGGTCCTTGAGCGGTCTCGGGACTTCCGGCGCGCCGGCGGTGACGATTATCCTGTCGAACGGAGCGGAATCGGGAAGCCCCAGCGTGCCGTCGCCGGTCCTGAAGACGATGTTCCCGTATCCCAGTCCGTCCAGGACGACCTGCGCCCTGCTTCCAAGGGTTCCGATGCGCTCCACGGTGAAGACCCGTCCCGCGAGCTCGGCCAGCACCGCCGTCTGGTACCCCGAGCCCGTGCCGATTTCAAGGACCTTCTCTGTCCCCTCAAGCATGAGCTCCTGGGTCATGAGCGCCACCATGTAAGGCTGGGAGATGGTCTGGCTCTCCCCGATGCTCAACGGGTGGTCCTCGTATGCGGATTCGCGCGCATTGAGCGGGACGAAGAGATGCCTCGGGATTTTCATGAAGGCGTCGAGGACCCGGCGGTTCGTGATGCCCCGCCTTTTCATCTGCTCCTCGACCATGGCCCGCTTTCGCCTCTCGAAGAGGGCCTCCCCGGCGATATCCTCGCTTCCGCAGTCAGTCTCAGTGGACATCGGAATCTCCGAAACGGGGTTTCCCCGGATGCGCCGCGGCTCCCGTCCGACTGCCAGTTCAGAGATATTTCGCCATGAGCCTGAGGAACCTCAGCGTGTCCCTGACCTTGCTGATTTTGCTCTTCTCGTTCCCGTAGACCGTGGAAATCGGCGCCTCGGCGATGCGGAAGCCCAGGCGCCCGGCCTTGATTATGAGGTCGGACTCGGTTTCGAACCTCCCCGCGTCGAGGACCACGGAGTCGAGCATGCGGGTGCGTATGAGCCTGAACCCCGACTGGGAGTCGTACACCCTCGACCTCGCGGCAATCGAGACTGCCATGGACGTGACGCGGTTGGTAAGGAACCTGAGCAGCGGCATGCCCTTGGGATTCATCATCCTGCACCCGATTACGAAGTCCGCATCCGTCCGGCTTGCGCGCGAGAAAAGGCCGGGGATTTCCTCCGGAAGGTGCTGGAGGTCGGCGTCGAGCGTCACAATCCAGTCGAAGCCGCGCTCCCTGGCGTGCCTGAATCCCGCCGCAAGCGCGCAGCCCTTGCCGAGGTTGCGAGCGTGCCGGATTACGACCGCTCCCGCCGATTCCGCGTTCGCGGCCGTCGCGTCCGACGACCCGTCGTCCACGACCGCGACCTCCTCGCAGTGCGGCAGGGTCCTCCTCACGACTTCGGAAATGAAACCGGCCTCGTTGAACGCGGGGATTACCGCGCAGGCGCTCCCGGACCCGGTCAGGGAATCCGCACGTCCTTTACCACGAGCTCGATTTCCCGCTGCCCATGCCATGTGTTAATCCTCGGGACGTAGGCGAGGTCCACGCGCTTCCCGGCCATCTCCTCGGCAAGCCTCCCGAATCCGAACGCGACCGCCCGCCTCGAAACTCCCTGATCGCGGACGAAGAAACCAAGATGCTTCCCGTCCCTGCCGAGCCTGCGCGGGGTCCCGGCCACGTGAAGCCCCCTGCTCGCGAGCATAGGCTCCTGGTTCGCCGACCCGAAAGGCCTCAGCGAGTCGAGCTCCGAAACGAAATCCCCCTGGACGTCGGCGAGCCCGAGCTCCATGTCTATCATCAGGCTGGGCCCGCCGGGTTCCCCGCGCATCACAGACTCCGCATGGCGGTTCAGCGCCGCCCTGAATTCCGGCACCGCGGCCCTCTCAATCACCAGCCCTGCCGCCTGCGCGTGCCCGCCGAATGACACGAGATGCCTTCCGCACTCCTCCAACGCCTTCTGGATGTGGAATTCCGGGACGGATCGCGCCGACCCCTTGCCCGAATCGTCCTTCAGGGAAATCAGCACCACCGGCCTGTAGTACAGCTCCGCGATTTTGGACGCCACAATCCCCAGCACGCCCACGTGCCAGTCGTCGCTTTCGAGGACTATCACGTTGTCCATCCGTCCGGTCATCGAGCCGAGCCGCCCCAGCGCCTCGTCGAGTATCTTCTGCTCTATCGCCTGTCTCCTCCGGTTCTCCCCGTCGAGGAACCTCGCGAGCGTCAGCGCCTCTGGATACGAGGTCGAGGTGAGCAGCCCTACGCCGGCACCCGAGTCGCCCATCCGCCCGGCGGCGTTCAGCCGCGGACCCAGCTTGTAGGCCAGGTCCGCGGTCTCGGGAACCTTGCCCAGGAGGTTGCACACGGCGAGAAGCGCCTTGAGACCGGGATTGTGCGACCTCGCAAGGGACCTGAGCCCGAACCGCACGAATATCCTGTTCTCGCCCGTGAGCGGGACCACGTCCGCCACGGTCCCGAGCGCCACCAGGCCCAGCGCGTCGATTAGGAACGCCCTGAGCTCCGGGGAGACCTTGGCCCCGCCGGAAAGGGCCTGTGCGACTGCCCAAGCGACCTTGAAGGCGACCCCGACGCCGGCGAGGTCGCGGAACGGATAGGCCGTCCCGCTGCGCTTCGCGTCGATTACTGCAAGGGCGTCGGGCAGGCGGGAGGACGGCTCGTGATGGTCCGTGATGATGACGTCCATTCCGAGCCGCTTCGCCTCGGAAACCTCGTCGATTGCGGTTATCCCGTTGTCCACCGAAATTATGAGCTTGACCCCCGAGGCCTTGAATCCGCCGACCGACCCGATGTTCATGCCGTAGCCCTCATCGATCCGGTCCGGGATGTAGAAATCGACGTCCGCCTGGAGCTCCTGGAAGAAGCGGATGAGAAGGGCTGTCGACGTGACGCCGTCCACGTCGTAGTCGCCGTAGATGAGTATCTTTTCCCTGTCCCTCAGGGCCTTCTGGATGCGGGCCACCGCGACGTCCATGTCCTCGAGCTTCGAAGGGTCGTTCAGCTGCGAGAGGGCAGGCCACAGGAAAGCCCTCGCTTCCTCCGGGCTTGTCATGCCCCTGTTCACGATAATCCTGGCCGTGTAGTCGTGTATGCCGAGGGCAACGGAGATTCTGCGGCTGCAATCGTTGTCCTGCGCGTGGATTCTCCACTCCTTCGGAGGTCTTTCAGTCATTTCGGAATCGAAAAAAAGCGGCGTTTCTCAAATCCGTACAGCTTATACACTTTGCCGCCCGAGATCCATAGAGGGGCATTGCATCCGGCGGTGAAGAGCCGCCTCCGGAACCGGCCGTGCCGGCAAACGGCAAGGGAATCGAACAGCATCGAATGTCCAAAGTCAAAAGTCCAAGGTCCAAGGTCTGAAGGGTAGAGGGTATAGGGTCGAGGGCGGGAGGGTGAACTGTGAACCGTCAGCAGTAAACAGTAAGCAGTATGCCGTGTCTAAGACCCTGCCCGCCTTCGCCTGGAAATCCTGCATCCGCGGAGCGAAGCCCGCCGAGGCTCTCGCGGGTGCATCAAAGCGAAGGCGGGGCGGGTTTCACTCCGCCCTGGCGCTGGGAACCATGGCGAAGCAGGGTGCACCGGAGACTGGAACCACCAACAGATCTGATTATTCTTATTGGTGTTTGAGTTTGGGTTGGAGTTCATTGGAAATTGGGATTTGGTTGTTGGGATTTCCCGCGATGCCGCCTGCTTAAGATTAGCGTAGGGCTAGCCTCCGACGCCTTCGGTGGTGATTCTTCCTTTTCCCGCTTGCCCGTTCCCTTCCCCTTTCCCTATTCGCTTACCCCTCCCCTTTCTCTTCCCCTCTTCCCTCAAACTGCCCGGAAGCCCCCTCTTTCCCCTGCATGACGTGGACGGGAACGAAAACACGAAATGAAACCTCGCGTTGATTCGCGGCGAAGCCCGCTGCCCGAAGATTCCGGACGATTCGCCTTGTGCCCGCGTTGAAATGGAGTCCGCGGCGGGCTATCATTAGTTCCATGGCCGGAAGGGAAATCGGACCCGGAACAAGGGTTTCGGAATACGTAATCGAAGCCAAAATCGGCGAAGGCGGATTCGGCACCGTCTGGAAGGCCGTGCACCACCTCTGGAAGGACAGAATCGCGGCCGTGAAGATCCCCCATGACCGCGCCGCCCTGGGACAGCTCATGGCCGAAGGGCTGATTCAGCACGAGCTCGAGAAGCTCGACGACGTCCATATCGTAAAGACCCTCGGCATCGACGCCCATGCGGACCCGCCCTACCTCGTCATGGAATACATCGAAGGCAAGGACCTGAGGACCCTGCTTCTCGAGAAGGGGCGGCTCGACCCGCCGGCGGCGCACGGCTACGCCATGCAAATCCTGAAGGCGCTCAGCCACGCGCATTCGCGGGGGATTGTCCACAACGACCTCAAGCCGGAAAACATCCTCGTCACGCGGGATGGGATACTGAAAATCTCCGACTTCGGGCTCGCCCTCCTGCCGGAGGCAAAGACCTCGCCCCTCTTCCTGTCCAGCGGCCTCGGGGACGAACCGGGGTCGAAGCCGGCGGGAACCATCGAGTACATGGCGCCCGAACAGCGCGCCGGCGTGAAAAAAGACCCCAGGGCCGATATCTATTCCTTCGGGGTGATTCTCTTCGAGATGCTCACGGGCGAGAGGCCGCAGCCGGGCGACCGGCCCGCGGACCTGGTCCCGGGCGTGCCGGAAAGGCTGGACTCCGTGTTCGGAAGGTGCTTCGTGCGGGTTGAGAAGCGTTTCGCCGCCGTGGACGAGATAATCGCCGCCCTGTCCGACCCCGCGCCGGGACCTCCTCCATCCCATCCCGCTCCTGCCCCTCCGGCGCCTCCGACCCGGGAATCACCGAAGGAGGAGGCCGCAGAATCCGCGCGGATAAGCCGGGCCCCCGTCGTGCCGAAGCAGGAGGATCCCCGCGCCGGAATGGTCCTGGTACCGGCCGGCGAGTTCCTGATGGGCTCCGGGAACCCCGATTCCGACGGCTTTCCGGAGCATACGGTTTCGCTCGCCGGGTTCCGCATGGACGTCATTCCCGTGACCAACGGGCGTTTCCTCGAATTCGTAAGGGCCGGGGGATACTGGGACGAGCGGTTCTGGGACGGGCTCGGGAGGGATGATATCGACAGGCTGACGGATTCGACCGGCAAGCCGGGGCCGAAGAACTGGATTGAAGGCAAATACCCCCCGGGGCTGGAGGCGCACCCGGTCACGGGCGTCTCGTTCTTCGAAGCCTCGGCCTTCGCGCGCTTCGCCGGGAAGAGGCTGCCGTCCGAGGAGGAATGGGAGAAGGCCGCCAGGGGGTCCGCCGGGCTGCTCTACCCGTGGGGAGATTCGTTCGACGCGAAGCTCTGCAACACTTCCGAATCCGGCATCGGGACGACCACGAAGGCGGGGAAGTACAGGGCAGGAAGGAGCCCGTACGGGATTCTCGACATGGCCGGCAACGTCCTCGAGTGGACGTCGAGCTGGTTCCTGCCGTATCCGGGCAACGACCGGAAGGACCCCCACTTCGGAGAGATGTACCGCGTCCTTCGCGGCGGCGCATGGTATTTCAAGAAGAATTCCGCGGAGACCACCATGCGGTTCATGATGCGCCCCGGGCTCAGGTGGAACTACGTGGGCTTCAGGTGCGCCGCAGATTAGACGGAGCGGCTCTGCGGGAGCTTCGCCCTCCCGAGATGCTCCGGAAAGCCTTCGATGGAAGCCGGCCGACGCGAACTGCTGTATGGCCGCAGGAGAAGAGACGCTTGGTCAAGCGGAACGCTTGGGGCTACCAGGTCCTGAGCCCCTGCTCGTCGAAGGACCCGACGTACGCGGTTCTCCACGCGAGCTTGAGCGCTTCAAGCGCAGAATCCGACTCGATGAGCACCGCGTCCCCCTCGACCACCCCGGTCCTGAGGCTCTTAGCCGCCTGTTTCGCGATGATGTCCCTGAGGAACCTGACGAGAATCCTGCAAGGCTCCGCCGCCTTGAAGGGCTTCATCGAGGCCGCCTTCCCCACGCCCTCGGACGCGACCGCCTTGATGACGGCCGCGCTCTTCTGGGGCGGGAGGCACAGCGCGATTCCCCTGCCCAGCCCCGCCTTCACCTCCGCGGTCCTTACCCCGGGAAGGTCGGCGGCCGCCTCCTCGCAGACCGCGCGGTCCCCGGCCACCGCGACCACGGGCACGCCGTACCTGCCTGCGGTAGCCGCCGCGAGCAGGGTCTCGCCCGCAGGGCGCCCGTTCAGCCTGATTTCCCTCACCACCCCGCCAATCCATGTATGCGCCATCACCCCGGTCTCGGTGCCGGCACGGGCGTGGAACCCGACGAGGATTACCGCCCCGTACGAGCCGTCGATGCCCGGAAGCTGCACGTATTCCCTCTCGAGCCCCCCTCCGGCGATGAGCCTGGCCGCCGGGTTCAGCTTCTCGAGCAGTATGTTCCGCATGTTGCCGTGGCTGTCCGCGACCGTTATCTCCCCGGCCCCGGCCTCGATAGCCCCCTCGATTGCCGCGTTGACGTCGGACGTGAGCCACTCCCTCGCCCTGCCGTAATCCTTGCCCTCGGGGCCCGTCTGCTCCCCGTGCGTGACCCCGGTCGCGCCTTCCATGTCCGCCGTGATGTATACCTTCAAGATGCACCTCCATGTTGCGCATGAACTTCGCCCCTGCGACCCGGACAAGCCTGAACCAGGCCCTTCTATCCCTGCTCCTCGCCCTTGCCGCGGATGATTGTGGACAGCTTCTTGGCCAGCGATCCTATGCCCCTCGACCTGGGCGAGTCGGGGGCCTCCCCGGTCATGTGCTTAAGCTCGGCCAGGAGATCCCCGTGGTTCTGGAACCTCTCGTTCCTGTCCTTGGCCATCATCTTCCGGAGGAGCGCGGAAACCTCGTGGGACAGCTTTGGGGTAATCTCCTTCGGGTCGGGAATCCTGTGGGTCAGGTGCTTCAGGAAAATCTCCTCGGCGTTCCTGCCCGTGTACGGCGGCCTGCCGGTCAGCATGTGGAAGAGGGTGGATCCCAGGCTGTAGACGTCTGCGCGCTGGTCAATCTCCTCGTCCCGTTCAATCTGCTCCGGGGAGATGTAGAAGGGCGATCCCATGATGTGCGTCGCGGCGAACTCGTCGCCGGGCTTATCGACGTGCTTTGCAAGGCCGAGGTCGCACAGCTTGGCGACCCCCTCTTCGTTAATCATGATGTTGCCCGGCTTGATGTCCAGGTGGATGAGGTTGTTCGCCTTCGCGTGCTGGAGCGCTTTCACGGTCTGCTTGACGACATCGAGCGCCCACGCCTCGTCCATGACCTTGTCCCGCTCGATTATCTCCTTCACCGTCAGCCCTTCCACGTATTCCATGGAGATGTAGTGGTATCCCATGGATTCCCCGACGTCGTAGAACTGCACGATGTTCGGGTGGTTGAGCTGGGCGCCGATTCTGGCCTCCTTGTAGAAGCGCTTGATGAACTCCTTGTCCATCGCAAGCTTGGGATCAAGCACCTTGAGGGCGACAATCCGGTCGAGCTTTATCTGCTTCGCGGCGTACACGAGTCCCATGTTCCCCCTGCCGAGCTGGGCCTCTATCTTGTAGCCCTCGATGGGATTCTTCGCGAGCTCGGCCTCGAGCGAGGAGCAAATCAGTTCGACTTCCCTGTTCGTGAGGTAGCCTTTCTCCTGGAGAATGACGCCGAGGTACTTCTCGACCCCCTCCTGCTTCAGCTTCCTCTGGATTTCCAGACACTCGTCCAGCTGGCGCTGCGTCAGGAACTTGTTCTTCACGGCGAGCGCGCCGAAGTGCACCTCCGGCCGCTTGACCCCGTCGAACGTGACGGGCGCCACGAACGACGACGTCTTCCTCCCCCCCACGACCATGGTGTGCCTCTCGAATTCGCCCTTGTGCAGGAGGGCGAGCTCGGAGATGACCGCCGCGTGGCAGTCGGGCGTGATTCGGCCGGATTCCTGCAGGACGTGCCCGAGGCTCCAGAGGAAGTTGTGCTTCTTCTGGAACATGAGGCACTCCTTTATGCCCTCGAAAGAGGCGAAATCGTTCTCAACGGCAATCTTGCCGTAGAGCACCTCCTCGTGAATCACCTCGCTCAGGCTCTTGAGCCTGACGGCTCTTGCGGCCTCTTCGGCGGAAACCATGTTCTCCCTCGAAAGGACCTGGTCGAGCGTGACCTCCTGCTCCTCCGCCAGGGCCTTCCCCTGGATTTCCATGGCCCTGCGCAGCTGCGCGGAGCTCACGAGCCCGTATTTCTCGAGGATTGCGCCGAGAAATGACTCTGAATGCGGCGAATAGGAGGTCGTCACCGAGCTGAAGGTCCTGAGGTATATCTCGTTCGCCGCCGCTATTTCCCTGGCCATGTTCTCGTTCACGGCCCCAGAACCGGGCATGGAAAAGTCGAACGGAGGGCGGCCGCCCTGGGTCGCGATTCCTCCGAGCGCGAGCGCCGTGGCCGCCTTGAACGCCTCCTGCACACCGGCCCCGGTCGACGCCGACGAGCACACAATGCGCTTCTCGAGCGGCTTCAGGCGCTTCCACGCCTGCGTGACCTCCGGGCTGCCCTTGAACAGGTCGCACTTGTTCAACATGAAGAGCACGGGGAACTCGTCGAAGTTCCTGACCGAGGAATCGAGCGCCTCCTTCAGCGCCCTCAACCCGTCCATCGTGTGGGGCAGGAATCCGTCCCTGAGGTCGGTGACGAACACCGCCGCGTCCGCGGAGTTCAGGACCATCCTGAACGCGAGGTCGTACAGGGGATTCCCCGGAGCGCCGTAGACCTCGAGCACCACGTCCACGTCGTCCACGATTCCCAAGCTTAAGCTGAAGAAATCGAACAGGAGGGTCGATCCGTCGAACGCGTTTATCGAATGGAGGGGGGTCGGCTTCATCTCCGGCCTGATTTGGGAATGAAGCTTGCGGACCACGGCGCTCTTGCCCGAGTTCCTCGGTCCGATGAAGGCGATACGCACGACCGCGGTTCCGGAATCGCGCGCTCCGGGCTTGAGGTCGCCTGCGTCATGCCTGTCCAGTCTGCTCCCCACGGGTCTCTCCGTTCCCCCGGGCTGCCCAGACGGCGGGACTGCCCGGAAATGGCATGGAAGCCGCTGCGCCGTCGGAAAGGCTGAATCCGGCGCATCGCGGCATGCAATTATCCCAGCAGCCGGTGCCGCATTCAAGCGGACATGCGTCCGATTGGCGCCGATGAGTCGTGTGCGGGGTCGGCGTGCCGGCGGCCGTCGAGGGGGCCGAACGGCATCGGATGTCAGTAGTCATACTAATAAGTGCAAATTAGTATTTACCAGACCATGGCTTTCGACACTGACAACGCTGAATAAGAGCTGACCACGCTGAATGGCTCCTGATGGTTTAGTACGCATTCTTTCAGCGTTTTCAGGAATCCTTCAGCGGTCTCAGCGTCGAATTTGCGTCAATATTATTCTGCACTCCTTAGTAAGTCACACGAAGCGCGAAGCCCGAGGCTTCGTGCGGATGGATAGGAAGAACTCCGTCGCTACACCCTCTCCCCCCGGGTTCGGGGGAGAGGGCCGGGAGAGGGGGCGTTTATTCCACACGAAGCGCGAGGCCCGAGGCTTCGTGCGGATGGATAGGAAGAACTCCGTCGCTACACCCTCTCCCCCCGGGTTCGGGGGAGAGGGCCGGGAGAGGGGGCGTTTATTCCACACGAAGCGCGAAGCCCGAGGCTTCGTGTGGAATCCGGGAACTTTTCCTGCTTCCGCGCGTCGAAACGGATTGAACCCGGCGCACCCCGATCCCTGTCCGTCATTCGCCGTTCCTGGGCGACGGGAATCCCGGCGGCGTCCATGTGCGTCGGTCTTTTGACTGGAAATCCCTTTCGGGTTCCGGCTCGTCCGGGTCATGTATTGATTTGAAACCCGCAGCATGGATTCGTAACCTACTGTCCATCGTGCCGTTCGTTTTTTGGAGGCCTAGGCCGATGTCTCCGAGGAAAACCGTCGTTGTCCTGTCCTTCTTCGCCGCAACCGCGCTCATCGCGCTGATATCCTTCGCGGGCGAGGACGAGCGCACCCCAATCGAGAAAGCCGACGCGCTGTTCAAGGACCAGAACTACAAGGAAGCCCTGCTCGCCTACGAGGCCATCCTGAAGGAGGATCCCGCGGGGAAGGACGCGCAGAGAATCGGCCACCAGTGCATCCTCTGCCTCCACCGCCTGAGAAACTGGGACGAGGCGGCCGCGCGTTGCGCCGCTTTCGTGAAGGCGAACCCCGGAACGGTCTGGGAGGCCCGCGGAGCGAATCTCCTCGGCCTCATATTCCATTTCCAGCCTCACTACTACTACAAGACCAACACGGGCGAGATTACCAGGGGCAGGTGGATTAGGGGCGCGTCCTACGTCAACACAATCGGCGACGATTTCAAGGAAGCGCTGCGCAACCTCGAGCTCGCAAAGACCCTCTACTACGCCCTCGAGGACAGGGATGCCTCGGCCTTCAAGGAATTCAGGGCCGAGGTCGTCAACCTCAACTTCGACCTCGCGAGGCTCCTCTCCGACACCTTCTCCAACTGGCAGTGGCAGGCATTCAGGGCCGAGGAAACCGAGGTCAAGACGCACTACCAGGGAGGCAGGTACTCGCCCGAATGGCCAACGAGGGTGAAGATTCTCGGCCTCTACGAGGAGGCAGGCAAGTACGACGACACCGCCGACAAGGCCCCAACCGCGCTCGCCATCTACAGGAAAGCCGCCTTCTTCCGGGCGTTCGGCCACCAGCGCGAGGAGGAGGAACCGATCGCGGCGTTCAGGTCGCTGATTTCCCGCTTCCCCAAGGACGAGCTCGCGCCCGAGGCGCAGTTCATGATTGCGCGGCACCTCGACGCGAAGAAGAGCTTCGTCGAGGCGAAGGAAGAGTACCGGAACCTGATTAAGAACTACCCGGCCAGCAAATGGGTCTCGGACAGCGAGTTCTACATAAGGGAGATGGAGAAGCCGGTCATCGCGCTGGACGCCTCGGGAGTGCGGCTTCCCGGCGACGAGAACAGAATCAAGATGACCACGCGAAACCTCGGCAAGGTGGAGTTCGCGGCCTTCCCGGTCAAGCTGGACAGGATATTCACCGATCCCAGGAACCGCGAAAAGAGCTGGCGCGACTTCTTCTCCCAGTTCCTCGCGATGGGCGGCGCCCAGGAGCACAGGGACATCCAGGTCGCCGAATGGTCCTTCGAGACCGGCGACGACGGCAGGCACCAGCATATCCAGTCGGAGGTCGCAGTGCCGCTCAGGGAAGCCGACGCGTACGTCATCCGCGCAAAGGGAGGGACCGCCGTCTTCGAGGCGGTGCTCGTCATCTCCGACCTCGCGATTATCAAGAAGACCGACAACTCGGGACTCATCGTGTTCGTCGTGGACGCCGTGACCGGCAAGCCCGTCCCGGGCGCGGACGTGCACATCAAGGAGAGATACTACGCCAACGTGGGAGGCAGGTGGGGATACGAGGTCAACATGTGGAGCGGCCGCACGGGCGAAGACGGCGTCTACACCAGCAGAATCACGAAGGGGGATTCCAAGTCTATTCAGGCGTTCGCCCTGAGCGGGAAGCGTTGCGCCTCGACCGGCATGGACCACTGGTACGGATACGACGCGGCCCTCCGGCAGCCGCGCATCTTCACTTCCACCGACAGGCCCGTCTACAGGCCCGGGCACACGGTCAAGTTCAGGTCCGTGGTCAGGGAGAACCGGGAGGGCGAATACGTCCCGGCGGTCGAGACAGCCTTCAGCTGCGTCATCACCGATCCGAAGGGCAACAAGGTGTTCGAGAAGCGTCTCGTCACCGGCGAGTTCGGTTCCCTCAGCGACGAGCTTGTCCTCGATCCCAAGGCGCCCCTCGGGCTCTATTACATCAGTTTCTATCCCTTCGAAAAGCGGCATTACCAGCATCACGGCGGCAACGCTTTCAGGGTGGAGGAGTACAAGAAGCCCGAGTTCAAGGTCACGGTCGAGCCGGGCCAACCCCAGACGAAGGCCGGATCCAGGATAAAGGTGAAAATCGACGCCAGGTACTATTTCGGCGCGCCTGTCGCGGACGCAGAGGTTTCCTACCGCGTCACAAGGGACGACTACAGGCACGATTTCAAGCCCGCGGGCGAATGGGACTGGCTCTACGGCCGCGGATACGGATACGTGCCCTGGTGGCACTGGTATTACAGGTGGCAGCCCAGGCCGCAGGAACTGGTCCTCGAAGGCAAGGGCAAGACTGACTCGGAAGGCTGCCTGTACGTGGAAATCGACACCGCCGAGGCGGCTTCGAAACTCCCCGACGTCGACCATCTGTATTCAATCAGCGCCGAAGTCCGGGACCAGAGCAGGCGCACTATAGAGGGGTCGGGGACCGTCAAGGCCACCAGGAGCGAGTACTTCGCGTTCCTGAACCCGGACCGCGGCTTCTACCAGGCCGGCGAGCGCGCCACCTTCAAGGTCGTCGTGCAGAACGCCCAGGGCAATCCGGTGAAGGCGGCAGGCGCCGTCGAGGTCTACAGGCTCGAGCCCCTTCCCAAGGACAAGGCTGGGAAGTCCGACTCCAGTCAGCCCGAGAAGAAATACGACGAGAAGCTCCTCCTGTCCGACAAGTTCGAGATCGATGCCTCCGGGACCGCCTTCTACAAGTGGGTTTCCGACTCGGTCGGCCGCTTCGCGGTTGTCTTCCGCTCGAAGGACTCGTGGGGGGGCGAGGTCGTAGGCCGTTCCGAAGTCTGGACCGTCGGGGCCGAGTTCGAAGGCTGGCGCTTCCGCTTCGCCGACGTCGAAATCCTCACCGACAAGAGGAGCTACGCGGAAGGCGAGACGGCGAACGTCATGGTAAGCACCGACAACGCGGGGGCGCATATCCTGTTCTCAATCGAGGCCGATTGCCAGATTCTCGAATACCGCGTGCTCGGCATGGAAAAGAAGAGCGCGGTCATACCCATAAAAATCGAGCGGCGCCACGTGCCCAACTTCTTCCTTCGCGCCGCCTCCTTCCACTCCGGCAAGCCCTTCGCCGCAGACTGCGAGGTCTTCGTTCCCCCGGTCGACCGGTTCCTCAACGTGTCCGTTTCTCCGGACAGGGCGGAATACCTGCCCGGCCAGGAGGCCGACTTCAGGATTTCCGTCTCGGACAGCAAGGGAAATCCCGTCAGGACCGAGGTCTCGCTCGGCGTGATTGACTCCTCCATACTCTACATCCAGAGCGAGTTCAGGCCCGACGTGCGCAAGTACTTCTATGGCGAGATGCGCTACATCCGCTCGCCCCTGTCGAACTCGCAGTCCATCGGATTCGGAGGCTGGTTCAGGGACTCCGCGTACTACCCGGAAATCAAGGTCCACGGCATGCCGCTCGGCTGGGGAGGCCATGCGTGGGCGACCGACGGCATCCTCGGCGAGGAACGGCTGAGAAGGGAAGCCGCGCCCCAGTCCAAGGCCGACGCCGGATCGGCTCCCGCAGGGGCGCCGACACCGACGCCGACCCCGTCCCCGACCCCGTCACCGACCCCGACCCCTGCCCCGAGCGCGCCCGAGCGCGAGGGCTTACTCGGGGACCTGAAAGGCGGCGAGACCCGGGGCAAGGAGAAGAAATCGCTCGATAGCGACAAGCCCGAGGGCACGGGCGAGCTCAAGCAGGCGGAGGTGAGGGAGAACTTCGCCGACACCGCCTTCTGGGGGCCGTCAATCGTGACCGGCGAGGACGGCAAGGCCTCGGTCAGGTTCAAGTTCCCGGACTCGCTCACGACCTGGAAGGCCACGGCGGTCGCCGCCGACAGGGCCGCGAGCTTCGGCAACACGGACGTGGAGCGCGTCACGCGCAAGAACGTCATGGTCCGGCTCCAGGCGCCCAGGTTCTTCATCGAACGGGACGAGGTCGTCCTCTCCGCCATGGTCAACAACTACCTTCCCTCGGCCAAGAAAGCCAAGGTCAGATGGACCTTCGCGGGCGACTGCCTCAAGGCCGGCGGCGAAATCGAGACATGGGCCGAGGTTCCCGCCAGCGGCGAAAAGAGAATCGACCTCACGGTTACCGCCGTGAAGGAGGGAAAGGCCGAGGTCACGGTCGAGGCGCTCACGGACGAGGAGTCCGACGCCATGAAGCTGTCCTTCCCGGTCTACGTCCACGGCATCCAGAAGGACGTCACCGTGTCGGGCGTGCTGCGCGACAAGCGGAAGGCCTCGGTCATGCTCAACATCCCCAAGGACCGCAACCCGGACGCGACCGAGTTCAGGCTCATCCTCTCCCCCTCCATGGCGTCCGGACTTCTCGAGGCCCTGCCCTACCTGATTGAATACCCCTACGGATGCGTCGAACAGACGGCCTCCAGGTTCATACCCGCCGTCGTCGTCGCGCGCACCCTGAAGGAGCTCAACATCGACCTCGAGACCATCGCCGCGAAGCGGTCGGAAATCAACGCCAGGCATCTCTCGCAGAGCCTCGCCAGGCGCTGGCACAGGCCTCACGACCCGGTGTTCAACACCGCGGAACTCAACCGAATCGTGGATGACGGACTCCAGCGCCTCTACTCGTTCCAGCGCATGGACGGGTCGTTCGGATGGTGGACCCACGGGCCTGCGAACGTCTACATGACCGCCTACGTGCTCTACGGTCTCCTCGAGGCGCAGAAGGCCGGATACAACGTCGACAAGGCCAGGGTGGAAAACGCAATCGCCTTCCTCAAGTCCGCCCTCAAGGAGGACAAGTCGCTCGCCAACCGCTGCTACGTGGCGTTCGTGCTCTCGCATGCGCCTTCAGGGGCCGCGGCCGACGAGCTCGACCTCATCTACGGCAAGAGGGAAGAGCTCAACTGCTACATGAAGACCCTTCTCGCGCTCGCGCTGGCCAACGCCGGCGACAAGGAGCGGGGGGCGCTCGTGCTGAGAAACGTGTCGCAGCTCCTCAAGGAGGACCCCGAGAACGGCACCTGCCGCGTCGAAAACGCCTCGGACCGCTGGTGGTTCTGGTACAACGACGACATCGAGACCAACGCCTTCTTCCTGCGCGGGCTTTTGAAGCTCGACCCGGGCAGCCGCCTCGTCCCGATGCTCGTGAAGTGGCTCGTTACCAACAGGCAGGGAGCCAGATGGAATTCGACGAAGGACACTGCCAACTGCATCTTCGCCCTCATGGAATACGTGAAAGCGGAGGACGAGCTCAACCCCGAGTACACAATCACTGTAGACTGGCCGGGAGTGGGCAAGAAAGAGTTCAACGTCACGTCCTCCAATGTGTTCCATTTCGACAACCTCTTCCTCGCGGGCGGAAGCGCGGTCGGCGACGGCGAGCACAAGCTAGACATCACCGTGGACGGCAAGGGGACCCTTTACTTCACGGCGCACCTGAGCTACTTCACCAAGGAGGCGGGCATAAAAGGAGCCGGGCACGAGGTGTTCGTCAACCGTCGCTATTTCAGGCTCAAGCAGACCAAGAGGATGGAGAAGCGCGACGGGAGGGAAATCGCCGTGCTCGACTGGGAAAAAACCGAGCTCAAGGAGGGCGAGATTCTCAAAAGCGGCGAGCGCATCGAGGCGCGCCTGGACATCGACGCAAAGAACAGCTACGAGTACCTCGTGTTCGAGGACCCCAAGCCCGCGGGCTGCGAACCCGTCGAGCTGAGGAGCGGCTTCTCCTACGGCAACCTCTGCTCGAACATGGAGCTCAGGGACGAGAAGGTCGTGTTCTTCGTCGGATACCTCGAGCAGGGCAAGCACGCAATACTCTACCAGATGAGGGCCGAGACGCCCGGAAGGTTCCACGCCCTGCCTGCCCAGGGCTACGCGATGTACGCGCCCAGGGTCAAGGGGATTTCCGACGAGTGGATCATGACAATCACGGACTGAAAAATGCGCAATCCTGCACCCCCGGATGATGCACGAGCCTTCGTGAATCATCCGGGTGGGATCGCGCATTCGTCCTGCGAAGTGCCGGACTCCGCAAATGCAATTAATCCTGTGGAGGTGGATGTCCGGCATCACCAGCATTCTCGGTGCCGGACTCCGCCGATTATCCCCGCAACAGGTATTCTTCCAGGAATGCAACCACGAAATCCGCCAGCCTCCGGGCGGCTGAGACCGATTTCCTCGATAATGCGGCGAACCTCCGCGCTTCGTCCGGTTTTGCGGCGAAGTATTCGGCCATCCTGACGGGGTCAATCCCGCCCGGGCCCGCGAACTTCGAGAAATCCGGCAGAGCGTCCTTGCTTGTGTCGGAAACCGCCCTCAATGCCGCGAACGCGGTCCCGGCGCTCAGGCACTCCTCCGCAATATGGCGGCTCTCCATCTCGCAGACCAGCGCCGCCGAAGATGCGCGGAGGCGCGCCTTCTCCGAGGGCGTCGAGACCGGGCGCGCCGCGGTCGCGAACCTTCCGATTTGGAACCCGCGGATTCCGGCTCCGGCACGTTCCGCCGCAGAAACCGCTGCCGCATCGGCGGCGATTTCCGATCCCGGCCCGGCTTCGGCGGAAACCAGGGACGAGGCGAAGACCACCGTCCCCGCGCGAAGCCCGGGAACGAGCCCTCCCGCAGTGCCGGCCGAAAGCACAAGCCGCGGATGAAGGTCCTCAATCACCGCGCGCGCCGCCGCGCGCGCCGCCCCGCCCACCCCCGTCCGGACCAGCCGGATTTCAAGGCCTTTCCATCCGGCGGAGCTTGCCTTGAGCTTCCGGACAGGCTTCGACATCTTCGCGCCCAGAGCGGACGCTATCGGACCAAGCTCGAATCCCAGGGCGGCGAGCACCGCCACGTCCGTCCGGGTCTCCCTGCCACCTCCGCCGCAGCCTGCAGCAAGGCAATCGGCCAGCCATTCCCTCAAGGCGCCGTCTATCGGGTAATGCCCGGCCATGAGCAGGTTGCCTCCGGAACTGAAGACCGCGCCGTCCAGGAGGCCGGCCGGCACCCCGGCTTCCACAGGCCTCGATGACCCTTCTCCCTCGGTGTCCACAAGGCTTATGCAAGGCTTGCAGCCCCATACGTCAATCTGGAAGAAATACCTGCCGTGCGCGCCTGCCCGGGGCTTGCCCGCCGCCTTCAAGAACCGCTCCTCGGCGTACTCGAACGGCGAGAAATCGAGGTCTATCTGCTCCCGAATCTCCCTTAGACCCCGCAAATCCATGGCCACCCCGGCCCGCGTTGCGAAAAGAACCCGGTGCCAAGGCTCCCCCGCCGGGCATTGAAGCCGCGCGTCCCGCATCTCCCGCGGCCCTGCATTGGCGCCGTGACCCGGGGCGAAGCAGAGGTAGTAATGCCTCCCCCTGTAAAGCGCGCACTCCTTGCAGGGCTCTCCGGAGAAGACGCAGAACATTTCTTCCTTCGCCATGCCGGTGGTAACGCTATCCGATGCCGCGGGATTTGACAACTCCGCGTTCAGGCCCCGGCGCCGGAATCGAAGCGCGCAGCAGCCGTTGCCATGGCTGAAGTCGTGCTCTTCAGTTGACCCTGTCCCGGATGTAGAATAGAATATACTTGGGTTTTTCGCCGCATTCGGAAGTCTGATTCGGCCCGGTCGAGGGCCATCGGTTGATTTACGGTTCCCGTACAAATGACCGACGAACAGAAGAAGAAGACCGACTGGAAAACGCTTCTGGACAGCGATCTCTTCAATACCGCGGGGAAGACCCAGTTCCTGTTCAAGCGCGCGGAGAAGATTGAAAAGAAGCACAGGAAGAACCCGCAGGGCTTGACCTACAAGGAGGCGCCGATTCACCTCTTCCCCGAGCATCCCAAGGCTCCATATCTCCAGGAGGGAGCGAAATACGCCGACTACGAAATCAACATCGCCTACACTCTCAACTACATCCGGGACCTGAAAGCCGACCTCAAGGGCGAGAGGAAGGCGTCTCCGGAATCCGTAATCGACCGGAACTACATCGCGCTGATGGCAAGGGAGTACTACCTCGCAGAGCACAACAGGAGGCCCGTCAGGGAAACCCTCATCAACGCGCTGCTCGACGCGGCCACTCCCGACATCGCGGATAGATACGGGTGGGACGAGGAATACGTCCGCAAGGGCCTGCTCGAGAAATGCACGCTCGCCATGGTCCAGGCCTTCAACAAGAAGCCCGAGCTCTTCAGCATCTACGAGAAGACCGAGAAGAAATAAACGTTGATTCGCCCGGATTTGAGGCTTTTGCGTGCGAATCAGGTTTCTTGCGCAGCAAGAAACCGGTCACGCCCTGGGGTCGAGGGCATCCCTCAGCCCGTCGCCGAACAGGTTGAACCCCAGGACCACGGCGGTTATGGCCGCGCCGGGAGCTATGGCGGCCCATGGCGCATCGAGGATGAACTCCCTGGCATCCGTGAGCATGCCTCCCCATTCCGGGACGTCGGGTTGTCCGCCGAGCCCGAGGAAACTCAAGCCCGCCGCGTCGAGTACCGCCGTTCCGATGCCGAGCGTCGCAAGCACGATTATCGGGCCTGCCGCGTTCGGAAGCACGGTGAAAAACATCACCCTGAGACTTCCCGACCCCAGCGCAACGGACGCAGTGACGTAATCCTTCGTCTTGACCTCGATGACGCTCGCCCTCGTCTGCCGGGCGAAGGAGGGGATTTTGACGATCCCCACGGCCGCCATCACGTTCTCCAGGCTCGGGCCCAGCACTGCGACTATGCCTATGGCAAGCAGTATTCCGGGGAACGCCATCATCACGTCGATTGCCCTCATGAGCACGAGGTCCGCGAGCCCTCCGTAGTACCCGCAAAGCATCCCGAAAGGCACGCCTATGAAGGCGGCGATGCACACCGAAAGCACGCCTATGACCAGGGATTTCCTCGCTCCGTGGATTATCCTGCTCAGTACGTCCCTTCCGAGGTCGTCTGTACCGAGGGCATGGGCCGCCGAAGGGGGCTTGAGCTGCATCTCCCCGGACTGCGCGGCGGGATTGCGCGGGGCAAGAAAATCCGCGGCTGCCGCGGTGAAGATGAATGCGGCCACCACCGCGGCGCCGGCCGCGGCGGACCGGCTCTTCAGAAGCGACCTAATCCTCCTCCCCTTGCTCATGCTCCTCCGTCGTAGCGTATGGCGGGATTCAGCCAGGCGTACGATATGTCGACAGCCAGGTTGACCGCCACGAAGCCCGCTGATATCAGCATTATCCCTCCCTGCACGGCGTTGTAGTCCCGGTCATGCACCGCGTCCACCACGTATCTCCCGAGACCCGGCCACTGGAACAGGGTCTCGGTCAGCACCGCGCCGGCCAGGAGATATCCGAACTGCAGGCCTATTGACGTCACAATCGGTATCAGCGCGCTTCCCAGCGCATGCTTGAGAACGACCTTCCTTTCCGACAGCCCTTTCGCCTTCGCGGTCCTGACATAGTCGAGGGACAGGACCTCGAGCATGGCGGCCCTCGTCATACGCGCTATCATCGCCATGGGAATGGTCGCGAGCGCCGTCGCAGGCAGGATGAGGTGCGCGAACGAGTCCTTGAACGCATCGAAATCGCCCGCAATCGCCGCGTCAATCAGGTTCAGGCCCGTGACCTGCCTCAATTCCGCCGCGACGTCAATCCGCCCTCCGGTCGGAAGCCACTTCCCGAAGGCGAGAATCAAGAGCAGCCCCAGGAAGAAGACAGGGATTGAAATGCCGAAGAGGGAGGACGTCATGGCCGCGTAGTCGAAAAGAGTGCGCTTCCTGACCGCGGAAACCACGCCCGCGGTCACCCCGGCCAGCGAGGCGATTATTATCGCCGCAAGGGCCAGTTCGAGCGTCGCGGGGAAACGCCTCGCCAGTTCCTTGGAGATTCTCTCGCCCCGTATGAACGATTTGCCGGCGTCGAGCCTGATGAAGCAGTTGCCTAGGAAACGGACGTACTGCTCGGCTATCGGACGATCCCAGCCGTTCTCCCGGTTGATCCTCTCGATTGCGGCCGGATTCGCCTTTTCCCCCAGCATGGCCCTGGCCGGCCCCCCCGGCGTGGCGTGCAGCATCAGAAAGACCGCTGTGGAAACGCACAGCAGCACGGGAATCACCCACAGGATTCGCTTTGTCAGATAGCTTGCCAATTGATTGCTCCGAACGCCTCCTGTCCCGGACATTCCGAAGACGCAGCATAACACCATCTATGGTAGTGAAATAAAATGACGTTGGGAATCTTCCTGCATTGGAGCGGAATTAAAAATAGGTCCCCCTGGCCCGGGTCGAACCCTCCGTCCGCACGGAAGAGCCGGGGGGACCGGGGAATGGGTCGCGTGGAAAGGAACTGCCCAAAGTGCTTTCTGAGTCCGGTACGGCTAGCAGCGCTTCACGCCGGATCGCCCGGCTCACCATCTTTCCTGCATCTGCCTGAGGTTGAGCCAAATCTTGCGGCTTCCCGTCAGCGGTCCTACGCGGTCTTCAAGCCATCTTATGTCTCCGCTGAGAATAGCCGCCTTTTCTTCCATCGAGAGCTTGTACCCGTCCAACGCCGTCGCGCCTGATTCAGACAGTTCAGCCGCGAAGGCATGGTCATACGAGGCGCGCGACAACACTGCAAGAATCTCCTCCCTGTTCGCTTCTTCCTGCACTCTTCCCCTTTTACGGTCCGCGAACGGAACGGATCTCTGTGCCAGACGGGCTATGGCTGCTTCCTCTGCATAGTCCCTCATCTTCTTCACCTGGATGTTTCTTTCAGCCATCGCAAATCCTCCTACAACCTGAGTCTTTCAGCAAACTTAAACAGCAATTTTCATGCTGAATCGCCGGAATTCACGCAAGCCGTATCTCTATTGTTAACAATGACTTATGTGACCTCTATTCGCGAGGTTCCGCCCACGAAGGGGCATCGGAGATGGCAAGCCTGCATCCGGGAGCTCTCATTTGCCGTAATTTATTATTCTTCAATGAGTTAAGCGTTATGAGCATGGAATGCGCAAAAAAGCATGCGCAATTCATGCAAAAAAAATAGCCCCGCCAATTGACTGGCGGGGCGAAGGAAGAAGGAGGTATCTATACCGGCGTTAACCATTTCTGCGCCGGGTTCATACATGTTTACTTCTAATTAGCAACTGCCGTGCGCTTTACAATAAAAATGATGCAGTCTTAATCCCTTGATTATCAATTAGTTATGAAATGCAAAATTCATCGGTTTTCCAGGTCTGCCCCCTTTACCAGTTGCATGATTCCCCCCTTTTGGGAAATCTGGCGTAACGTTTTAACAAATAAAGCGATATGGCGATGTGTTTTCACTGCACACGGGACATGGCGCTCATGGTCCTGCGTTAAGTTACCGCTCACTCCTTCTTCTCTTCCGCCGCCTTCCTGTAGCGGGCGAGAATCTTCTCCATTTCCGGCCTGCTCCGTTCGAGCTCGGGTCCAATCAGACGTATGGCTTCCTCCTGGACCTTCACCGCCTCGGCCGGATTGCCGAGCATGAAATGGGCGCGCGCAAGGGTGTCGAGGTACATGGGGAGTTCTTGCGCGAAAGGCGACTTCTCGCGTCTCGCGGCCTCCACTGCGGATTGCGCGAAACCTAGCCCTCTCTGCACGTCTTCCTTGTCCTTGGCCCCGGCAGTAATGAGGAACCAGGCGTTCGCGTTCATTGCCCGCGGATTGTCCGGGAATTCCGCGATTAGGGTTCCAAGCATTGATCTCGCTGCTTCGAGGTTGCCGCTCATGGCAAGCTCGTCCGCGCTCTCCGCAAGCCGCATGAACCTCGCGCGCTTCTGAAGCGGGGTGTCCCTGAAGGCCGCCTCCACGAGAACCGGCCTGCACACCGAGGCCATGAACCTGAACAGCCCTTCCAAGGCCGCTTCCCTTCCGCCCGGCGACCCTGCCTGCGCAAGCACCGATTCCAGCGAAGCGAAGAATGCATCCGGCTGCCCCTGTCTCAGGTCCGCGGGCCTGCGGCCGGGGTTCTCCCTGAGGGCGCGGGCCACTGCCGTCGCCGTCTTGCATCCTTCCGCGGACAGCTCCTCCAGGACCGCCTTTGCGACCGCCTCCTGCTCGGCGGGCCTCAGAATCGAAAAGCAGGTCCCGATTCTCCACAGCACCGGGGCCGGATCGGCGTCCAGCGCGGCCTTGAATTTCTCCCTGAATCCCGCGTTGTCCGCCTCGCGCAGCCTCGCGATCGCGGCGACAAGCCCCGCGTCCGCCGCCGGCACCGGGTCCTCTGCCTTCCTGTTCATCCAGGCGATGGCGATTTCCTCGTCCGGGTCCTTCCAGTCAGGCCCGACTCTGGATGCCAGTTCGAAGGCCGATTTATTGTCCCCGAGCACCAGGGCGGCCGCCGCCCGGAGAAGCGTGAACGAACCTGTCTCGAATTCCCATTTGCTCGGGGCGTTGCCCGGGCTCGGCGTGAACATCTCGAAGCGCTTAACCGTGAACCACCCTTCGAACGCCGAGACCGCCATCTCGCAGCTCCCCGACATCGCCATGCAATACTTGCCTGCGGGCAGCCGGCCGGAAGCCCTGGTCCAGGCGTGATAGTCCTTGCCCGCGCTCTCGTCCCTGAGCATCAGGGAAATACGCTCCAGAGACGGCGCGTATTCGATTTCGAAGCAGTACTCGACGGGGAACTTCTGCGGGTATTCCTGGATCGTCCAGCCCATCCAGCCCCCGACCCCGTGCGGCATGAGCGTGGCCTTCACCGCGGGCACGTTCGTGCATGTCCCGGGATTGAATTCGACCTCCATGAGATGCGGGATTGAGGTCGGATCCCCGCGCCTGCCCGCCCTTGCAAGGCCGAATCTCAGCATCGCAGTCCAGTCCAGCCGCCTGAGCACCACCCTCGCCTCAATCTTGAACGGCCCCCCGTCGTAGTCAATCATCCTTCCGAACGCGGATCCCCTGGCGCCGTCCGAAAAGAACTCGAATCCCTGGCCGTCCCGGTTCCCGGGCGATTTGAGAGGATTCCTGCATATGTAGGTTCCGTCGAATCCATCCGGCGGAATGCACCTCACAGAATGCTTCATGCGCGTCAGAGGCGCAATCCTGTCGGACAGGTCCCTGGCCCACGCCCTGGTCTGCTCGGGCAGGGGGACGGAGGCCAGCGTCCTCGAGAGGGCTTCCACCAGATCCTTCCACTCGCCGGCGTCCCGAAGGATGTCCGCCATCCCGTGCAGCTCCTCCGCGATGCCGAACGTCGACGTGCCCGTCATGCCCTTGAATATCTCGGCCGCCTCCTTGGGCCGCCCGAGCTTTATCATGCAGTCGGCCTCCCCGAGCAGGCACCTGTGCTTCTCGAGCGCGTCTTCCGTCTCCTCCCGCGCCTTGCGGAACAGGTCGAGGGCCTGCTCCTTCCAGTCCATGGAGGCCATCTCAATCGCCGTCGCGAGCACCGGATTGCTTATCAGCTTCAGGTTCTCGCTCTCCGTGTCCATTCCCGCGATTTCGGCCGGATCGTGCTTCGCAGGCTCGCCTATGCCGTAGAAGACAATCCTGTCGGGCATGTATGCCATGATTTCAGCTCCGGGCTCGCCGTCCACGTTCACCGCCCTAAGCCCTCCCCCGGCCGTGCCGGCCGGATGCATGAGCACCGCCCACCTCTTCGACCGGTCTTCCGGGATGAACGCGAATCCCCGCCTCCCGCCGAAGGTCAGGTCGGCCACCACCAGGCCTTCGGAAGGCACGGCAATCCCGTAGTTGCAGAACGGCTTCCCCGACTTGAAGGACGCCGCGAGGTCCGGAGGAACCTCCTCCGACCAGGGGACCAGGCGATATGCCGTGTTTTCCAGTATGTATTTCGGGTCCCTGGTTATGCTGCGGAGCACCCTCTTGTCGTCCGCCGTCGAGTTGTTCTGCACGTACAGCCGGCCTGGACCGCCCTTCTCACCGATTGCCGCCAGCAGCGGGCCGGAATACCTGTACGGCGAGAGCACCTTCCAGTCCGGAGACCCGTCCTTCGCGAGCCCGAGCCGCCACGTCTGCCAGTCGGAGTACTCGGACAGGTTGACGAGGAACTCCTCCCTCCCGTCCAGGTCGAGGTCGCAGTGCGAAAGGCCCATGCAGTAGCTCCGGGTCGGGACGCGGCAGAATTCCGCAAGCGCCGTTCCATCGGACTTGAACACCTGCACGTACGACGGGTTGAATCTCGACACCACGACCTCGGCGACCCCGTCCCCGTCCATGTCCCCGGACTGGATGCCGTTTATCCCCCCGTCAATCCTCCCGCGTATGGGCTTCCCAATCGCACCGTCGGCGGAGATGGGCCTGACCCAAATCTCCTCGCCCTGCTTCGACGCGACATGCATCAGCAGCGCACCGCGGCCCGGTCCGTTGAAGGGAATCCAGTGGATTCCCCGGATTTGCGCCTCCTCCCCGTCCCCGGGGTCGGCCACCGCCTTCCGGGGGATTAAGAACGACTTCTCGAGCGCCCCGTTCCGGAGGCCGAACGCTTCGAGGCCGGAATCCTTGTCGAACGCCATAATCTCGTCGATCCCGTCCCCCTCCAGGTCGCCGGGGAATACCCAGCCCTTGGGCCTTGGAACGCCGACCTCGGACGACAGCAGCGCGCACTTGCCGCAGTACCACAGGGCTTCCTCGCGCCCGGCAGGGTCGCCCGCGGCCGCCGCGGCGCGCCTGAACGCCTCGCTCGCGGCCGCGAACCTCCCGCTGCTCCAGAACGCCTCCCCGAGCCCCTTCCACGCGCCGTGCGCGTCCTCGAAGTCCGGATACATCCGGATGAGCTTCTGGAAAGTCGCCGTCGCCCTTTCGAGGTCCATGTTCCCCAGAAGCCGCCTGCCAATCTGGAGCAGCGCAGGAGCCCTGACCGCCGTCTCTTCCTTGTTCTCGGACGTCCTCGCCTGGGCATAGGCGAGCAGCCAGCACCTCAGCGCCGCCTCGTCGTACCCCGCCTCCTGCTTCGCCCTGGCCTTGAGCGCGAGCGAGCGCGCCAGCGGGAACCGCATGGGCTTGCGCAGCGGGACGTACCTTGTCTCGCCGAGGAGCTCCTTGTGGCGGATTGGGGGAATCGCCTTGAAGACCCGGCCCTCGAGTTCGGAGAACTTCGCGACTATGTCGTCGCACAGCGCCCCGCACTCCGCGTGCCTCCCGCTCGCGTGGAAAGCGTTGGCCTTCCGGAACATTTCCGAGGCCTCTTCCTCCGGAGCGAGCCTGAAGGCCAGCGCCTGGTCGAGCGCTGCCGTGTCCTCGGCCATCTCCTTCCCGAGGTCCATCGCCGGCTTGATTGCGAGGAAGTATGATCCGCCTGACGCAAGCAGCAGCACGGCAATCGCGGACGTGACGAAAAGCGCCAGGTTGCGCTTCACCTTCTTCGAGACCCTGTATACCAGCGAGGCAGGCCTGGCCGAAATCGGATCCCCGTCCAGGAACCTGCGTATGTCGTCCGCGAACGCCTCCGAGGACTGGTACCGGCGGACCGGGTCCTTCTCGAGCGCCTTGAGGCATATGGTCTCCGCGTCGCGCGGCACCGCGGGGTTGTGCTTGCGCGGGGAGACCACCTCCTCGTTCATCACCTTGGAGATGATGTTGACATAGGAGGATCCCGTGAAAGGAGGGACGTGCGCCAGCGTCTCGTAAAGCGTGGCCCCGAGGCTGTAGACGTCGCTTCGCGCGTCTATCTTCTCCACCGCCCCGTCCGCCTGCTCGGGCGACATGTACTGGGGCGTCCCCATGGCGGTCCCGGAAACCGTGAGCCGGGAGTCCTCGTGCGTGTCCTTGGCCAGCCCGAAATCCGTGAGCGACGGCGCTCCGTCCGCGTCCACGAGTATGTTGTCCGGCTTGACGTCCCTGTGCAGTATGCCGTGGCCGTGCGCGAAGTGAAGCGCCCGCGCGACCTTCTCCGCCAGAACCATCGCCTTGCGCGGCGTGAGCTCCCCGGCGTCTATCAGCTTCGAGAGCGACTTGCCGTCGACGAAGTGCATGGCGAAGTAATGGAGCGTCCCCTCCGCCCCGATGTCGAAGACCGGCACTATCCCCGGCTGGAACCCGAGCTTCGCGACCGCCTCAGCCTCCCTCCGGAACCGCTCTATGGCGTCTTCCGAAGCCCTCTCCCCGCTAATCAGGACCTTGAGCGCCACAATCCGCTTCAGCGACGGGTCGTAGGCCTTGTACACCACCCCCATCCCGCCCCGGCCGATTTCGCTCAGAATCTTGTACGGCCCGATGAAGGCCCCCGGCTTGTGAAGCATCGCAGTCCTGGCGTGCGGCTTCTCGCCCCCCTCGGGCTTCGGCGGCGCATCGGCCGCCCCGGTCCCGGCCGCAGGCGCGCTCCGGCTTCCCTTCCTCGTCACGGGCGCGAACCTCGTGTCGACGTCGTCGGGCTCTATGTCCGCCGTGTCCGCCTTCGGTCCCGGGTCCCCGCCGCGCGCCTGGAAATCCAGCAGCGTCTTCCCCCTCCCCTGCCCCGGCTTCCCGCCTTCCGGGGCGAGGAGCTCCGCTCCGCCCTCCTCGTCCTCCCCCCTGCCGTATCCGGCTCCGTGATCCCCGCCTTCGACGGCCGCGCTCCCGGACGTCCCGGCGCCGGCCCCGCGTCCCTCTCCCTCGCGCAGCAGGGCCAGCTGTTCGGCCGTCAGGAATCCGAGGTCCACCAGAATCCCCCCGAGGTCGGCCTCCCACCCGTTCCGCCCGCGCTTGCCGGCTATCCTCAGAGCCTCTTCGAGCTTCTCCCCGGTGATGAACCCCTTCTCGACCGCCGCTTTCCCGATCTTCAGGTCCGCGCGTTCATCCTCTGCCATGTGTGCTCCTGCGCATATGGAATGCCCTTTGGTCCGCGTCCTTTCGCCGCGACTTGATTCTACCGGCTTTGCATCCCTTTTGCATGAACATAAGGCGTCCCGCGCATGCATGAGGATTCGAGGACTTCGGCAGCTGAGTGCAACGGCTCCGGCGAGTCGCGCCGTTTTGTCGAAAGACGACACAATTGCGCAATCACGCAACTACGCGACGACGACGCACGAGCAGGCGGGCGGATGATTGGCCGGGTGGATGCTCAGATGGGTGCTCGTTAATCGATGCGTGATGCGGGATTCGCGGCTTTCAATCCTGCCCGTTGGTCGCATCTCGAATATCCAATCAGCCGCTCCTTGTTCCTCCGGGACTGCGCGTCTATAATCCCCGCTTTCCGGCGGAGGCTGGCCTGGCGGAAGGCGATTTCAAAGGAGAAGGCGATGGGCGGATTTTTCGGAGTGGCATCCTGTGGAAACTGCACGAGCGACGTTTTCTTCGGGACCGACTACCACTCCCACCTCGGCACCAGGCGCGGGGGCATGGCGGTCAGGAATCCGTCCGGGATAAACCGATTCATCCATGACATATCGAACACGCCATTCAGGTCGAAGTTCGAGGATGATCTCCCGAAACTGCAGGGGAAGTCGGGAATCGGCGTCATAAGCGACTTCGAGGACCAGCCCCTGCTGATTGGATCGCACCTGGGCACCTACGCAATCGTCACCGTCGGCAAGGTGAACAACGCCGCCGATCTGGCCGGAAAGGCGTTCGGAAAGAAGACCGCCCACTTCTCCGAGATGAGCGGCGGGGAGCCCAATCCCACGGAGGTCGTCGCAACCCTCGTCAACGAAGGGGCGGACTTCGTCGAGGGAATCAGGAACGTACAGGAGCACGTGGACGGGTCCTGCACCATGATGCTCCTGACGGACCACGGCATATACGCCGCCAGGGACCGGTACGGCCGCACGACCGTGACCATAGGATCGAAGGACGGCGCCTACTGCGCCTCCTCGGAATCGTGCGCCCTCCCCAACCTCGCGTTCCGGCCGGTCAGGGAGCTCGGCCCCGGCGAAATCGTCCTGCTCACGCCCGAAGGCGCGGAACGGAAGGCCCCGCCGGGACCCGAAATGAGAATATGCTCCTTCCTCTGGGTCTATTACGGGTATCCGGCGTCATCCTACGAGGGTATCAACGTCGAGGAATGCCGGAACCGCTGCGGCGCGTCTCTAGCCCGCCGCGACGACGTGGAAATCGACTTCGTGGCCGGCATCCCGGATTCCGGCATCGCCCATGCAATCGGTTACGCAGCCGAAAGCGGGCGGCCCTACAGGCGGCCGTTCGTCAAATACACCCCCACGTGGCCAAGGAGCTTCATGCCCCAGGACCAGGCAATCAGGGACCTGGTGGCCAGGATGAAGCTCATTCCCATCGGCGCCCTGATCAGCGGCAAACGGCTGCTCTTCTGCGAGGATTCCATCGTCAGGGGAACCCAGCTCAAGGACACGATAAGCACGCTCTTCGACTGCGGCGCCTCGGAAGTCCACATGAGGCCCGCATGCCCGCCGCTCGTGTACGGCTGCAGGTTCCTCAATTTCTCGAGGTCGAAGTCCGAACTCGACCTGGCGGCCAGGAAAGCCATCAGGGAAATCGAAGGCCAGGCCGAGCCGGCCCTCGAGGAATACGCCAATCCGGAATCGGACAAGTACGCGAGGATGGTCGATCGCATCGGACAGAGGCTGGGCCTCACTTCCCTCAGGTACCAGAGGCTCGACGACATGGTCGAAGCCATCGGCCTTCCCAAGAACAGGCTGTGCACCTACTGCTGGGACGCGCAGGGATAGGCGGCATGCGCTGAATGAACGACCGGGTCCCGGATTTCCCCCCTATTCCCGGGTTCGGGTTCGGGATGCCCCGGCCCGTCCCGGGCTCATGGGCCGGCGCGCCGCGAAATCCCGCAGAAGGGCTTCGCCTTCGGCCAGCATCTCCGCGCGCTTCGCAGCCGTCCCGTCGGTCCTGCCGCACAGGTGGAGGAGGCCGTGCACGACCAGCCGCAAAAGCTCGGTCCCGGGATCCTCGTCGTTCTCCCCGGCCTGCGAGACCGCCCTGGCCGGGCAGACGACCACCTCGCCCCAGACGTCGTCCGCCGGTATCCCCATGGCGCCGAGCGGAAAGGCGATTACGTCGGTTAGGCCCCTCCTCCCGAACCACCGGCGGTTCAGCCTCCTCATCTCCGCTGCGCCGACGAACGCCACCGAGACTTGCCCGCCGAAGCAGAGCCTCCGGAGCGCGAACTCCGACAGCCCCTCGACCGTCCCAAGGGGGATTTCCATATCCTGCTGCAGGTCGGTTATCTCGACCCCCCGGCTCGCGCGCGCTCTCATTTCCTGACCGGCTCCGGATAGGCAATCCTTCCGTGGAAGATTCCCGACAGCACGCGGACGAACTGCTCCTCGATTGTGTTGAGCTCGTGGAAGCTCAGCATGCTGTCGTCGAGCTGGTCGTCCATGAGCTTGTAGTTGATTATCTGGTGCACGAGCCCCTTGACCCTCTCGGGCGTCGGATCGGACAGGGTCCTCGACGCCGCCTCGACAGAGTCCGCGAGGAAGACGATGGCCGTCTCCTTGGTGCGCGGCCTCGGGCCTAAGTAGCGGAAAAAGTCGCGGTTGATGTTGCGGTCCGGGGCGCGCTGCCTCGCCTCGTGGTAGAAGTATTCCACCACGCTGGTGCCGTGGTGCTGGGGGATGAAGTCCATGATTGCCGAGGGCAGGTTGTAGTCCTTTCCAATCTCGATGCCGTCCTTTATGTGCGCGACGATTATCAGCGTGCTCATGGTCGGCGACAGGTTCGCGTGATGGCTGCCCTTGTGGGACTCGTTCTCGGTGAAGTATTCGGGCTTGATGAGCTTCCCGATGTCGTGGTAGTAGCCTCCCACGCGCGCGAGCAGGGCGTTGGCGCCCACCTTGGCCGCGGCCGCCTCCGCCAGGGTCCCCACGATGAACGAATGATGGTACGTCCCGGGCGCCTCGAGCAGCATCCTCCGGAGGACCGGGTGGTTCTGGTCCGTGAGCTCGAGAAGGGAAATGCCGGTGGAGACCTCGAACAGATACTCTATGAAAGGCAGC
>DYIT01000153.1 GCA_020723505.1 Candidatus Kuenenia stuttgartensis
CAACCTCCAATTTCCAATGAAGTTACGGGCTCAACGCTATGAATGTTCGCAAGAAAACAAGATTCCCGGGGATAGGAGCCCAATGAACTCCCAATTCTCAAACTCCAGCAAGGATAACCGCCGACCGATCACTGCTTATCCCTAATTCGGAGGGGCTTGGCAGGAGCCTCGCCCTCCCGTCTGACCACTCACCGATGACCGATGACTGATTACCTCTCACATGTCCGCTCTCTTCCCTCTTCGCTCTTCCCTTCGGCTTGCGCCCGTTCCTTCTCCCTTCGGTGTCTTCGGCGTCTTCGGTGGTTCCAGTCTGCTTACGGTTTACTGCTTACTGCTTACTGCTAACGGTTTACAGGCTCGTCGGGCATGTTCCAGTGGCACCGCATGCAGTTCTTCTTGTTCACCTCCCCGTCGATTTCGACCTTGTGCTCGTGACAGACGTAGCACGACCACTTCGTCGGCCTGTAGGTCGGGTCGGCGAATCGGTCATGCGCTATATTGCTGTGGCAGTCGGTGCACCTCAGCCCCTCCTTGACCACGTGAATCCTGTGGGAGAGCTTGATGAAGTGCTTGGTCGTCTCCTCCGCTTCCCTCTGGTTCTGATGGCAGGCGACGCAGTTCGCGGAGATGTTTTCCGGCCTCGCCGCGTACCTGCCGGTCATCCTAATCCCCTCCTCGCTTTCGTGGCATGACGCGCAGGAGGAATGGGCGGGAGGATGGGTCTGGGAGTTCTCCCAGAGTTTGGACTCGTCGAGATGGCAGGAGACGCAGACGGCGGGGTGGGTGGACGTGAAGTCCACGTAGGCGAGGCCCAGGCCGGCGGCGACGGCAATCCCAGCGGCCGCGAAAGCCGTGAGCATCTTCCCGAATCCCGCGTTCCCCTGCCTGTCTTCGGCCATCAGATCTTCTCAATCCGAACCGCGGTTCCGGACGCGGCGTCCAGCATGCCGATTCCCGTGTCCGCGCGTTCCATCGCTTCGTTCACGTTTGCGCCTGCCCCGGCCTTGCCCCACCACAGGAGCCTCGTGTCTGGATCACTGCTTACGAACCTCTCCCCGAGCGCGGTCTTCGTCCTTATCGCGGATCCGAAGCCGGGTCTCATCGCCACCGCCGCCGGGTGGATTCCCTCGACGAGCTTCACCCTCGCCTCAATCGACCCGGCCCGCGACGAGACGCGGACCGCGTCGCCCGTCTCGATTCCAAGGCTCCTTCCGCTGCCCTTGTTCATCAGGAGGGGGTTCTCGTGCGCCATTTCCCTGAGCCACTTCGAATTCCTGAGCCCGTCCATAGAAACCGCGCTTTCGACGGACAAGAGCATGAATTCGCCGGCCGCCGGTTCCGCGGCCGGGGCGGGGATGGACAGCCTCGGAGTCCCGCGCGGCGCTCCCGCCGGCGCGGGCGGCGGTTCCGCGAACCCGTCCTCGATAATCTTCGCGTACTCGCTCTCGGGCAGCGCCTGCTTCAGGATTGCCTCCACGTACTCGTGGGCGTCCTCGAAGCCGAAGCCGGCGCCGGCAGGAGGGCCGAGCGCCTTTCCGAGCGCGATGAGCGCGTCGCCGAGCGACCTCGCCTCCCCGGGCGGGAAGGCGAAGTTCCTCACCTCGGAGAACTTCCTGCCCCTCGCCTTCGCGGTCTTCAAAGCCGAATACTCGCCCCTTACGAGCGACGCCGGCCTGACCAGCGACACTGTTTCGCCCCACCTCGCCCCCCATGACTCGAAGGGACCGGCCAATGGCAGGACGATGTCAGCCAGGCCGGCGGTCCGGGTCATGTACATGTCATGGACGACCACGAAGGGCACCTTTGTTTCGTCAGCGAGAACCGCCGCGGTCTTTCCGCATTCCGGGGCCGACGCCGCCCGGTCGAATCCCGAGGCGAAATAGAGCGAGGTGCCGCCCGAGTCGAGAATAGCGGCCGCCGTACTCCCGCCGCCTTCCGGGGCTGCGCGCCCGGCTCCCGCATGCAGGCGCAGCCCCCCGGTCCGGGCGTCCACCCTCGCCGAGTTGAGCATTTCGATGACCTGCATGGCGCCGAATCCGCCGGGGGATTTCGCGAGCCGCATGCCGCCGTAGACCGCGAAAGCCGGATCGGCCGCGAGCAGGCCGGCGGCCTCGGTTATGCAACCCTTCTTGAGGCCCGCCGCCTTCTCGACATGCCCGGGCTCGAATCCCTCGAGCCCCTTCTCGAAGGCTCCGTTCCCAAAAGGGCCTGGCGCGAGGCGCGACATGGCGCAGGCCAGGGCCATGACCGCGGCCGCCTCGGTCCCGGGCTTGAGAGGATGCCATGTCCTCGACCTCGATGCCGTCATCGTGAGAACCGGGTCGAAGGCAATCACCGTGCCGCTCCTGGCCATAAGGTCGAGCGTCCGGAGCCCCGCCATGGGACCGGCTTCGCCTTCGAGGATTTCGCCGCAGAATGCGACCAGAGTGCGCGACCCCTCGAGGGCGGGCATCCTCGACATGGCCGAACCCGGCCGGAAGACGTTCTTCGATCCCGCGGCCTCGAAGAACTTCTCGGCGAGTCCGCCGTCGAATCCCGACGATCCGTCCTCGAATACGATGCGGTCCGCCTGCCCTTTTGCGCGCAGGTCCGCGATCTTCCGGGATATCTCCGCGAGCGCCTCGTCCCATGAGACGCGCGTCCAGCCCCCGCCGCCCCTCGATCCCGTGCGCTTGAGCGGGTAGAGCAGCCGCTCCGGGTCCTGGAGCGCGTTGAGGCCGGCGAGGCACTTCGGGCATATCGCCCCGCGGTTTTCCGGATGATCGGGGTTCCCCCTGGCCATGACGAGCGACGATCCCCTGATGCAGGCCTGTATGCCGCATCCCGCGGGGCACACCGCGCAGGTGGTCTTGACGACGTGGTCGAAGAGCGGGAAGCGCTCCTCGGCCTTGCAGACGGTCGAGAAGCCGGTCCTTCCCGGGGCCACGACCGCGGCCATGCCGCGGCCGAACGCCAGGGCGGCAGCGCCCGCGGCGGCCCCTCCCGCACCGAAGAGGAGGAAATCCCTCCTCGTCATCCCACGGGGCCCGCCGTCTTTCCGGTCCGGAACGCTCACGATTCCTTTTCCTTCCCGTCGCCGGAGAGCCCAAGCGGCAGAATCCTGAATCCCGCCAGGCCCGCCCAGGCGCCGATTGCGATTACTCCCACGGTCGACATCCATTCGTTGAAGCTCGGCGTGTACCCCGCCGAAGTGTTCAGCGTCCTGTGGAACGTCTCGACCAGCCCGCCCGCCCAGGAGATTTGCAGCGGGGGTATGACGATGTTGAGCCGCACCCCGATGACGCCGATGAAGATCATGGCCGACGCGGCTCCGAGGACTCTCACGTTCCCGCGCGTCCACTTCGACAGAATCAGCGTCACGGGCGCGACCGTGCCGAGCCCGAATTCGAAGAACCAGAACACCCACCAGTAGGGACCGGCGAATATGGCCTCGAATGTGAGCGTATGATCCGGCATGTTCCCGTAGATCGCGAGGAACGTCTCCAGCGCGAGCAAGAACATGTCCGCCAGCAGGATGATGGCGGTCAGTCTGGCCAGCGCCGGAACGAGCGTCTTCTTGACCTCGGCGTCGAGCCTCGTGAAGAACACGGTCAGGAACGTCAGCAGCGCGCCGCCCGACGCCATGGCGGACACGATGAAGATTATCGGAAACATGCCCGTGTACCAGTACGGATGCGCCTTCAGCACGGCGAAAATCAGGCCCGTGCCGCCGTGGACGCCCAGCGCCACCGGCACGCCCGCGATGGCGAGGATTCTCACCATGCGCTTCTCGCCCGCCGACTGGCTTTCGCCAGGGGTGTAAGGCCTGCCGATGCTCAGAATCCTGTAGACGTATCGCAGAAGCGGGTTTTTCGCCTCGTGCGCGAGCCTCTCGAGGTCCCGGCGCATGAGTATCCAGAGCTCCAGGCAAAGCACCACGATGTAGACCTGGTAGAAGAGGACCTCCCACGCGAGCACGGACGACTCGCTCCAGTTCCACAGCACGCGGAAGATCCTCTCCGGCCTTCCCACGTCCACGAAGACGAGCGACAGGCCGGCGATCAGGCAGACCAGCGCCTGGAACAGGGCGATTCTTCCCACCGGCTCGAACTTCTTCACGCCGAACACGTACACGAGGCTCGATAGCAGGAAGGATCCGGCCGAGAGGCCTATGAAATAGATGTACATGGACATCCAGATGCCCCAGGGGGAGATGGACGTGAAGTTGGCCACGCCTATGCCGTTCGCGAACCTGTCGGCGAGGCCGAGCAGTCCAATTACCGTGGCCGCTGTCAGCGCGCCGACAGCCGCGAGCTTCAAGCGCTTCATGCTTGCGGGCGAATCACTCTTCATTCAGTTCCGCGAGCCTCACGTCGAGGTTCCTGTAGAAGCCGCTCGGTACGGTGCCGAACTCGGGTTTGAGCACCTGGGTGGGGTGCCTCTCGACCATGACCGAGGCGGGATCATCGGGGTCGTTCAGGTTGCCGAACACGAGCGCGGCGGTCGGGCAGGCCTCCATGCATGCGGGATGCATTCCGCGTTCGAGGCGGTGCATGCAGTAGTGGCACTTCTCCACGTGGCCCGTGTTGGGATTCATGTACCGGACGCCGTACGGGCAGGCCGCCATGCAGTAGCGGCATCCGATGCAGATGTGCGGGTTCACGACGACCAGGCCGTCCGGAAGCTGGAAGGTCGCCTTGGTGGGGCACACCTGCACGCATGCGGGCTTGAGGCACATGTTGCACAAAAGCGGCAACACGAGCCTGCGCACGTTCGGATGCCTCCCTGCCTCGATTTCCTTGAGCCATATCCTGAACACGCCCGGCGGCACGTCGTTTTCCGCCTTGCATGCAATCATGCAGGCGCCGCAGCCCGTGCACCTATCGAGGTCCACGAAGAAGCCGTACCTGGGCCCGTCCTTCCTGTTCTCTGTTTCAGCCATTTTTCAATCCGTCCGCGGGCGGGGCAGCCTCGCCCCGTGCTTGCGTCCGCCCGTCCGGTTTCCCGGCCGCGCCGCGCCCGGGCCCTGCGAAAAACCTCGCCGCCGCGGGCATGAAGGGGACGACCAGCAGGAGAGCCGCGATTGCGGCCGCGGCGAACCCTGTGCCGCGGGCGAGCCCCAGCCACGCCCCGCCTCTTCCCCCCTTCCAGTGCACGTCCCCAGCCGGCCCGCCCGTCGCGCTGTACGATGCGGCATGGCACTGGCCGCACAGGGGCGTCGAGTCGGGCGTCTTGTGCGTATGGGAGCCGAAATGGCACAGGGTGCAGCGCCTTTCGGAATATTCTTCGGACAGATCGGCCTTGCCGTGCGCGGACAGGCGTCTTGACGCGAGCCAGGTCGCGGCGCTGCTCGCCCCGGCCTTTCCGGGATGGCATTTCACGCAGGTCTCGGCAGCGTTTTCGGGCGACATTTCGAACGCGGGGTCCGATTTCCCGGCGATGTAATGGTTGCCGTGGCAATTGCCGCAGTCCGCGGCGTTTTCCGCGCCGCGCGCAAGGGCCTTCCCGTGCAAAGAGGACTTGAACTGCTCGTGCTCGTCGCCGTGGTCATGGCAGTCCCAGCACTTCCTGATCGCGACTCCGCAGCGCTGGTGGAACTCGAGTTTCGAGTCCGGATGGCAGGAAAAGCACGTCATGTCCTTCCTGTAGTGCGCGGAAGCCCGGTACCGCGCCGGATCCACGAAGACCGACTTCCGCCTTCCGGACCTTCCCCCGCCCTCGAGCATGGGGTCGTCGTGGCAGTCGAGGCACTTCTCCTCGAGGACGCGGAGCCGCTCGAGATCCTCTGCAGCCGGGTCCGCGGATTCGGCCGAAGCAGGCAGGCAGGCGGCGAAGGAAACGAAGAGCGCGACCATGGAGGGAACGGCGAATCCGCGCGTCATGAGCTCATGGAGCCACACAAGCCGACCGCGGCGCGACTCTGATTCGGACGGAGGAAGCATGGCTACAATTCTCAAATCCGGGCCCCTTGAGGTCAAGAGGATAATGTGAACGTGTGTTCAGGATCTGGATTTTGCCGGGATTTTCTGGCCGCGCTCTCTGGATTCCGGCTTTCGCCGGAATGACGATTCCACACGAAGCAAGGGTCTTTGCGCTTCGTGTGGAATATGCCCGCATAACCCGGACGAACCGGAACCATTCCTACATCAGGAGACCACCATTCCCGCGTCAGGTAACCACCATCCCTGCATCGAGAAAACACCCATTCCCGCCCCCATAGACTTTGGACAAGACACTGCTTACTGTTTACTGCTTACAGCTTACCGCTCACCGCTTACGGCTTACAACTTCCCCCACCGCCCCCCGCGGCGCACAACTCTTCGCGGCTGATTCGCCGCCAGTGGTTCCCACTCCCAGTGGACAACCGGGCGGCGCGGTAATACACTTCGAGGTCAGGTCCTATGCTGGATTCGTTTTTTTTAAGGAAAAGGGCATGGACCAGTCCGTAATCAAACTCGAGAACCTGAACGACCTGTTCCCGAAGAACTTCACCCAGGAACAGCTCGCGAAGGGGAAGACGGTCTTCCTCAAGGAGCTATCGAAGCGCGCGCATGCTTTCTACGGCGGCAAGATGGTGACGCTGCCCAAGGCGGGGCTCTACGGGTTCAACTGGTTCAACGTGTGGTATACGCCGGGCGTTTCGGCCGTATCGACGGCGATACGCGACAGCGGCGAGTGGACGATTCCGGGATTGAACGACAAGGCGGAGCGCGGCGGGACCGACCCGTCGTTCGAGCTGTCCAACCGCGGGAACTTGGTAGCCGTGGTCAGCGACTCGACGAGGGTGCTCGGCGACGGCGACTGCACCCCCCCGGGCGGGCTCGGGGTCATGGAGGGCAAGGCCTTCCTGATGAAGTACCTCGGCGGCTGCGACGCAATCGCCCTGTGCATGAACTCGCGCAACTACAACGGCGAGCCCTGCCCGGAGAAGATAATCGACTTCGTGAAGATGATAGAGCCCAGTTTCGGCGCGGTGAACCTCGAGGACATCGCCCAGCCGGACTGCTACCTGGTGCTCGATACGCTAAGGGACGCGTGCGAAATCCCGGTCTGGCATGACGACGCGCAGGGCACGGGATGCGTGACTCTGGCGGGCCTCATAAACGCCCTGAAAATCGTGGGCAAGAAGATTGGCGACGTCAGGATTGCCATGCTGGGCGCGGGCGCGTCCAACACCACCATAGCCAGGCTCATACTCAAGGCCGGCGCCGACCCGAAGAAGCTGGCCATGTTCGATTCGAAGGGATCGCTTCACAAGGGCAGGAAGGACATCGAGCATGACAGGCGCTTCTACCACAAATGGGACCTCGCCGTCAGGACCAATCCAAAAGCCTTCGCTGCGATGGCGGACGCGTGCAAAGGCGCGGACGTGCTGATTTCCCTGTCCCAGCCGGGGCCCGGGGTCGTGAAGCCCGAGTGGATAAAAAGCATGGCGAAGGACGCAATCGTCTTCGCATGCGCCAATCCCGTGCCGGAAATCTACCCGTACGAGGCGAAGGAGGCCGGGGCGCGCATCGTGGCCACTGGCAGGGGCGACTTCGCGAACCAGGTCAACAACTCGCTCGGTTTCCCCGGCATACTCAAGGGCGCGCTCCTGGTCAGGGCCAGGAAGATCACCGACGAAATGGCCATTGCCGCGGCGAATTCCATAGCCGACTCCGCCTGGAAGAGCAAATCGCACAAGGTCTCGGAGGAATACATCGTGCCGACCATGGACGAGGCCGAGATATTCCCCGCCGAAGCCGCAGCGGTCGCAGCACAGGCCGTGAAGGACAAGGTCGCCCGCATCTCGCTGTCCGAGAAGGAAGTCTATGAACGTGCGAAGAAGGACATAGAGGAAGCCCGGGCCCTGATTCATCACATCCAGGAGGCGGGATTCATCAAGCCGCCTCCCGTGTCGATGATTGAGGAATCGCTTGCCGTGGCCGTGAAGGCGGTGACGCGCTAGGGGGTCAGACCTTGATTTGTGACTTATTGACTTCAGACCTTGTGACGCGCTAGGGGGTCAGACCTTGATTTGTGACTTATTGACTTCAGACCTTGGGCCTTGGACTTTGGACTCTAACCCTGTCTGAGAGAGGACGAACATGCCGGTTCCGCTTTTCGACCTGAAGAGGAAGAACGACGAGATCCAGGAAGCCGTGGAGAACGCGGCGATTCGCGTGCTCCGGTCCGGCAAGTACATCCTCGGCGAGGAGCTCGAGAAGTTCGAGAAGGCGTCCGCGGAGTCCGTGGGCGCGAAGCATGCCCTGGGCGTGTCGTCAGGCACGGATGCGCTTCTGCTCGCGCTCATGGCGCTGGGGGTCGGGCCCGGGGACGAAGTGGTCACAACGCCGTTCACGTTCGCGAGCTCCTGCACCACAGCGGTGAGGCTGGGAGCAAGGCCGGTCTTCTGCGACATCGACCCCGCGACGTTCAACATCTCTCCCGGAGCGGTGTCGAAAGCCGTGACCAAGGCGACGAAGGCCGTGCTCCCCGTGCATCTTTTCGGGCTGTGCGCGGACGTGAAGGCCGTCGCGGCAGCCGCTCCCGGCCTTCCGGTAATCGAGGACGCCGCGCAGGCCCAGGGCGCGACCGCAGCCGGGAAGGCGGCGGGATCAATGGGCGCAATCGGATGCTTCTCCTTCTACCCGACCAAGAACCTGGGAGCGTACGGGGATTCGGGAATGGTCACGACGTCGGACGAAGGCCTGTCCGCCCGAATGAAGCTCATAAGGGTCCACGGCGACTCCGGCGGTTACGTGTACGAGAGAATCGGCGCCAACTTCAGGATGGACCCGCTCCAGGCGGCCATGATGGCCGTTAAGCTGCCCCTTATGCAGAAGTGGATTGAGACCAAGCGCAAGGCCGCGACCCTGTACAGAAAACTCTTCGAGGAAGCGGGCCTGGCCGGTCGCGAGATCGTTCTTCCCACAGAGCCGAAGGGATACACCCATACCTATGCCCTCTATGTGATTCGCGCGAAAAACCGCGACATGCTCAAGGCGCATCTCGCGAAGAACGGAATCGGCTGCAACGTCTACTATCCCGTGCCCATGCACCTGGAACCTGCCCTCAAGCACCTCGGATATCGCGAAGGAGCTTTCCCGGAAGCCGAGAAGGCCTGCAAGGAAGTGCTGGCCGTCCCCATGTTCGCCGGCATCACTGATGCCGAAGTTGCGGAAGTCGTGTCGTGCGTGAAAGGATTCTACGGGAAAAGGCCGTAAGGGCGACCCCCCGTGGTCGCCCGTGGGGCGTGGGGCGTGGGGAAGAGGGTGAATTGTAAACCGTAAGCAGTAAACCGTGAACCGGAGACTGGAACCACCGAAGACACCGAGGACACCGAAGGGAAGAGGCCAACGTCTAAGGTCCAAAGTCCAAAGTTCAAAGTCGAAGTATACGTGTGGCACACAACAGAGCCGCGGGCAGCCTGCCCTGAGGGAGCGAAGCGAGTCGAAGGGTGAGGCCGCGGTCGTTCGTGGCGGCCGGGGATACGTGCGGCACACAACAGAGCCGAGGCCTACGGCAAATCCCAAATCTCGCAGATCCGCCTAACCGCTGAGCCGACGTCAGCCGAAGGAGGACCAAATCCCAAATCCCAAACCCCAATGAACTCAAACGCCAACTCCAAAACACAAATAAAGACGAGAAGGCGATTGGAATCTGCCAGAACTGATTGTTCTCATTGGTATTTGAGTTTGGGTTGGAGTTCATTGGGATTTGGCTATTGGTTGTTGGGATTTTTCACAGCGTTTGGTTGCGGCTCTGCTGCGTTATGATTTTCCTACTGCTTGTCTCCTGACTTTAACCCGGATAATTCACGTAGGAACATGAATTATCCGGGGGCCGGGCGCGCAA
>DYIT01000154.1:0-4370 GCA_020723505.1 Candidatus Kuenenia stuttgartensis
CAACTCAATCGTCCACCACGGAGTGCTCGACCCCGGAGTGGCATTCCTGCCCAAGCCATTCACGCCGGATGTCCTGCTTGAGAAGGTGAGGGAAATGCTGGTAACAAAGCAAACGTAACCCAACCTTCAGGCTTTGCTTGTGCGTGATGATTCCTCGGTGTGGAGTCTCGGTCTGACAGGTTGAGAGTTTCAAAAGACAAGGTGTACAAAACCGCTGCTCCGCTGCGGAATCAGAAAAAAGTCGGAGTCTCTTGCATGCGCGCCTCAACCGCCATCGCGACAGTCCTTCTACTCCTTTCCGCCGGAATCGCCAGTCCGCAGGAGGCGATGGACCCGGCGGCGGCGAAGCAGAAGTTCAAGGCGGCCTTCAAGCCCGTCGCGCTTCCGCCCGCGGCGCAGATTGAGAAGACCCTCACTCCGTTGCTTCCCGCCGGCATCGTGGTGGAACCCAGGCCTTTCGACGAGCTCGCCCAGCGCCTCCTTGATCCCTGGGAACCTGTTTTCGCCCAGAGGTGCGCCGTCATGCGCGCAATCGGCAAGGAGTCCACGGCGGCTTCGGGGGCGCTGTTCAAGGAGGCGTTCAAGGTCGCGGCCTTCGAGAACCGGGACTGGTCGCAGCGGGCGGCCCAGGCGGAGAAGGCCTATGCAGGGGCATACGACAAGGAGTTCACGGAATCCACCGAGGAGCAGAAGAGGGTCCGGAAGCTCGCGGCGGTGCTGATTCCCTTCTACCAGGGGCTTTTGGCGCGCAACGAGGGCGTGGCGGCCGCGGCGGCGGACGGGCTCGCGGAAATGAAGGACGGGGCCGGGTCCGATTGGCTCGCTGGCCCCGCGGCGGGCGATTCGGACCCGGGTCTCCGCCGCGCCGTAATCCGGGCCCTCGGCCGCGTGGGCGGCGACAAGGCGCTCGAGACGCTGCGGAAGTCCGCGAAAGGCGACGGGGAGCCGTGGCTCCGGGCGGAAGCGCTGAACTCGCTCATGGCCTGGAAACTCAAGGACGTCAAGGCCGCCGTGATCGAGGCGCTGGGGGACCCGGCCTGGGAGGTGCGGGCGCTCGCCGTCGCAATCTGCGGCCGCGGCAGGCTCGTGGAGGCGGCGGGGGCGCTCATCGAGCGCATCGGGAAGGAGGACGGGAGGCTCCGCCAGGACATCGACGATGCTCTGTACGTGCTGGTGGAGGTGAAGTACTACGGCGACGCGGATCTGTGGAGGAAGTGGTGGAAGGACAACCAGGCCGGAGCCGAGGAAAAGTCGAGGAAGCTTGCGGAAGCAGGCGAGTACGACAGGGCGCTCGGGGCGGATTCCGTCGCGCGCTTCTCTACGCCGCCTGAAAAGGGCGAGCACAAGGGCGCGACGTTCTCCTTCTACGGAATCTCGACGCTGAGCAAGAAGATTATATTCGTAATCGACATATCGAAAAGCATGGAGAACGCGGCCGGAGAGGGAATGCCGGAAACCACGGGCCCTGGCGCCGGTCCGTGGACGAAGCCGTCCGAGAGCACGAAGATCTGCATAGCGAAATGGCAGCTCCACCGGGCCGTGCATGCCCTTCCTAGAGACGCGGCCTTCAATATCATCGTATACAGCGAGTCGTTCAAGGTATGGCAGGAGGGCATGACGCCCGCTACGCCGCGTAACGTCGGCCTTGCGCACGAGTTCATCGAGTCGCTCAGGCCGAACGGCACGACCAACATCTTCGACTCGCTCGTGAAGGCATTCGAGATTGCGGGCGCAGGGCCGCCTGGGACCGTCGTGACCGGGAAAAAGCAGGAACTCGCCGCGGATACGGTGTTCCTTCTCTCAGACGGCCAGCCGAACCGCGGCCGCGTCACGGACTCCGACGGCATCTGCAGGGAGGTTGCCGCGCGCAACCGATCGGCGGGCCTGGTCATACACACAATAGGCATCGGCGAAGCCGCGGGGCTGCCGTTCATGCGCAAGCTCGCCGAGGACAACGGCGGCAGATACGCGGAATTCAGATAGGAGGTCCAATTCCCGCCAACACTGTTCCTTCCGGAGCGTACTTATAAGGTGCGCAGATTGGCAAACGCCATTCCCCGCCTCTCGGCGACCGGAACCGGAGCTGCGGGTTCAACGTTGGAGATCTCGGCATGAACGCAAGGATTGCCCTTTGGGTATCGGCCGTAATCATTCTCGGCATGGCTCCCGGCTGCTTCTCAACCTACACGGACAGCGTCTATGCAGGACACTTCGAATCGGCATTCCTCCCGTATGGCCGTGCGGAAAGTGCGCCCGCAGGACCGGCCAGGAATACCCCCAAGGTCTTCCCGGAACCGTCGCTCCCCATGGCCCCTTCGGTGGCCGAAGTATGCAGGAGGAACGCGACCAATCCATACAGCAACCCGAATCATTCAATAGAATTCGCCTCCCACGCAAGGATTCCTCTGCCCGCCCCGCCTTCATTGGACACCGTCGAGAGGCTTGCCGTCCGCGACTATGCGGTCGGCCCATGCCGCACGTCCCGGCGGCACGTCGGCACGCACGAAACCCGGCCCGACCAGCGCGCCCAATGCCCGGACAGGGGTGGCGACTCCCAGTCCAAAGCCAAGGTCGATCCGCAGCGCGCCGGACAAGGCGACCGCATGCATGGGAAATCCGATACGCGCTCGGACCGGAACTGAAAACCCTCCGCGAGCGCCGGCACGTCTCCGCCCGCGGGCTCGCGCCGCCGGATAAGATCAATCTCCGCCAGGGCCTTTTCCCTGCAGATTTCCGGAATCGCAGCAGTCCCGCCCAGAAGGCCTGCGGCCACCGAAAAGACGAGGAGGTTCCGCAAGGCCAAAGGGCGGAGCGCTTCGGGAGCCTCCCCGCAGAGTTTCGCGCATTCCGCAAGTCCCAGCGCAACGAATTCCTTGCATCCTACGCGAAGGTTCCCGGTGTTCCCTCGTGCTTTCCGTCGTGATTTTCCGTGGCGGCGCGGTTTCATTGAGGGCATGCCTGACGGGATGAAAATCAAGCGGACCCTGGATTAGCGAAATAACCCGCAAGCAGGGGTAAAAAAGCAGTTGACAACCTGCGGATTTGTGAATATTTTTTCCGATACCTTGAGGGAGGTGCCATTGACCGCGCAGATGAGAAATCAATGAAAGGGCGCTCCGCGTACGGAGCGGAGTCGTGCTGCCATTGACCTTCGGGTCGGGGAAGCCGCGCCCATGGCGCGGCTTCCTTTTTTTTCCGGTGTTGCGAATCCCGGGTTTTCCGCCGTATCATCTGCATGCGAGATGGTCAAAGGCATACGCAGATGTGGAGGCTTCCCATGGTCGTCAAGGAACACCCCGCGGTGTCGATGCTTTCGGAATTCCTCGGGATACCTTCCCCGCCCGGGAGGGAAGAGCGGTTCGGGGCTGCGGTGAGGGAGAAGTGCGTGGCGCTCGGGTACAGGCCCGAGACGGACGCGGCAGGGAACGTCACGGTCGATTTGGAAGGCCGTGACCGGGACGCGCAGTGCATGGTCTTCTCGGCGCATCTCGACGAGATCGGCATGACGGTCACGCGGGTATTGCAGGACGGGAGCCTCAGGGTGGACAAGGCCGGAGGGCTTTACACCTGGAAAATCGGCGAGAGGGTCGTGGACGTGCTGGGCGACTTCGAGACCGTCCCGGGCGTGATCTCCATGGGTTCGATTCACACTAAGAAAATCCGCGACAAGGTCATCACGTGGGACGACGTGCGCATAGTGACCGGGCTTTCTCCCGCGCGGCTTGCGAAGGCCGGCGTCCGCTGCGGGTCAACTGCCGTGCCTGCGCGGGACGGCAGGGGGCCGGTCCTGCTCGGCGAGGGGGACGACCCGATTGTGGCCGCGTGGACCTTCGACGACAGGATCGACGTCGTGAACCTGATTCGCCTGCTGGAAGCCTTCAAGAAGCGCGGAGTCAGGCCCGCACGCAGGATGGTCGTGGCTTTCACCGTGCACGAGGAGGAAGGCGCGCACGGGGCGAAGGTTCTGGCGCAGCGGCTCAAGCCCGAACTCTTCGTGGCCGTGGACGGGTGCCCGATTCTTCCGGAGCTCGACGCATCGCTGGACGGCAGGGCTGGGATATGGAGCAGGGACGCCGTCACGCATTTCGACCAGGCGGTGGTCAGGGACTTCATGAAAGCCGCGGTGGAGGCCGGGACGGAGCTGGTCCCGGTGGTATACGACGGCGCTGCGTCGGACGCGAGCCTGGTCTACGATTCCGGCGGCGCGCCGCGCGTGGCCACGGTCGGTCACATCCGCGACAACAGCCACGGGTTCGAAATCGCGCGCCTGTCCTCGATCGACAACGCACTCAAGGCCATAATCCGCTTCGCGGAAACGTGGAAGGGATAGCACGCGTGGCTGCGCCGGCGACGGGCTCGGCATGTGGCTC
>DYIT01000154.1:4380-9802 GCA_020723505.1 Candidatus Kuenenia stuttgartensis
AAGGCGGGACGCGCGGGCAGCTCTTCGAGGTAGCGCGCAGGGTTCGCGGCAGGGAGAAAACCCGAATCTAGGGGACGTAGGTACCATGTGAACTTGAGGGAAATCGACGTGCGGGGGGGAGGGGAGCCGGCAGCAAAGACCTGCACCGCGGATGCGAAGACGGGCCTTGTCATTTTCGGCAGTTCGCATGAATTCTCCTGAACACAGCGGAGTCCCCGGAAAGGACGATGGAACGAAGGACCATGAGCCGGTATTCGGAGGGTCGGAATCGGAAACCTTGGTCCGCGGGCCAGACAAGCCTGACAAACCTCAAACACGCGTGCGGCTCGATACCTTGCCCGAGGGCGTCAGGCGCATCGGGAAGTACCAAATCCTCTCGGAGCTCGGCAGGGGCGGCATGGGAATCGTCTACAAGGCCCGCCACATCGACCTTGGCAAAATCGTCGCGCTCAAGACCCTCCCGCTCGGTATTTCAGCCTCCGAGCCGGAGATATCCAGGTTCTTGAACGAGGCCAGGGCCGCCGCGGCCCTGGACCACCCCGGCATCGTCCAGGTCCACGACGTTGGGGAAGAAGAAGGCCTGCACTACTTCGCAATGGACTTCGTAGAGGGCAAATCCCTCGACCGCGTAATAGGCAAGGAGTCCCTCTCCCCGAGGCGGGCATTGGAAATCACCCGCGACATGGCTCACGCGCTCGACTTCGCGCACAAAAGGGGCGTTCTGCACCGGGACATCAAACCTGCAAACATATTCCTCAACGCCGGCGGCAAACCCCTTCTTGGCGACTTCGGCCTCGCCAAGAGGACCGATTCGAGCGTCCGGCTCACGCAGAGCGGCGCAGTACTCGGAACCCCCTCGTACATGTCCCCGGAACAAGCCGAAGGCTCGGCGGGCGTCGACGCCCGCTCCGACGTGTATTCGCTCGGGGCGGTCCTTTACGAGATGATAACGGGCAAGCCCCCGTTCGAGGGCACGAACACGGTAAACGTGATATACAAGGTCCTTAACGACGATCCGCAGCCTCCGCGGCGGTTCAACCGGAACGTTCACAAGGACATAGAGACGATTTGCCTCAAGTGCCTTGAGAAAGATTCGCGCCGGCGATACCAGGGTGCCGCGGAACTGGGCGCGGATGTCGACAGATACCTGAACGGCGAGCCGATTGCAGCCAGGCCCTCGGGCGTCGCGTTCGCCGTCTGGAAGAAGGTACGGAGAAGCCCCGCCCTGTCTGCAGCGCTGATTGCTTCGATTCTCCTGCTAATCGGCCTGCTCACGCTCGCATTCGGACCCGGCAGGCTCAGCGTGACCACGAATCCTCCTGGCGCCCTCGTCCGGATCGACGGCGAGCTGCACGGGCAGGCCGACGGGCAGCTATCCATCCTGGCCTGGCCGCCGGGAGAGCGCCGCGTCATGCTGTCGATGGAGGGATACGAAACCGAAGTGCGCGAGACAAGAATAAGAGCCCTCGCGAACGAGAAGCTCGAAATCTCGATGTACCGCGAGAGCGGATACCTGGAGCTCTCCGGCGATCTCGCGGGACTCACGACAAGAGCGAGCCAGGCCGGCAGCATGGCGCCTCCCAGGGAGTTCACCGTGTCGGGCGGACAGATAAGGCTAGAGACCGGCCTATGGCGCGTCTCTTTCGAGAAGGAGAACCACTTCGGCCGCGAGACGGAAGTCGAAATCCGCAAGGGCCGCCCAGCCAGGGTCACGGTCTTCCTCGACCCGATGCTCCTTTGGTCCGTCCAGACGGAAGGGAGGATAGAATCCTCGACTGCGGTCGCCGACCTCGACGGCGACGGCAGCCTTGAAGTCGCTGCCACTTCGCTCGACGGCCGGGTCTACGCGATTGCGGGCGATACCGGGAAAGTCAAATGGAGCCGCTACTGCGATTCCGAAATCTACTGCTCCCCCGCCGCCGCCGATCTTGACGGGGACGGGAGGATTGAAGTCGTGACAGCCACTCGCGGCGGCACCCAGCCAGGCGGGACTGCGGTCGAAGCGCTCAAACTCGTCGTTCTCGACGGCCAGACTGGGGATTCGAAATGGACCTTCATGCTGCCCGAAGGGGCGGAATACACCCGTCCGGCCATTGCCGACCTCGACAGCGACGGCTGCCTGGACGTGGTTGTCGCCCTGCGCCGGGGGACCGTCATGGCAATCTCGGGAAAGAGCAGAACGGAGCTCTGGCGCCGCAAGACGGGCAAGGAATCCCTCGGAGTGGAGAACTGCCCCGCGATTGGGGATTTCAACTGCGACGGGATTCCCGACGTCGTCGTCCTGTCGAGGGAATGCTCCCTTCAGGTCTTGTCGGGGACAGACGGCTCGGTCGTCTGGAAGCGCGGTTTCGCCCCCGGGGGGGGGCAGGTGGGATCGCCTGCGCTCGGAAATTTCGACGGCGACTCAATCCCGGACATCGTGATTGGCACCTTCGACAGGAAAGTATTCTGCCTTTCCGGCAGAGACGGATCGGACATCTGGTCCTGCGTCACCGGCAGGCATGTTCCCTCGACCGCGGAGATAGCGGACCTCGACGGAGACGGCAGGCCCGACGTCGCCATCGGGAGCGGGGACAACTGCGTATACGCGATGAGCGGGACCGACGGCCGTCTTTTGTGGAAATTCAGGACAGGATACGAGGTCTGGGGCCATCTTGCCTCTTTCGACATCACCGGGGACGGCGTTCCGGACGTGCTTTCCCCGTCGGACGACTCGTGCGTATATGCGCTGGACGGAAGGACAGGGGCGTTCATATGGCGGTTCCGCACAGGGAACCAGGTCGTATCGGCGATAGAAGTGGCCGACCTGGACACGGACGGAGTCGCGGAAGCTGTCTTCACCTCGAAGGACGGATGCGTATACGCCGTGACAGTCGGCCGCGGGCGCAGGCTCCGCTGGCGGTTCAAGACCACCGGCCACGGATATCTGCAGGAGGCGGGCGACATGAACCGCGACGGGGCAGGCGACCTCGCTTTCGGATCCGCGGACGGGTACGTGCAGATGCTTTCCGGAAAGGACGGATCGCCCGTATGGAAGGTCAAGGTCGACTCGAATCCATACGTTGCCGAATCGCCGGGCGACCTTGACGGCGACGGCGTCCGGGACGCGGCGGTGTCCACGCCCTACGGTGACGGCATCGTGAGGGTCATATCCGGAGCCTCGGGCAACACGATTTGGACCTGCACATCGGGCTGCAACTACATTTTCGCGGGGCCCGATCTCAACAAGGACGGCCTTCGCGACATCCTGGCATCGGGCCGGGCTGGATCCGTGAACTCCCGCCAGGGCGACGCCTCCGGGCTAATTGCGCTGTCAGGCAAGGACGGGACCTTCCTGTGGAGATGGGGGAATTCCTGCACCTGGTGCGCGCCTGGGCCGGACGCGGACGGGGACGGTGTGAAGGACGTGTTCGCTTACGGGCAGGACTGCTCGGCGGCGATGCTGGGCGGCAAGGACGGCATCGCAATCTGGAATCTGAAAACGGACTGTCCAATCTATAGAGCCGTCTTCGTACCGGACATCAACGGCGACGGGACTGCGGATCTCGTGACATGCTCCATGAACGGCACAATCGCTTCCTTGTCCGGACGGAACGGCTCCCGAATCTGGAACTCCGGCCTGGAAAAGGGGGAACAGCGATGGATTGAGGCTGTCCCGGATTTGGACGGCGACGGCGCTGCAGATATCGCGACTGTATCCGGGCCGCACGAAGTCATGGCCTTTTCGGGCCGTTCCGGTCGCCCAATCTGGAAGCAAGCGGTCTCGCACACGCAGGCGCCGCTCTCAGGCGATGACATAGACGGAGACGGTGTTCCGGACCTTTTCGTCTCGTCCCTCAAGGGATTCGTCCTGGCCTTGTCGGGAAGGGACGGGGAACCGCTATGGCGGCATGCTGTCGGTCTCGGCGACCGGTACATGTGCATCTGCGACCTCGATATGGACGGCGTGAAAGACGTCGCAATCTCTTCCTCGAACGGCATCGTCTGCGCCTTCGACGGCCGCCTGCGCAAGCCACTGGGGATCAGGTGGTCGTTCTCCAAGTGGCGCCAGGAGGGAAAGCCGGGGAAGTAGGCATGAATGCTGTTTGAAGCAGTGCAAGGGAATATGCCGTGCCTGACGGGCCCAAACGAATAGAAGACTACATGGAGATCTCCCGGCTGCGGGCATACGGATGGTGATCCGAAACCTTGAATATGATAACCTCCGGCAATCCGAAGGAGGGCGGATGAACATGGCTTTCAGCCCTAATCCCACAGGCAAAACTCCGTTCTTCAGGAGTCCCGATGTCCTCTGAGTCGGATCTTTTACGCGTGGTGCTCGCGCTGCAGATGGGTTTCGTGACGAAAGAGCAAATCGTCGAAGCGGGCGCGGCATGGTCCCAGGAGAGGTCGAGGGACATCACGGACATCCTTTGCGACAGGGGGTACCTTGCCGCGGACGCAAGGCTGGCCCTGGATGGAATCGCCGCGGCAAAGCTGGGGCAGGCCCCCGCAGGCGATGCGGGTATCACCCTTGCCGGCCTGACACTGGGGAATGATGTTCGCGAGTCGCTGCTTTGCCTTCCGCTGGACGACTGCGCAAGGCAGACCCTGCTTGAAATCACCCCTTCGCCCGCGAATCAGGACCGCACAGCCGCGGACGAGGGCGTTTCCGGACCGATTCCCCGGGATCCTGCCCGAACGAGCGCGGGCAGATACGAGTTCGGTCCTGAAATCGGCCGCGGGGGCCTCGGAAAGGTCGTCTCGGCGCGCGATAGAATCCTCGATCGCGAAGTCGCCGTGAAGGAGATGATTAGGGGCGACGCCTCTCGTTCGGAACGCATGCGGTTCCTGCGCGAAGGAGAGATTGCGGGAAGGCTTACGCATCCGAACATCATCCCGATACATGACATAGGCGAAAGGGAAGAGGCTGCGGGTCGCAAGGTGCCGTTCTTCGTGATGACAAGAATCTTCGGCCGCGACCTGGGCAGGATCCTGCGGGCAGTGGAATTAGGTGCATGGAAGCCTGATTCTCCTGATCCGCCTTCGCCTGATGCGCACAAGGCGAGGGTTTCGGCGGACACCGATTCTCCTGATCCTGCACAAACTGATTCTGCCAATCGAACTCCGCGCTGTGATTCCGTTGATTCCGACCTTACCGCCAACCGCTTACCGCTAACCGCTTACGCGGACCCGCGCAAGGAGTACACCAGGCACCGCCTGCTCCGGATTTTCCAGGACCTGTGCCTGGCGATGTCCTACGCCCATGACAACGGGATTATCCACCGCGACCTGAAACCCGGAAACGTGATGGTCGGCGACTATGGCGAAGTCTACGTGGTGGATTGGGGCCTGGCGAAGATCGTGGGACAGAAGCACGCCCCGTCCTCGACGCTCGCTTTGCCCAGCAAGCCTCTCGAGCCTGATGCCTCTGATCAAGATG
>DYIT01000155.1 GCA_020723505.1 Candidatus Kuenenia stuttgartensis
CTCTCGCGTGAAAATCCCGTCTCTAATAATAAGGGCTCTTTTTACGAAGGAATCAGTGTTGTGTGCTTCCCATCTCCCCCTCTTTCGGTGTCTTCGGTGTCTTCGGTGGTTCCAGCTCGGCCGGGTCAGGACATCTGCAGCATCAGGTCAATCAGTCTCCGCCGGAGGCGGATCAGGTTAATCAGGATTTAAAATCATCCGCCCCCGCGGGACCAAAGGCGATTGAAACGCCGTTCACCAGGATTTCGCCCGGAGAGTCGAGGCGGACCACCCTGCCTTCAGCCTCGGCGGGTGTTCCCCCGGGCCCGCTGCCCTCGCCAATCCGCAGCCTGACCGAGCCCCCGGAAACGAAGACACGCACAGGAACCCCGAGCCTGACGATTCCGTCAAGCCGTATGGATCCGCCGAGCAGCACGTAGAGATGATCCGCTCCGTCGGTCCTCGAAAGCACCGTCCCCCCTTTCCGCAAGGGTCCGCTCTCTCCTTCGGCCGCCGCATGCGGGACTCCAGGTGGAGCATCCTCCTCGAGAATCCTGAACGTCATCCTGGCGGAATCGCCGCCGACGATTATTTCGTCCCCATCCTCGAGCAAATGAGGCTTTTCCTTCCCGATTGGCATTCCGGCGACGCTTATGCCGCGCGTCTCCCTGCGATCGGTCACGCTGAATCCCCTCCCGTCCGCTTCGAACCAGCCGTGGAACCTGCTTATCAGCATGTTCTTCCGGAAGTTCCCGGGATCAAGCTCCTTGCTCCTGCAGGGAAGCGCCCTGAGAATGATGCCGATCCTCCCGGATTCGCCCTCTTCCTCCACCGATTCCTTCCTTCCGAACAGGATTCGCGACCCGGTGAAGATGAAGACCTTTCTGGAGACCGGCGGGCCTATGCGCAGGACAGGATTTACGCCCGCCTGATCCGCTGCGCAGGGCGGGTTCTCCTCGCCGTCCACGGTCTCCGCTGCGAACCTGGCGAAATAGCCCTCGTCCCCGGAATCCGCACCCTGATCGAGATTCAGCGTCAGGCCGGCTTCCAGATCGCCCGTAGCAGGCAGGACCGGCGTTTCTGCGCCGGGCCCGGGCCCCGGGGATCCCGGAAGGCGCGTCAGGGCCTCATGCACGTCGAAAGGGGTTCTGAAACGCGCGTCAGGGCTCTTCTCCATCATTTTTTCCACCACGGCTCTGAATTCCGCGGGCATCGAGGGGGCGCGGTCGGCAAGGGAGGGGGGAGCGGTGTCCACGACCTTGTGGATGGTTTCCAGGGCCGTCGCTCCGTGGAACGGAGGGGAACCGGTCGCGCAGAAATGAAGGGTCGCCCCGAGCGAATAGATGTCGCTCCTGATGTCCACCTTCCCGCCCCTGGCCTGCTCCGGGCTCATGTACGCCGGAGTCCCGATGACCGAGCCCGGTTTCGTGAGCTTGAGACTCGACGCAGCCTCCTTGGCCAGGCCGAAATCCGCGATTTTGACCACCCCGGCAGGGGTCACGATTATATTGTCGGGCTTTATGTCCCTGTGAATCAGGAGCTTCTCCCATGCCGCCATCAGACCCCGCGACGCCTGTATGGCAATCGCAAGGCAGATTCGCGGGGGGAGAGGGCCGTGCTTTCTCACCAGCTTGTTGAGATCATCTCCCTTGACGTACTCCATGGCGATGAAATAAATCTCCCCGTCCCTGCCTGCGTCGATGATCTGGATGACGTTCGAATGGTTGAGCTGGGCGGCCACCCTTGCCTCCCGGAGAAACCTCTCCATCTTCTCCGGCCTGCAGCCGCCTCCCCCGCCGGGGAGTATCTTGATTGCCACCGTGCGCGAAAGGCTGAGCTGCGACGCCCTGTACACGGCCCCCATGCCGCCCCTGCCGATGAGCGAGTCTATCCTATACCCCGCGATTGCGGTGCCGGGCTCTATGCGCTTCATGCCGCTCCTGTGGCCGGGCAATTCCGGCCCGTTCACGTATCATATTTACTCACTTACTAATGAGTGCGAAATAGTATTGACACGATGGAACATTCGACACTGAAAACACTGAAGAGAAGCTGAGGACGCTGAGGCATGCCCGTGGCTTTGAAACGTATTCTTTCAGCGTCTTCAGAAATCCATCAGCGGTCTCAGCGTCGAAAACCTGTCAATATTATTATGCACTTCTTAGTAAGCGCACGATTCTTGCAGGAATTGAAAAGAAATCCGGTAAGACACGCGCGTAGCGCGCGATACAACCCGGACGATCCGCACTACACTGATTCCTGCTCGTCCGGGTGATGTTATGTTATAATAATGTAATATAATGTAACTATTATTATGAGTCATTCCCGCGGCAAGGAAGGTCGTTCGATTGCCGGCGGGAAGGTGTTGCCGCGGTTCGCCGCGTTCTGGTAGCTGGTTTTGTCCCCCCTCTGAATCCCTGGACGGCCTAGGAAGGCCGGGAGATGCGCAATGAGAACCGGATTCGCCTTCGCTGCTGGTACTCTGTTCATATTGATGCTGGGATGCGGCATCGCCATGGGACACGGCGGGATGCACCCGACCCCCTGGCCCACTCCTCCCGGGCCTCCGACCCCTGCGCCGGAGCCCACCCCCGACCCTGAGCCTGCGCCTTCCCCGACTCCCGAACCTGCCCCGCCCGACAACGGCCCCGCGCCCACCGACGACCCGAGGAAGGACGACCCGAGGTGGAGCGGCAGCCAGAAGAGCATCGAAAAGGCCACCTGGAAGCAGTGGTGGGAGATAAACAACTGGCGCTACACGAGACCCGCCAGGAAAGAGGCCGCGGTCACGGGTCCCGAGTCCGACGTGAGGCTCAGGCTCGTCAAGTTCCTCGAGAAACAGCTGCAGCATTCGTATTTCGACGTCAGATCCGCGGCGGCGATAGCGCTCGGGAAAATCCAGGCCCGCGAAGCCGCGTCGTCCATCATGAGGCTCATGGACGACCCGAATCCAATCACGGCCGAGTCCGCGGTGCTGGCGCTGGGCATGACCAGGGACAGCCAGGCCCTTCCCGCGCTGGCCGCAATGGTCGCCGACAGGAAGAAGCCGCTCAGGCTCAGGATTCACGCCGCCGTCGCGCTCGGGATTGCAGGCGACGAGGCGGCCTCCTCAAGGCTCGAAGAGCTGGTTTCCGCCGAGAACGAGAACGAGGAGGTGAAAGCCGCCGCCCTGCTCGCGCTTTCGCTGCTCAAGACCGAAAGGGCGGGGATGGTCATGACCGGCCAGCTGACCGCAGAAAGGGCCAGGCGAGATCTGAAAGCCGTGGCCGCCACCGGGCTCGGCAAGCTCGGCGGAAGGACGCTCAAGTTCGGAAAGCAGGAGCTCGAGACCGTCAAGTACCTGCTCTACCTGCTCCAGACCATGTCGCGCGAGGAGACCGTGAGGCAGTCCGCGGCGATTTCGATTTCCGCGCTCGCTCCGGCGTCCGAAATGGAGCCCAAGCTCCTGGTCAGGTCACTTGCCTTCGCCATGAACGACAAGGACCTCGACACCAGGAACTTCCTGCTCATGGCCCTCGCAGAAACCGCCAGGGCAGGCAAGGCACAGGAGGAGGCCCGGGCGGTCATACGCGGCATGCTGCTCAAGGCCGGAGGGCAGTCGGAGACCGGGTTCGCGTGCGTCGCCGCCGGCCTCGCCCAGGACAGGCAGTCCATCCCGCACCTGAGGAAGCTCCTGGAATCCGCGCCCAGCCCGGACGTGCGGGCCGCAGCCGCCGTGGGACTGGGCCTCATCAAGGACATCGGGGCAACGCCGGCCCTGCTCGAGATTATCGGCAGCAAGGGCGACACCGTGCTCAGGGGATACTGCTGCGTGGCCCTCGGAGTGATGGCAGGCGACGAAAACAGGGAAGCACTGCCCGTGCTCAAGAAAATCCTCTCCTCCGAGCCCGATCCCGAGCTCAGGGCCGCATCCTCGGTGGCGCTCGCGCGGCTCGGGGACCCCGAGGCGCTCAGGATCCTCCTGGCGGCGCTCTCCGACCGCAACCAGTACTTCAGGATGTCCGCCGTCATGTCAATCGGCCACCTCCGGGACATGGCCGCAATCGAGCCCCTGATTGAGCTCTACGAGTCCCAGGGCGTCAACGACGAGCTCAAGGCCATCATCTGCGTCGCGCTGGGGAACATCGCCGACCCCTCCCCGGAGCCGGCTCTCAAGAAGATAGGAGAGTATTACAACTTCATGCTGACCAGGTTCACCATTCTGAAGCAGATTGTGAACCTGCTTTGAATTTCCGCGTATGCCACTGATAGCGGAAATTCAATAATGACTGAACTCCGGAGCTTGATAATCGCCGCCTCTGACGAACCGTGGACTCGGCGGCTCCCACAGGTGACGAACCGTGGACTCGGCGGATCCCACAGGTGACGAACCGTGGACTCGGCGGCTCACACAGGTAATGTTCCCCGGTTCACAGCCTCCGGTCTGCGGCTTTCCCTGTGGGAGCCGCCGCAACCTTACTCATCAAAGTCGCCCCCCGCCGGCGGTCTTTTTGCTTGACCCGCTCCCCCGGGGCTGTTAGAGTCCTTGCATCGCATGAGCCTTTGCAGGTGAGCGAAATGACGAATCTCGAGACAGCCTCGCGCGAAGAGTTGCTGCGCGAAGTCAACCGGCTGCGCCTCCAGCTTTCGACCATGGAGCAGCAGTCCTCGGTCGGCCAGATGAGGAGCATCGTAGGCCTTGACGAGAAGGTCATCCAGCTCGACGAGAACGACAAGATTGAGTACATGAACGCCTCCATGTCCAGGCTCATCGGCATCGACCGGAACCAGGCACTGGGAAAGCACATCTCCGTCCTCGACACGTACAAGTGGGGCAAGGGCGAGCTCGAGCGCCTGATTAAGCACGCGAGGTCCACGAACCAGGAAATCAACGAGGAGAAGAACTACTTCGACGACGAGAAGGAGAAGTACTTCTACATAAACATCAAGTGCTCGATAACCGCCGGGAAGGCGCAGGTCCTCATAGAGGACATGACCGACAAGAAGATGCTCGAGAAGACGTTCAAGAAGTACGTGCCGCCCGCCGTAATCGAGAAGATGCTCGAAATCCAGGACGAGAAGGACTTCTTCAAGGCGGAACGATACGAGATGAGCGTCCTCTTCGCGGACTTGAGGGGTTTCACCGCCTGGTCGGAGAGCCTTCCGCCCGAGAAGGTCAGGGACACAATCAACATGTACCTGTCCTCCATGACCGAGGTGATTCTCAAGCACGGGGCCACGCTGGACAAGTTCGTGGGCGACGAGGTCATGGCCATATTCGGCGCCCCGCTGTACTACCCGGACCATGCCGTCAGAGCCCTCAAGGTCGCCCTCGGAATGCAGGACGCGCACAGGAAGACCATGCAGAAGTGGGAGGAGATGGGCCTGCCCGGGCCTCCGCTCGGAATCGGCGTGAACACGGGCGAGATGGTGGTCGGCAACATCGGGTCGAACATGAGGATGGACTACACGGTCCTGGGCCACCACGTCAACCTCGCGTCCCGCCTCTGCGGCCTCGCAAAACCCGGCGAAGTGCTCCTCGGCCAGCAGTCCTTCCATCTCATCCAGGCCGCGGCAAAGGACGGCAAGCTCGACATACAGAGGAACCTCAAGTTCAAGAAGGTCGGGAAGACCAAGGCGAAAGGAATCGCCGAACCCATTGAAATCATCCTCGTGATGGCCGTCGATTGACCCGGCATTGGCCCTGCCGGCGCACGGACACGGACGGCGGACTCTTCAAGACGCGAACCCATCCGCCTCCGCCGCTCGGCAGGCACCTGAGGCCGGGAATCCCGATTCGACCGGCATCGCGCATTCGAGGGAACACGCATGGACAACTCCGAGTTCAGGCTCCTCCTCCACGAGGTCGCGGAATGGATGGCCGACTACGCCCTTAATGTGCGCGGGATGCCCGTCGCCCCGGCCGTGAAGCCAGGCGACGTCAAAGCCTCCCTCCCGGCCTCGCCTCCGGAGGAAGGCTCGGATTTCAAGGAGATATTCTCCGATTTCCGCGAGAAAATCCTTCCCGGAATGACCCACTGGAACCACCCGGGCTGGTTCGCGTATTTCCCCGCCAACACCTCCCCGCCTTCCATCCTGGCCGAGATGATCACGGCCGCCATCGGCGCCCAGTGCATGTCCTGGGCCACCTCGCCCGCGGCCACGGAGCTCGAGCAGGTCGTCATGGACTGGCTCAGGATTCTCCTCGGCCTCCCGGCGGAATTCAGGGGCGTAATCCAGGACACGGCCTCCACTTCGACCTTCGTCGCGCTCCTCAGCGCGCGGGAAAGGGCGACCGACGGCGCCTTCAACAGGTCCGGCGCCGCCGCTCCGGGCGCCGCCCGGCTTTCCGTCTACGCATCCGCCGAAGCCCATTCCTCCGTGGAAAAGGGGGTCAAGCTCGCCGGGTTCGGCCTCGAGAGGTTCCGCCGCATCGGCACGGATTCGAGCTACGCAATGAGACCCGACCTGCTCATGAAAGCCATGGACGAGGACGCGGCCTCAGGGCTCGCGCCCGCCTGCGTCGTCGCCACGGTAGGCACCACTTCCTCGACCGCCATAGACCCGCTCGATGCAATCGGCGACATCTGCAGGAGCCGCGGCGCATGGCTGCACGTGGACGCTGCTTACGCGGGATCAGCGGCGATACTTCCGGAGAAACGCTACATCCTCAAGGGCGTGGAAAAAGCCGACAGCTTCGTGTTCAACCCGCACAAGTGGCTGTTCACCAATTTCGACTGCTCGGCCTATTTCGTCCGGGACGTCCCCGCCCTGCTCCGCACCTTCAGCATGAACCCGGAATACCTGAAGACCGCCCACGACCAGACGGCCGTCAACTTCAGGGATTGGGGCATACAGCTCGGGAGACGCTTCCGCGCGCTCAAGCTCTGGTTCGTGCTCAGATCGTACGGAGCCGAAGGCCTGAGGTCGGTGCTGAGACGCCACATCGCCATGGCCGACGACTTCAGGAGATCCGTGGAATCCAATCCGGATTTCGAGGTCCTGGCCCCGGCCCCGTTTGGCCTCGTGTGCTTCAGATACAAGCCGAAGGGGCTCGCGGACGGCCCCGAGCTCGACATGCTGAACGAAAAACTCCTCGCCGCGGTCAACTCAACGGGACGCGTGCACCTGACCCACACCAGGCTCGGCGGCAACTTCGCCGTACGCATGTCCATAGGCCAGCTCGAAACCGCCAGGGAGGACGTGGACGCGGCCTACAGGCTCTTCGTCGAAAAGGCGGGAGAGCTCCATGTCCAAGACGCTCACTGAGTAGCGGAGATGCGTAGATGGGTGGGTAGTTGAGTGGGGGGGGGTAGATGGGTGGATCTGAGATTTGGGGTTTTACACAGATCCCAAAGAGTTAGTTCCCGCCTTCCTCGGCCGTCGCGGGCCCGCCGCCTGCGTTTTCCGCGCCGTCCGCCGCCGCGAGCGCCTTGGTGGTCTTGCACTGCGGGTATCCCGAGCAGGCCGCGAACGGGCCCCTGCGGCCAGTGCGTATCACCATGGGCTTGCCGCACTTCTCGCACATCTCCCCGGTCTTCTCGGGTTCCGCAGGCTTGAGGCCGGGCCCGGCGGGCTTCGCGTTCTTGCACTTGGGCCAGGCCGAGCACGAGATGAACGGCCCGCGCCTTCCCCTCTTCACGACCATGGGGGATCCGCATTTGTCGCACTTCTCGTCGAGCATCGCGGGCTTGACCGGGTTGCCCTCGGCGTCCACGGACAGGGTGTTCTTGCATTCCGGGAAGCCCGAGCACCCTAGGAACCTCCCCCTCTTGCCGTCCCGCAGAATCATCGGCTTCCCGCAGACGTCGCACGAGTGGCCCGTCTCCTGCACGGTACGCGGCTTGCCGTCGCCGCCGATTGACATGGCCGTCTTGCACTTCGGGAACTCGCTGCACCCGAGGAACTTGCCGTTCAGGTTGTAGCGGTACACCATCTCGGCCCCGCACTGCGGGCATTTTATCCCGCTCTTCTCCGGGTCCTTCTTAAGGCTCCTCATCTCGCTCGCCGCTTTTTCCAGGTCCTTGCTGAAAATCTTGTAGAAACCTTCCAGCACCTTCACCCAGTCCGCCCTCGCCTCCTCGATGCTGTCGAGGCTCTCCTCCATGTTCGAGGTGAATCCCGCGTCCATAATCTCCGGGAAGTGCCCGACCAGAAGGTCGGTGACCACCTTGCCGATTTCCGTTGCCTCGAACGCCCGCTGCCTGAGATCCACGTAGCCCCTGTCCTGGATTGTCGAGATGATGGGCGCGTACGTGCTCGGCCTCCCGATGCCGAGCTTCTCGAGGGTCTTCACCAGGGTGGCTTCCGTAAATCTCGGGGGCGGCTTGGTGAAATGCTGCGCCGGGTCGGCATGAAGAAGGTTCAGGTTCTCCGACTCGCGGACGTCCGGAAGCTCGGTCTCCGTCTTGTCCGAGGAGGAAGTCCAGACCTTCGTGAACCCCGGGAACCGCATGATTCTGCCGTTTATCTGGAACAGGAACCTTCCGCCCCTTATGTCGATTGACGTCGTGTCGAAGATTGCGGGACTCATCTGCGATGCGACAAACCTGCGCCAGATCAGGTCGTAGAGCTTGAACTGGTCCGCCGTGAGGTGGGGCTTGAGCGACTCGGGCGTGCGCTGCACGTCGGTGGGCCTTACCGCCTCGTGGGCGGCCTGGGCGCCCTTCTTGGACGGGAAGACCCTCGGCGACCTGGACAGGTAGTCCTGCCCGTAGGCGCCGCGTATGTAGTCCCTCAGGCCGTTCACCGCCTCGTCCGCCGTGCGGAACGAGTCGGTTCGCATGTATGTGATAAGGCCGACCGATCCCGCGTCGCCCAGCTCGATTCCCTCGTAGAGCTGCTGCGCGAGGAACATGGTCTTCTTCGCGCTGAACCTGAGCCTGATTGACGCCTGCTGCTGCAGAAGGCTCGTGGAGAACGGCGGCCCGGGCTTCTCCGCCTTCTCCTTCCTGGCCACCGAGGAGACCGCCCAGCGCTGCGACTTCATCTCCGCGACCGCCGATTCCGCACCGGCGGCGTCCCGGATCTCAGCCTCCTTGCCGTCAATCTCCTTGAGATCCGCGCGCAGCTCGCCTTCCTTGCCTTCGCGCCCGAACACCCCCCCGATTGTCCAGTATTCGCCGGGCTTGAACGCCTCTATCTCCCTCTCCCGGTCCACAATCAGCCTCACCGCCACGGACTGCACCCTGCCTGCCGACAGGCCGCGCGTCACCTTGGACCACAGGAGAGGGGAAAGCTTGTATCCCACCAGCCTGTCCAGCACGCGCCTCGCCTGCTGGGCGTTGACCTTGTCCATGTCTATCCTGCCCGGGTTCTTGAAAGCCTCCTCGATGGCCTTGCGGGTTATCTCGTTGAAGGCCACGCGGTACGCCGCCCCGTCCGCCACGCCCAGCGCCTCCTTGAGGTGGTAGGCGATGGCCTCCCCTTCGCGGTCAGGGTCGGTCGCGAGATACACCTCCGACGCCCCCTCCGAGAGCTTCTTGAGCTCCTTGACGGTCTTGCTCCAGGTTTTTATCACCCGGTACGTGGGCTTGAACCCGTTCTCCACGTCTATGCCGAGCGTGCTCTCGGGCAGGTCCTTGACGTGGCCCATGGAGGCCTTGACCGTGAAATCCTTGCCGAGAATCTTGTTTATGGTCTTCGCCTTTGCCGGCGACTCGACGATGACGACTTTCTTCTTCATGCGGCTCCGTAAAACCCAAGCAGGCCGAAACGAGCCGGATGTTAAGGGAATCTTCCGCCGGATGTCAAGGATTCTGCCGGAAAACCAGCGATGAAGAGTCGGGCGCGGAGCCGGTCGGGCCGGCAACCGGCAAGGGAGTCGTGGGG
>DYIT01000156.1:0-1739 GCA_020723505.1 Candidatus Kuenenia stuttgartensis
CCAGGCGCTGCGCGAGCGCGGCCACCACCGTGGACGAGACGAGGTAGGGCTCGATGCCGAGGTCCAGCATCCTGGTCACGGCGCCCGCCGAGTCGTTCGTGTGCAGGGTGGAGAACACGAGGTGGCCCGTCAGCGCGGACTGGATTGCGATGTTGGCCGTCTCCTTGTCGCGGACTTCGCCGACCATCATGATGTCCGGGTCCTGGCGGAGGATGGACCTGAGGCCCGAGGCGAAGGTCAGGCCCTTCTTGTTCGAGACCTGTATCTGCGAGATCCCCTTGAGGTGGTACTCGATGGGGTCCTCGATTGTGATGACGTTCTTCTCCTTCGAGTTGATGCGGTTGAGCACCGAATAGAGGGTGGTGGTCTTCCCGGAGCCCGTGGGCCCGGTCACGAAGATGATGCCGTGGGGCTGGCGGATGATTTTCCCCATGACGGCCATCGTGTCGGGCCCGGCGCCGAGCTCCTCCAGCTCGTAGAGCCTCGCGCTCTTGTCGAGGAGCCTGAGGACGATTCTTTCCCCGTAGTTCGTGGGGACGGAGGAGATCCTGAGGTCGACCTCCGAGTTGCCCACGCGTATGGTCGCCCTGCCGTCCTGGGGGAGCCTCCGCTCAGCGATGTCCATCTTGCCCATGACCTTGACGCGGGAGATCACGGCTTCCTGGAGCTTCTTTGGCGGGGACAGGATGTCGTGCAGCACTCCGTCAATCCTGTACCTGACTACGAGCTTGTCCTCGTAGGGCTGGATGTGGACGTCGCTCGCCCTCATCTTGAGGGCCTGGAAGAGCATCATGTTGACGAGCTTGATAATCGGCGCCTTGTCGTGGAGGTCGAGGACGTCCTCCGCGTACTCGATTTCCACGGCCACGCCGAGTATGTCGTCGTCGCGGATTCCCTCGAGGGTCTCGTCCACCATGTCCGCCTTCTGCTGGTAGGCGCGGTTGATGAGCGCGACGATTTCGGACTTGGTCGCCGCGACGGGCTCGACCCCGGTCCCGAGCATGGAGGCGAGCTCGTCCATGGGATGCACGTCGAGCGGCGAGGCGGTCGCCACGCGCATGACGCCGCCTTCCTCGCCTATGCCGGCGAGGCCGTAGGCGCGGGCGAAGTGCACGGGCACCTTCTCGACGAAGGCGGGCGGCACGCGGAACTCGGCGAGGCTCGCGAGAACCTCGATTCCGAGCATCGAGGAGACGATGCGCAGGGCCTCCTCCTCGGGCACGCCGCCTATCTCCCTCAGTGCCGTATCGACGGCCATCCCCTCTTCCCTGACCGCCTTGAGGCATTCGGAGAGCTTGGCCTCGGTGAGGAGGCCGTCCGCGAGGAGGCGGGACGTCATGCCCCTCAGTGTCTCGTCGCTCAAAGCGTTCGTCAATCCTCGGCCCTCCTGTAGTCGAGCGGGCTCAGGTACGATCCCCTGGGCCGCTCGAGCATCTCGCGTTCCATGGCCCCGCTTTTCCTGTGGTGCCGGTCGATGAGCGAGGTCTCCACCTCGGACTCCGCGGCCTCGTCGAGCCTTCCGCCGCTGATTCTGCCGTAGTCCTTGAAGTCGTCGTCCTTGAGTATATGCGGGGTTATGAACACGAAGAGGTTCATCTTCTTCTTGTCGCTGCTCTCCCTGCGGAACAGCGTGCCGAGCAGGGGCAGGTCGCCGAGCAGCGGGACCTTGCTGATTGTCCTGGTCTTCTTCGTGGACGTGAGCCCGCCGATGACGACCGTCCTGCCGTTCGGGATGGTGA
>DYIT01000156.1:1749-9750 GCA_020723505.1 Candidatus Kuenenia stuttgartensis
CTCTTGCCCGGCGGGAGTATGCCGGTGATTTGGCCGCCGCTCTCGAGCACCGTCGGATTCCCGGTGAACTGGGAGATCTTCTGGCTGAGTTCGAGCCGGAGGTAGTCGTTGGACGAGATGTGCGGCGTGATGATGAGCGTGACGCCGGCTTCCTCGAACCCGCCGAAGCCGATTTGGTTGGAGACCGCCGCGGTGGAGGAGGACGTCGACGTGGGCTCCATGTTGAGCACGCGGATTTCCGCCTTCTTGTTGTCAATCGTCACTATGTGCGGCATGGAAATCACGTTTATCTCGCTCTCGTTCCCCAGGAGGTTCAGCAGCACGGGTATGCGGTATTCCTTCCCGCGGTGGAAGCCGACGAGCATGCCGGACGTGGACGTCGGGAACCTCCCGGCCGGATATCCCGACGAGCCCGGGAGAATCGGGTTCCCATCATTGTCCACCATGTTCGAGAATCCCCACTGCGTGGCGGCGAATCCCCGGGTCCTGCCGTCCCTCGCGCCGTCCATGGTCGTGAGCTCGACCCCCATGCTGAGGCCGCTTCCGGCGTTGATTTCCACGATGGCGACCTCGACCAGCACCTGGGGCCTGCGGACGTCAATCTGCTCTATGACCTTCCTGATTTCTTCGAACTCCGCCTCGGGCGCGACCACGATGAGGGAGTTCGTCACCTTGTCCGCGATGGCGGCCATCCTGGACTCGTCCTGCCCCTTGCCGTCGCCTCCCTGCCCCGGAGGAAGGGGCATCCTCGGCATCGGCATGCCGCTCGGGTCGGCGGGGACGGGCGTCTGCGATGCGCCGGAGCGGAGGAGCGTCGGCCTAGCGTCGAGTATCTGGTTGACCTGGTCCTCCATGTCCTCCGCGTTCGTGTGCTTGAGCCTGATGATGTTTATCCCCACGGCCGCGCCGGACATGCGAACGTCGAGCTTGTTGATGAGCTTCCGCACCTTCTCCATCTGGTCGGGCATGGCCTGGACGATGATGGAGTTGGTCCGGTCGTCGCTGGCGAAGTAGGCCTCGGCCATCTGTCCGCGGCCCTGCATCTGGGGCTGCTGAGCCTGCCCTCTCGCCCCGGGAGCGGTCGTCAGGCGCGAGACAATCTTGATTATGTCGGCCGCCGGGGCGTTCTTGAGCTGCATGACGTCCATGCTCAGGGACGGGCCGGGCACGTCCATGAGTTCGATGATCTCCGCGATCCTCCTCACATTCGGCGCGAAATCCGAGATTATGAGCACTTCGACGTTGTCTATGCCCTGGATGTAGCCGCCCATGGGGCTTATGAGCTGCCTCAGCGAGTTCATCGTGACCGTGGCCTGGGCGTACTTGAGGGGGTAGATGAGCGAAACCATCCTGTCGCTGTCCGGGATGATTGAGGGGTTCTTCGCGTACTCTTCCTTGGAATAAGTCTCGCCCGGCCGCCACGAGGCCTCCCTCGAGGCGATAATCTTGAGGATTTCTCCGCCGTGACCGTCCGGAGTCGGGGAAATCGAGTAGCCGTTTATCGCGAGAACCGATTCGAAAATCGGGAAAAGGGCGTCCACGGGAATCTCCCTGGTGCCGCGGGCGAACACCTGAACGCTCTTGAGCCTGTCGGGATAGAGGAAAATCCTGTTGGTGTATTTCTGGACCACCTTGAGGAAATCCTCGACCGACGATCCGTTGAGCGTCAGGGTCACCTCGGACTTGCCGGTGCCGGCCCACTTCTTCTCCCTCTCCCCGTTGCTCTCGGCCCCGGCCGCCGCGGCCGCGGACAATGCCGCGGCGACCGCGGCTGCGGCAATCATCTCAGCCATGCGCATGGTCGCTACCTGCCAAACCTGATTTCGAATTCCCTGCCGTCGCGCTCCAGCGCGACGCGGTCCCACCAGACGGATGCGACCTTGTAGCCCTTGAACAGGTCGCCTTCCCTGAGCATCACCTTCTCGTCCCGGCCGTCATCGGAGGTCGTCTGCACCGATGCGCAGGCGTTGCCCGAGGACACGAAGGTGCCCGTGAGCCTGGTCCGGTGCGGGAACGCGAGGATCTCAGCCGCGGGGCCGGACGTCGGATTCAATCCGGCCGCCGCAGCCGGCCTGACCCTGCCCTCTTCGCGGCCCTGGAGCATGACGGCGACCGGCCTTTTCGGGTCGCGGCCGGAAACCTTGGCGCTTCCCCCCTCCGGGAGCATGAACCTGAATCCCCCGTGGGCGAACGAGTTCCACGACCCGCCGTCCCCTTCCCTCGGGGGTACCCTGGACACGCGGAGCATTCCGCCGTCCTTGCTGATGGAGAATCCCTTGTACGCCAGCGAGTTGTCGAGCAGGTCGATGAACATTGCCCTGGGGCAGTGGTTGCAAATCAGCGAGATTTTCACGCCCGCCAGCTCGGCCGGGTTGTAGGCGACGCTGTTCTCGAAGTGCCTCTGCACGTGGCCCATGAAGGAGACGAGGTCGTAGCCGCTGAAGTTCATGGAGAACGAATCGTCCTGACTGTTGCAGGTCCAGTTCTGGCCGTAGTGGTCGACCTTCTCCTGTACGGCCCTGAACTCCTTGCCCTTGAACATCTCGGCGAGTCCGACAGGCGACTCGATTACGAAAGCGGAGCCGCGCGCCTCGATGAATTCCAATGGCAGGTTGAACTCGCCTTTTATCGAGCCCGAATCGAGGTGCAGCGAATACGCCGCCGGCGAAGAGCCGCACACGCGGACCCTGGCTTTGCCGTCCACGGACAGGCTCATCGAGTCGGAATAGAACTGCACGACGATTCCGGAATCGGGATCGTCGGACACGATCTCGTCCCCAATCCAGATCTCATCGCCCTTGTCGGCAGGATAGGTCCCTCCGGTCTCGGGCCTCTCGATGCGCAGGAGCCTGGGCTCCCCGGATACGACCCTCAGGTAGCCGGCGGCCCTGATGTCAATGCGTACTCCCGGCGTGGAAGTCTTGCCGGAGCCCGGGTCCGCCGTGCTCCCGGAATCCGCGGGGATCCTGCCGGGAATCAGCGCCGCGGCAACGATTGCAAAGGCGAGAAGGAGCGACGCCGCGGCCGCGAAAACCGCGGTCCTCGTCCTGCTCCATCCGGAAGCCGGGAAGGCGGCACCGAAGGCATTCACCGCCCTGCGGACCCTGGCCTCCGAATGGCCGGCGGGCCGGTCGGCCTCGAGAAGGGCCATCGCCCTCCCAATCCGGGCGAACGCGGCGGAGCAGCCCGCGCACGCGTCCAGATGGGCCTTCAATTCAGCGGCGTACGACCCGGGCAGGTCGCCGAGCGCGTACGCGGCGAGATCCTCCTTCGCTTTGGCGCAATCCATGCGTAGTCTCCCAAAACCGCGCTCATCCGGGAGGCGGCCCAATGATTTCCGCCAGGTCCTTGAGCGCGTCGTGTATCCTGTATTTCACGGTCCCGAGCGGCGCGTCAACCGCTTCCGCAATCTCGGAGTAGGGCATCTTGAGATAGATCCTCATCATGAGGACCTCCCTCTTCTTCTCCGAAAGCTGCATCAGCGCGCCTCTCATGATTTTCGCGTCCTCGGCCTCCACGGCGCTTTCGAGCGGCGTCGGCGCGTGCGAAATCGGCTCGCGCCGCCCGCCTTCCCCGTCCTCCCCGGAGTCGTCGAGCGGGACCATGCCCTGGCCTCCGCCCTTCTTGAACCGGTCTATGCACAGGTTCCTCGCAATCCTGTAAAGCCAGGTCGAGAAAGCCGCCTTAGGTTCGTAGCGCTTCGCGGACTTGAGGACCCTCAGGAACGTCTCCTGGAACAGGTCCTCGGCCAGCGACGAGTCGCCGACCATCCTGAAGATGAAGCCTATGAGCGGAATCTCGTAGCGCCGGATCAGCTCCGCGAAGGCGGACCGATCCCCCTTCCGGCACCGGAGCATCAATTCCACGTCGGTGTCAGGCATCGCTGGATTCAACGAGCGGATTATTCAAATGTTTGCAGGGCGCCGTGCCGGCGCCCTTTGGCCAAACCCGGCCGAGCCGGAACCAGACGGGGATGCGGTCCAGGCGCGTCCGAATCAAATCGCGCGCTCCGCGCGTGCCTTCCTTGGGATTCGTTCATTCTCTACTGAAGTTTTTCAACCAACTGACTGCCGGCTCGCGAGGAAAACCACAGGGAATTCCTGGCGGAAACGGGTCGGACTCGGGGAAGCGATGAAATTCTAAACGGCTGGATTTGCGAAATTCAACGCTTTCACCCGGCTGCATGCGCCCTCTGGAGTCTCTCCATGCAAGCGCCTTTTCAGGCATCGACGCATTGCATTGGGATTTAACAGGTTGCGCCTGCCGAGAAAAATCATTTCCGATTCCACGGTCCAGGGCACGCCATTTGATTTACATAAGAACGAAGGCTCAAAAGAGCCGGTGAAAAGTTGAAAAAGACAACAGACGGAGGTGGAAGATGACAGCGAACAGGAATCCGATGGTGGCGGGTCTCCTCACGAACGAATCCGGAACGCCGATATGCAAGTACATGGCCGCCGGACTCATCTCTCACAGGCTCTGCGCGCGCAAGGGGCGCTGCAAGGGATGCCCCACCGAGGAGATGGCGATCGAGAGGACCCCGAGGGCCTAGGCCTGCCCGGCCGCCGAATCGGATCTGCCGATTCGGGCAAGGGGCGCGGAGCCGTGCTTCCGGGAACGGGAGCGCGAACGCTCCGGAGAGATGACAGGGGGTTCGAGTACGCAAGACAAGTCACGAATGACAATACGATAGGAGGTACTTCAATGGCAAAGGAAGAGGAAAACAGCGTCGGGGTGGAAAGGCAGTGCATATGGATGAAGGCCGGAGTGATTAACTACAAGCTCTGCCCCCACAACTATGGCTGCCACCTGTGCGCTTTCGACAAAGCCCTCAGGGAGAAAGGCGTGAAGAAGCCCGGGGGCATCTACAAGGTTTCATGGCAGGACAAGCTCCGCAAGCTCGCGGGGCCGGACAGGCTCTGCAGGCACATGCTGCAGGGGCTCGTGACGTACAAGATTTGCCCCAACGACTACAACTGCGGGACCTGCGAATACGACCAGATGGTCCAGGACAGGCTGGGCTCGACGGAAGCCTCGGAATTCCGCCAGATTGCGGGCTTCAGGATTCCGGACATGTTCCACCACCACGGCAGGCACAGCTGGGTGAACGTGGAATACAGCGGCAAGTGCAGAATCGGCTTCGACGATTTCGCCACCCAGGTCCTCGGAAAGGACCGGGAGCTCATCCTGCCCAAGGTGGGCCAGGAAGTGAAGCAGGACGAGCCTTTCATGAAGGTCAGGGCGGCCGGCCGGGAGTTCGGCGTCGCCGCGCCGCTGGACGGGACGATTTCATTGGTCAACCCGCTCCACAGGCTTGCGAAGGATCTCGATCCGTACACCGATGGCTGGCTGGCCTTCATCGAGCCGGGCGCCAGGATGCTTCCGAACCTGAAGAAGCTCCATTACGGCGAGGAAGCCATGGAGTTCACCAACAAGGCCTCCAACGACCTGTTCGAGAAGCTGAGTCCGGGCCGCAAGACCGCGGCGGACGGCGGCGCGCTCTCGCCCGAGATGCTGAGCATGCTTCCTGCGGACAAGCGCGCTGAGATTATCAAAGACGTCGTGTTCGGCGGGTAAACAGCGATTATCCGGAGGCTCCCGCAGAACTATCCTGGCTTTGGGGCTCGCTGCAAGCGGGCAGCGGAAGGATGGAGTGATAATCGGCGGAGTTCCGGCCGTGCGCCATGCGCTCGCCGGAACATCCGCCTCCCGCAAACATACGGTCTTCCGGCACTTCGCAAAGTCGAACCAGTCCCGTGGGAGGCGAATGCGCCCTTTTGCTTTCCGGCGCTTCGCCGATTCTACCCCCTCTGCTTCGCCGCCCTCTCCCCCGCCCTCCTGAACCTCTCCATTGCCTGGAGCCTTTCGAGGAGCGGCATGCGGAAGAAGCGGTCCTTCTCCTCCCTCGACAACCCCTTCCAGAAATCCCTGGGTATGCGGGAAGCGATGTGCTCGGAAACGGCCCTGCGCTGGGCGTCCTGAGGGAGGTCCTTTATTTTTTCGCGCAGTTCCTCCGGAATCGACCTCAGCACCTTCTGGTGGTTCTGCTTCAGGAGATGCCGGATTCTCTCGATTTTCCCCGCGAGCCCCATGCCCGCGATTTCCCCGGCCTGCGCAGGCAGAAGCCCCTTGGCGAGGCTTTCGATCTTCTTTTCGAAGAGCCACCCCGCGAGCTTCCACAGCCTCTCCTGTTCGGGCAGTTTCTTCAGGCTCTCGACCACTTGCGCCGGCGCGGCCTGTTCCAGCTTCGACGCGAGCCCCTTGAGTTTCCCGATGGCCCATGCGTCCCTCTCGTCCACCGGGAGGTCGGCGAATTCTTTCCTCGATTTGGGATCCAGAAGGAAGAGAACGGCCTGATCCTTCAGCGAGACCCTTTCCAGCTCCCTTTTGAGTTCGGTCTTGGCAGCCCCGGCCGGGAGTCCCTTCATCCTTTCCCTTGCGGCCTCGGATATCCTGCGCAACTGCTGTTTCCTGCGCTCGGAGAGCATGCCGCGGATTGCGGCCCGTTTCTCGTCGCCCTTCAAGTCGCGAAGGGCATCCTTCTCCTTTGCCGAGAACTGACCCGCCATGTCGTCGAGCCTCGCGTCCTCCAGGAGTTCCGCGAAGGCCCTCGCCCTCTGCTCGGGCTTGAGCGTGAGCAGCTGTTCGACACGGGCTTTCGGCAATTTCCTGAACGCCTTGTGGCCGGCGAGGAGCCGCTGCTTCTTCTCGGGCGGCATCGAAGCCCAGCGGGCATAGTTCTCCACGAGCTTCTTCCACGTCTCCGCGCGCTTCCCATCCGCCGCTTCGGGCCTGGATTGGCTGCTGCCCGAATCAGGCCTGTAATACTTCTCGAACTTGCGCCTTGCCTTTTCCCTCTCCTCCGGTCCGAGTCCCTTCCATCTCCTGTATTTCTCGACCAGCCGGCTCTTCTGCCCGGGATCGAGGCTTTTCCATTTCCTGGCCGATTCGCCGCAGCCCGGTTTCCGGACCGCTGCGCTCGAGGCATGGGCCGGGGGAGCCGCAAAGACGGCAGCGAGGCAAAGGGCCGCGAATGAGGCAACTGCATATCCCGCAAACGGCTTCATTTCAGTCGCTCCATGATGAATCGTCGCCCGGGAGCATGGCGGTTTCCTCGGAGTCGTATTCTTCGGCCCGGGAACCGGCGCCGGATTCGGAGTCCTCGATGATTTCCAGGTTCTCGAGCAGGTCGATGTCCACTTCGTTCTCCTCTGCCACCTCGAGTCCGGAGAGCAGTTCCAGGAACCCGGGGTACCTCTCCAGCTCGCCCAGTATTTCGCCTTCGTCCTGCTCGTCCAGGACCGCCGTGCCCGTGCCCGGAACGTCCGGTCCGGACCCTGCGCCCGAGAGCCATGAGAAGATCCCGAACGCGCAGAGTACGGCCGCTGCCACGGCGCCCACCGCCCAGACCTTCCTGATTGAAGTGCGCCGGGCGGGCATCATGCCTTCCTCGATGCGCTCCCTGACGCTTCCGTCGAAGCCGGGGGGAGCCTCGACGGACTTGTACCCGCCGAGCAGCTCCCACACCCGGTCCATCTCCTGCAGCCTCGCCCTGCATGAAGAGCATGCGGACAGGTGGGTCCGCACGAGGGCGGAAAGCCCGGGATCAAGTTCGCCGTCGGCGTACGCGGACAGGTGTTCGTTCAGTTCGAAACAGTTCATGTTCCACCTTCAGAGAAAGCCCACGGGGCAGGAATCGGTTAGGATTCGAGCTCCTGTATCCTTCAACACGCGGGGCTGGATTTTGTTCCGCAAATCCCACGCGAAGCGGAGCGCCGCGCGCTTCGCGTGGGATAATCGCCCCTCGAAGACCCTGCGAAGCCGCAGCCTTACACATGGGCGAAGCAGGGCTCACCCCTGCCCTCTCCCCCGATCCCGGTGGGAGAGGGCGCACTTGAGGAGGGTGCTTTATCCCCGCAGGCGAAGCGGAGCGCCGCGCGCTTCGCGTGGGATAATCGCCCCTCGAAGACCCTGCGTAGCCCCCACATTGACCAATCGGCG
>DYIT01000157.1 GCA_020723505.1 Candidatus Kuenenia stuttgartensis
TGGTGGACTGGGGCCTGGCGAAGATAGTAAGAGACAGCGGTGAGCGGTCAGCGGTCAGCGGCGAGAGAAAGGACATTGGTGATGTAGGGGCGGGCCCCTGTGCCCGCCCTGATGCAGGGCAACCACGGGGGGTTGCCCCTACACCGGGATTGCCCCCGGCCCCGTGCCACGTGTCCCTTACCGCTCACCGCTTACCGCTTACCGCTTCCGAAACACCCATGCTGACCCTCGAGGGCACGGTGATGGGCACGCCGGCGTACATGCCGCCGGAGCAGGCGGATGGGCGCATATACGAAATCGACGAGCGTTCGGACATATACAGTCTGGGTGCGATTCTCTACGAGATTCTCACGTTCCGGCCTCCTTTCGAGGGCAGGACGGCGCACGAAGTCATTGCCAAAGTGCTGGACGGCAGGATTACGCTTCCTTCAGTGCAGGTCGCGGAGAGCAGTGTCCAGTGTCCGGTGTCGAGTGTAGAGCATCAGGAGGCTCCTTCTGAACACTCCACACTGAACACTCAACACTTCTCACCTGGCCCAATAGAGCCCGTCCCGCCTGAGCTTGACGAGGTTGTCCTCAAGGCGCTGTCCAGGGACAAGAAGGACCGCTACGGCTCTGCAAAGGAGCTGGGCGAGGAGATTCAGAGTTTCCTCGAGGGCGAAAAGCAGCGCGAGTACAACCGCCAGATGGCGCTGGCCAAGGTCGAAGCCGGGAGGATCCTGGTCGCACAGACGGAGAGCTTGCGCAAGGAGCTGGAAGCCGCCCGGAAAGAGTCGGAGGAAAAGGGAAAGGACGTCAAGCCCCACTGGCCGGTCGAGAAGAAAGCCGAGTCCTGGGCCGCGCAGGACAGGGGGAAAAGACTTCGCAGGCAGGTAGTCGAGAGGTTCACGGAAGCGGGGACCACGTTCCAGGAGGCCCTCGGCTTCGAGCGGAAGAATTCCGAAGCCCGTGCCGCCCTGGCGGACCTGTTCTGGAACCAGTACATCCGGGAGGAAGAAGCGGGGCACGAGGCTGAAATGATCCACCACGAAGCCCTCGTTCGCCAGTACAACGACGGTCAGTACGACGCGAGGCTCAAGGGCGACGGGACGCTGAGTCTGCGGACCTGGAAGTACGGTTGCAACTGCATGCTTCCGGTAAAAGACGAGCGATGGCGGGTCCGGATCCATGGGGACGACATGATTCCGTCGCCCTTCGGGAGCGAGGAGTTCAGGGAAGGCGAGAAGAGGTTCGTACCGAGGATCGAGACGGCGCCTGAGGGCGTTGCGTGGGGTCACGGCGCAGGCTGCCGGCCGGAACAGGTCGAAGGCGCTTCGGTGGCGGTGTTTCGCTACGAGGAAGAGGGCAGGAGGCTGGTCCCGAAGGGGCCGGTCTGGGAGGGCCGGACACCGGTCCAATCCATCTCCCTTCCCAAGGGCTCGTACCTGGCCAAGATTCGCCAACCGGGGCATGTGGACGTTCGATGCCCGATACTGGTCGGCCGTCTCGAGGACGTGGAGCAGGACGTTACCCTGTACAGGCCGGAGGAAACGCCACCCGGCATGGTCGTGGTATCGGCCGGACATTTCAAGTTCGGCGGCGAGATGGCCGGGGGAGGGCCGCGGAGAGTCATCGAGATACCTTACGACTACTTCATAGACGTCCACCCGGTAACATGCGGGGAGTACCTCGAATTCCTGAACGATCTCGCCGCCACAGATCCGGAGGAGGCATGGAAGAGGGCGCCACGCTCAGCGCCGGACGGGGGCCAGTACTGGCCCCGTGACGAGGCGGGGCGTTTTGCAATCCCTACGGCCGAGTGGCTGTCCGGGGCAACGGAGGAGATGAAGAAGAAAGCGCACAGGCTGCAGAATACGTCCGTAGACTGGGAGAAGTCCTGGCCAGTCTTTTCGGTGTCGTGGTACGACGCGATGGCCTACTGCGAGTGGCGAAGCCGCCGTGAAGGGCGCGTCGTTTCCCTGCCTACGGACGAAGAATGGGAGAAGGCGGCTCGTGGCGTGGACGGCCGCGTGTATCCCTTCGGCGATTATTTCGATCCGACATGGGGAAATATACAGGGGACATTCGAGGAGGGAATGCGGCCGTGCCGGGTGGAAGAGTTTCCGGTGGATGAATCTGCGTACGGCGTACGCGGGATGGGCGGAAACTCGCAGGATATTTGTCTAAGCGATCCGGGAGAGAATTACAGGAATTGGCGCTGCATGCGCGGCGGGGCCTGGTATGCTGACTCGGACAGCGCGCGGTTGGCGTTCAGTTGGGGGGGCATACCGGCGGTCGTCCACTGGTACGATGGTTTTCGTATAGCGTGTCGATCAAGGGCTTTACACGTTTAGTCTTTACCCGCCTCTGCCACGGGAGAGAATGCCGACTTCAATTCCAACAAAGCCAATTCGAACGGCTGAGCAGACCGGCACAAATGCAATCAGCGCGAGAAATAGCAGCACGGATCGTGAAATCGCAGCCCAGCATTTTCCATCTGCGTTCGCCTTCCTCTCAAAGCTACGGGCATGCCTCAGCGTCCTCAGCTTCTATTCAGTGTTTTCAGTGTCGAATGTTCCAATCGTGTCAATACTATTTCGCACTCATTTGTAAGTCCGCGCCTCCTTGACGGATACTCGATTGCTAGAAGTATATCCTGAATCCCACGCGGAGCAGTGTGATGCCGGCGCTCGTGTTCCAGCCGGTCTCGAGAGGCGCGGTGACGCTGACCTGCATTCCCACGTCGGCGAATACCCCTTTCATCACCTTGTAGAGGATACCCACGGGGATGTCCAGGACGAAAGCTTCCCATGCCGAGCTGGCCGAGGATGCGACGTGGAAGTCGAATCCGAAGCTCGCGCCGAAGTACGGGATTACGGGCTGGCCGATTTCCAGGAGGTATCTGATGCCCACCGAGAAACCCACCAGGTCGTTCCCTGTGTACCTGCCGAAATAGGCTACGATGTCGAAGGACGCCACCAGCTCGAGATTGCGAATCACGAAATATCCCAGCGCAGGGGACAGGTTGAAGATGTAACCAGGATCGATTTCTTCGGCCACGTTGGCGGTGAACCCCAGCGCGCCGGTCATCAGCCCAATCTGGAAGGTCCCTCTGGGGAACAGGATCGTACGCACGCCAGGAGGACCCGAGGTTGCCCCCGTATTCCCGCCCGATCCCCGACCCTCCGACCAGTCGTCAGACCCGGACGAATCGGTCCCGCCCTGGGCCAGGAATGACCCGATTGAGATGGGGCCGGCCAGGACCTCCTCGGCCGAGACGGATGCGCGGACCGGCACAAACGCAATCAGCGCGAAAGAGAGCAGCACGGATCGTGTATTCATGTCCCTCTCCTTGAATATCGTCAGGCGCAGGAAATCATATTCTATGCCTCATACTCCATTGCACGTAACTTGCGATATTGGAGATCATTGCAGCGATTTGATTAGATAAACTGATTCCCTTTCAAATGCACAATTCCTGGATAATATTATTTAAATTGATATTTAGTATAGGGGCCTCCCCCGTTCAAGGCTTCTTCTCTTGCTTTTTGCGGATCACAGGTTTCGATTCTGACTATAATTCTGGGGAACGGGTCAGCTGTGACCTTCCTCAGCAGCCAAACATCACCAATAGTCCAGGTGTCCAGTCTTCGACCGTATTGACTCGTACCAAACCTATACAAATATTCACCCAAACAAGTGTTCATAGTGTAGCGATGAATGTCGGTATCCGTAGGAATCAAACCTTTAGAAAGCTTTCTCAAAACCTTATTTGATTCGCCTTTCCATTCACATGCTTCCAGCAGCCCGAATAGACTCAATTTCCCGAGCATTTCATCATCTACAGAAAACGCGATGATATGGAATAATGCATGGAAATCATCTTCGTCCTTGACTTCTGAAGCTATTTTGCTCAGGTGTGAGCTGACATCCAATCCATCTCTATCTTTTATTATAGTCCGCCATCGATTGTATTTTTCTTCCTTGTCCTTATTACCCCTTGAATAATCATTTATAAATAGTTTTGATTTGCCCGTATGTTGATAGGCTTCCCGAGTTATATATAGATAGAGCACAAGGAGAATCGCTAACGCCATGACTGATGCAGAGTATATAAGTATCTTTGCTCTGACTGACATATTGACTTCTCGTCCTAGGATATCCCCTTGTGGGGGGAAGTTCACTGGTGTTTCAAATGACTAATCCATCAATCTTGCAAAAAGCTTACAAAAAATCTAATGAAATATCTCTTCCAGACGGACGGAGCTGGTCCGGGGTCATGACACGTGCTCCGCGCCCGGCATCGGAAAACCAATTCAGGTTCAGCCGCGGTTCCGCCGACAAGCGGCCGATTGTGCGCCCCGGCCGCACGGTCATGGGAAGATTCTACAGATTCGCGGGCGGAGGCGGTAGGTGCAGCATGCGGTCCGGGCCTGGGAAGGAGGGCGGGAGGTTTGAGGCGGATACAGGCAGGTTTTCCCATCTCGCGTACCCGTTCACGGCCGCGTTCCCGCACGCGCATGCGAGAATCGTGAGTATTAAATCATCAAATGGAATTATGTTGAAGAACATTATGTTATCCTGCATAATAATTTCATGAGATTCGTAAACCGGGAAGCGGAGATGGCCAGGCTGGACGCGCTCGTCTCGCGGGGGAGGTCCGGGCTGGCGGCGCTATGGGGACGCAGAAGGGTCGGGAAGACCCGCCTCCTAATCGAGTGGTGCCGCCGCCACGGCGGAGCGTACGCCGTGGCGGACCGGTCCGCCGAAGCCGTGCAGCGCAGGTATCTGGCGAAGGCGTTCGCGGAGGCGTTCCCCGGATTTTCAGACGCGGAATACCCCGACTGGCAGTCGTTCCTGTCGGCAATAGCCCGCAGGGCGGGCGAAGGATCCGGGAAGATCCCGCTCGTCTTCGACGAGTTCCCGTACCTCGCGGAGTCCTGCACGGCCCTGCCGTCGATTTTCCAGAACTGGATTGACCGCGAAGCCGGGAAATCCGGCATCCTGGCGGTCATAGCCGGCTCCGACAGGCACATGATGGAGGGGCTCGTTCTGGACGCGGCCTCACCGGTCTTCGGGAGGGCCGTAGAGGCGTTCGCCGTCGGCCCCATGTCGGCGAGGGACATGGCGAAGGCGCTAAGGATGGCCGACGCAGCCGGGGCTGTCCGGGCATATTCCGCATGGGGCGGGATCCCGAGGTACTGGGAGCTCGCGGAATCCTTCGGAACCGACCTCGAATCGGCCGTGGACCATCTCGTCCTTGACCCGTTGGGTCCGCTGCACAACGAGCCGGAAAGGCTTCTCGAGTCGGAAAGCCCGCCTGCAATCCCGCTCCGGCCTCTTCTCGACGTAATCGGCTCGGGGGGCAGCAAGCTTTCCGAGATTGGCGGAAGGCTGGGAATCCAGGCGACGTCCCTGAGCAGGGGCCTGGTCCGCCTAGAACGGATGGGACTTGTCGCCAGGGACATCCCCTTCGGGGAGCCGGAACGCGGCGGCAAGCGGTCCCTTTACCGCATCTACGATTCCTTCTTCAGGATGTGGTTCCGGGTCGCGGCGCCGAACAGGGCGTTCCTGGCGTCTGCATCGGAAAAGTCGAGAAGGAGGCTCTGGAACGGCAACGCCCATGCGCTCTTCTCCATGACATGGGAGGACCTTTGCAGGGTCGCGGTGCCCGGATTTGGCGCAGCGCAGGTGAAGCGGCTCGGGCGGGGCGAGTGGCGGCCTGCATCCAGGTACTGGCACGGTCAGGGACCGGAGTGGGACGTCGTCGCGCTGTCTGAGGACGGGAAATCGGTCCTGATAGGCGAGGCGAAATGGAGCGATCGGCCGGTCACGGAGAGGGAGATTGACGAGCTGGCCCGGGGCATAGCGTACAAGGGCGCGCCTCCCCTGCCGGTTCTAGGTAAAGCCCGGCCGGTGTTCGCTGTTTTCGTCCCGCGTTGCGCGTCCCGTCTCAAACGGCGGTCCGGTCCCGCGGTAGTCTTGGATGCCGAAGACGTGCTCGGAATGTAATCGCGAACGCCCCCCGCGGAGCGGGCAGGGCTTCGTTGATTCGCCCGACTACTGCATAAGGTCCGGATCGGCCGAGGAGACCCTGTTCAATATTTCCATCAACCACAACAGCAAGTCGGGGTTCAAGACCCTCAAGGAGCTCGCGCAGTCCGTGTACGAGAAAACATCCTCGGGCTACCCGGAGGATGGAAAGCAATTCATCGACAAGGGTGAGAGCTTCATACTGCGCCTGAAAATGGGCGCGGGGAGGCTGAGCCAGCTGTCGCTGCGGGCATACTACCAGGACAAGGACCTTTTCCTGGACCTGCACATCTCCGCCATGATGCCAAAGCCGGAAGACGAGGCGAGGATGATGAGGATGGCGGAAAGCCTCAACTTCGCATGTGCGGACGGGAAGTAGGGGGCGGCACCTGAATCGCGCATGGATTCGGCATTAAGCATGTGTTCGTGCGGAATATTCGAGCATTCCTGGCACAGGGTTCCAGTCCTCACGATCGATTCCATCCGCAGGCGCTTTCTTGCATTCATTGTCACTATTGCATACAATGTATCATGTGCAATACAGGAGGCATTGATGAGCAAGGCGATATCAGTCAGGATTCCCGACGAACTGGCCCGGCAGCTGGACGGAGTCATCCGGGAAACCGACAGGCCGCGGTCGTGGATTATCCAGAAGGCACTGGAGTCATATCTCGAGGAATTCGCGGACCTTCAGGTGGCTCTCGATCGCCTGCACGATCCTTCGGACGAGGCCATCACCGGCAAGGACCTGAGGAAGAAGCTTGGCCTATAGGATCATCTACAAGAAGTCGGTCTCAAAAGACCTCGAGCACATCGACAAGGCGCAGGCTCGCAGGATTCTGAACCGCATTGAGAGCGAGCTTGCGGCGAATCCTGATTCATTTCCCACTCTCAAAGGCAGATTCGCCGGCCTTCGGAAATTCCGGATCGGCGACTTCCGAATCGTCTTCGCGGTACTCGAGGGCGAGGTCCTCGTGCTTCGGATAGGGCACAGGAAGGACGTATACAAGCGATGATTTCCGGGAAGGACGTCTCCGCCGGACCCGAACAGGGTCAGTTCGCCGGAATCCTGAGCGAAGAACTCGGGATTGCGAAACGGCAGGCCCTTGCCGCGGCGTCGCTGCTTGCCGAGGGCGCAACTGTCCCCTTCATCGCCAGGTACCGGAAGGAACGGACCGGCGGCCTGGACGAAGTGCAAATCCTGGCTGTCCGCGACGGACTAGCCCGTCTCGAGGCGCTTGAAAAGCGCCGCGAGGCGATCCTCAAGTCGCTTAAGGAAGAGGGCGTGCTCACCGAAGCCCTGGAAGCCCGGGTCCGGGGCGCGGAGACCCTCGCCATGCTGGAGGATATCTACCTTCCATTTCGCCCGAAGCGGCGGACCCGCGGCTCCATGGCTCGCGACAAGGGCCTCGAGCCCCTTGCCGAAACGCTGCTGCGCCAGGAGCCCGGGGATCCGGAGGCTTCCGCGGCGAGGTTCATAGACGCGTCGCTCGGCGTGGCGGACGTCGAGGAGGCGCTGTCCGGCGCCCGCGACATACTCGCCGAGCGGTTCAGCGAGGATGCCGAAGCCCGTGCCGGGATTCGGGAGCTTTTCGCCCGCCATGCAGCAATGCGATCCGAGGTCGTCAAGGGCCAGGAGCAAGCAGGGGCCAAATACGCGGAGTACTTCGACCGGACCGAGCCCCTGGCGCGCGCGCCCTCGCACAGGATTCTCGCCGTGCTACGCGGGGCAGAGGAGGGGATTCTCCGGGTCCGCATTAGGCCCGACGAGGAGGAGGCAGTCCGGCGGCTTTTGCATCGCTTCGTGCGCGGGAGCGGAGGATCGTCCGCGCAGGTGGCGCTGGCGGTCCGGGACGGGTACAAGCGCCTGCTCGCGCCTTCCCTGGAATCCGAGACGCGTGCGGCGGCCAAGGACAGGGCCGACATGGAGGCGATTGCGGTGTTCTCGAAGAACCTGCGCCACCTCCTGCTTGCTCCGCCGCTCGGAGGCAGGCGCATGCTCGCCCTCGACCCGGGGTTCCGGACCGGATGCAAGCTGGTGTGTCTCGACGCCCAGGGCGCGCTCCTGCACCACGAGACGATTTTTCCCCTGCCGCCGCAGAGCAGGACGAGCGAGGCCGCCGGGCGCCTCAGGGAGCTTGCGTCGAAGCACGGCATCGAAGCGGTCGCTGTCGGCAACGGGACGGGCGGACGCGAGGCCCACCGGTTCTGCCGTGACACGTTCGGCGCATCGGGCCCGGCGGTTTTTCTGGTCAACGAGAGCGGCGCCTCGGTGTATTCCGCATCCGAAGCAGGCAGGGAGGAATTCCCTGATCAGGACGTTACCGTGCGCGGCGCGGTGTCCATAGGCCGGCGCCTGATGGACCCCCTGGCTGAGCTCGTGAAGATTGACCCCAAGTCCATCGGCGTGGGCCAGTACCAGCACGATGTTTCTCAGACGGCGCTCGAGCAAGCTCTGGACGACGTCGTGGTGAGCTGCGTGAACTCGGTGGGCGTGGAGGTCAACACGGCGAGCGCTCGGCTCCTGCGGGCAGTCTCTGGTCTCACCGGGAAGACGGCGCGGAGCATCGTGGCTCACAGGGACGGGAATGGCCCATTCCGCTCGCGATCCGGGTTCCTGGAGGTCCCGGGGCTTGGGCCCAAGACGTTCGAGCAGTGCGCGGGATTCCTGAGGATTCGGGGCGCCGAGAACCCCCTGGACGAGACCGCAATCCACCCCGAGAGCTACTCGGTCGTCGAGGGCATGGCCCGATCGCAGGGGTGCTCGGTCGCCGACCTTGTCGCCGACCCCAAGCGGCGAGCAGGGATTGATCCCGCCGGCTTCGTCTCGGAAGCGGCCGGACTGCCAACGGTGCTCGACATCCTGGACGCGCTGGGCAAAGCAGGACGGGATCCGCGCGACGGACTGGAATCGTTCGCATTCCCGGAGGAGGTGAAGGAGATAACCGACCTGAAGCCGGGCATGGTGCTCCCCGGAATAGTCACGAACGTCACGGCCTTCGGCGCTTTCGTCGACGTCGGCGTGCATCACGACGGCCTGGTCCACGTCAGCCAGCTTGCGGACCGGTACGTCGCCGACCCGGGGGAAGTCGTGCACGTGACCCAGAGGGTGCGGGTAACCGTGCTCGAAGTGGACCTGGACCGCAAGCGCATCAGCCTGTCGATGAAAAAGCCTGCTGGAGGCGATTGACCTGCGGGCGTCTTGCGGTTGCATCCCGCGGTCGCCTGCCCCGGCCATCGTAACGGCGTCTTCGCGCGAGAGCTGGCGTTTCTCGATAGTAACATGCTTACTCCGCAGTGACGCAGCCTGGACCGGGCACAGGCCTTCCGAATGGAATTCGGAGGCCACATACCGTTCCGGTCCTGATGCAAATGATTAGATAGCAAAGCGATATGGCTTCCAGGCGGCCGTGTCATCCCCCGCCGGTACGGTTTTTGCGAAACCTCGTGTCTTTAACCCGGATAATTCACGAAGGAACGTGAATTATCCGGGGGCCGGGCGCGCAAA
>DYIT01000158.1 GCA_020723505.1 Candidatus Kuenenia stuttgartensis
GACTCCCTTGCCGGTTGCCGGCCCGACCGGCTCCGCGCCCGACTCTTCATCGCTGTCCCTGCGCCGAACCGGTTGATTAATTCGCCTGTCGGATATAGAATTGTTGTTTCCTTGATACGGGAAGACACCGCTGGCGGAGGCTCTGTTTTCCCGCGGAAGCCGTGCTGAGGGTCATAAGGAGGCGAAGATGCCATCCGGAGGCGATCGTCAATTCGCTTCACTTGCCGTGGAGAAGGGATTCATGACGGCAACGCAGATGAAGGAAGCGCTTTCCGAATACTCCCGCCTCGAGAAAGACAAGGTGCAGGTTTCTATTGACCGGCTCATGCTGGACAAGGGATTCCTGACCGCGGCTGAAATCGAGGAAATCCAGAATATTCAACAGAGGAGGATATCGATTTGTCCGTGCGGCAACCGCATGAACGTTTTTAAATACAAGGCCGGGACGATTGTCAAATGCAGCGCTTGCCTCAAACCATTCAGAGTACCATCCTTTCGTTCGGAAATTGGAGCTTCGAAGTCCAATCCAGACGCAGTCGCCACCCGGGCTCCCTTCGGTTTCCCGAAGCAAGCAAGAAGGGCCGGAGACACTCCTTCACCCGGTCCGGCCAAGCTGCCATCACTGGAAATCTCATCGTCATGGTGGCGGGGCAAGGAATCGGGATTTGCTCCGGGCCACAGGATAGGGCGATACGAAGTTCTTGATGTCATCGGCGCCGGAGGGATGGGAGTCGTTTATAAGGTAAGGCATACGCTGCTCGATAGAATTGACGCTCTCAAGGTAGTCAGGCCGGACGTCGCTTCAAGGAAGGAATACAGGAAATACTTTCTCCGGGAAGCCAGGATCTCCGCTCGGCTCAAACATCCCAACCTGACGCAGGTGTACGATATCATCGACGACGGGCCGGTGCTTGCGTTTTCCATGCAGTACGTGGAAGGCATGCCGCTGTCGAAAATAATTGGTGACGTTCTGATTGAGGTCGGCCAAGCCCTCGAATGGACCTCTCAGATTGCCCAGGCATTGATTCTGCTTCATGCAGAGGGATTGGTTCACAGGGATATCAAACCCTCAAACATACTGATTGACTCGGGTTCGAAGGCGATACTGACGGATTTCGGATTTGCGAAGAATTTCGAGGAGGCGGGCACAAGCGGCGTCACCTGCGACGACGTGCCGATGGGGACTCCCGGATTCATGGCTCCCGAGCAGATTGACAACGCAAGGTTCGTTGATCAACGCGCAGACATCTACTCGCTCGGGTCAACGCTTTTCGCAATGCTTTCGGGATCGGCACCTTACACGGGTTCGACTCCGGTCGAGATTTTCGGCAAAGTGCTTGCCTCCGATCCTCCCAGGCTTTCGATGGTTGTAGACGGCGTCCCCGAAGAAGTCGAGGCGCTCGTAGACGACATGATTGCGAAGGACCGCGAGAGGAGAATCCGTAATCCTAAAAATGTTTGCGACCGAATCAAGACGATTCTTGAATCGATAAATCGAACCAGCCCCGGATAATCGCGAGTTATCCGCGGATTTTGAACCCAATCGGAATAGAGCCTGTACGCATGCTGCAAGAAGGCAAGTGGTCCCCGCATAAGGTGCTGCACGGACTTGGTTTCCTGGACGAGGCTGAAGCGGCGGGATTCACTAGAGAATCGTCGCTCAATCCGTCGGGATTCACCGGTTTCGTCTTCGTCAAAGGACTGATAAGCGCTTTCCAGCGGGATCTCGCGGATACGATTATCGATGTCGCTGCCTCTTTCGAATCAGAAGGTTTCAGCATCGAACTCCTCAACGAAATGCTGCTGGGCGCAATTGCCTTCAGGAAAGGCATGGTGAATATTGAGGACTTGAAGAGGAACTTCGACGAATATCTGCGCTTCAAATCGAAAAGCGAAAGAAGGGATCTGCTCGACCTTATGCTTGAGAAAGGCCTGATTAACCTCGGAGTGATGAGGGAGATCTTCAAATGCCGGGCAGATCTCGCGTCCGCTCGTATGGCAAGGTGTCCTGGCTGCTTTGTTCCTTTTACGGCAAGGGGATTCAAGGCCGGAACAATGCTGAAGTGCAGAAAATGCGGGATGGTGCTGGTGGTCGAATCAGCCGGCAGCGTGAGGCGTTTTACGGAGCCTGCTCACGATTCTCCGGCTTTGGCAAATCCGCAGTCATCCGGAGAAAGCGGAATGTTCGCGGTGACGGCCGATTCGGCAGGCAGCCAGCTTGACGACGCCCAGATTTTCCTCACTGATGATCCTGGATGTCCTGACTCGGCTTTGAACATCGAAGACCTCCCGAAGCCCATCCCGCTGGACGGATCCGACTCGGCGGCTGCTGGCGGAGCCGGGGGCTTCTCTGGAAGGTATTCGCTTCTCGAGGAAATCGGAAGAGGCGGGATGGGCGTAGTCTTCCATGCGAAGAAGACTGATAACAATGAGGAAGTCGCAGTAAAGTTGATGCTTGCCGGCGAATCAGCTACGAAACAGCAGGTCATGCGGTTCATGAGGGAAATCGGCAACATGTCCAGGTTGTCTCATCCCGGCATTATTAAGATTTTTGACGTCGGTGAATGGGAGAACAGGAGATATTACGTGATGGAATATGTCGGCGGCGGGTCGCTCAAGACTCTCGCCGCCAAGGGGCTGCTCAGCTGCCGGAGAGCCGCGGAAATCATGCTGCCGATATGTGATGCTCTGAGTTTCGCCCATTCGAAGGGCATAGTGCACAGGGATCTCAAGCCCGAGAATGTCCTTCTCGATGCAGGAGGCTTGCCTAAAGTGGCTGATTTCGGGCTCGCAAAGGACCTTGGAACGGACATACGCCTGACCAGGGAAGGGTCGTCGCTGGGGACTCCTGCCTATATCCCGCCGGAGCAGGCCCAAGGCAAGCTCAGGGAAATAGACCGGAGAAGCGATATTTATTCGCTAGGCGCGATACTCTACGAGCTACTGACGAACCAGCCTCCATTCCGAGGGAGCACGCGAATGGAAATTCTCGTAAAGGTGGTGGAATCCGAGCCTTGCGCGCCAACGGTTATTAACCGCGCCGTTCCCAGGGCGCTCGAGGCGATATGTCTGAAAGCAATGTCCAAAAGGAAAAGGGACAGGTACCAGAGCGTGGATTCCTTCAAGGCCGATTTGACGAGGTTTTTGTCCGGGGGGAAAGTCGAGGCGAAAGGCGAGTCGATAGTAAAGGCGTTCAAGACTCCGGCCCGGGCAGGAGCGTTACGTGCGGCATCCATCATAATCGCAATGGTCCTCGGCGCTGCTGGGGGGATTCTGTTTCCTGCGCCTGCCGCCAGGGAGATTACGACGGTGGAGAGGGAAGCTCTTCTCAGGGAAGCTGGGGCATGCTTTGCAGTGCGAAACCAGTCCGCCGGGAAGGCAATCGTCCGCAGGACGGCGGCAACTCCTGCAGAGGTCCTCGAAGCCGAATCCTGGTTCGAGAAAGCGATCTTCCTGAGGGGTGTGAGAGGCGATCTTTCGGGTTGCACGGACTATCTCGGCCTTTTCTCCTGTGGAATCCATGCAGTCGAGATTAACAGCAGGATTTCGGAACTCGATTCACGCAGCAGAGTCAAATCGGCGGTTTTGGAAGCGCACTCGTCGCTTTCGAATGGAGACCTTGAGGCGGCAATCAGGTGGTGCGATGATGCGCTCTCGACCATGCCGGGCTGCGGGAAAGCAGACGAAATCAGGAGCATTGCCGTAAGGAGGCTTGCATATCTCAGAGCAATGAAATCCGCGGCTGCCGCAAGGAGCAAGGAGGATGAAGATACCGCTTCATCGGAGCTTGAAAGGGCGCTTGCCATATTTCCTGGAGACGCGGAAGCGACTGCGATCCTGAAGGAGATTGGCGAGATTCGCGATTCATACGAGCAGTCCGCCGCCAAAGCGGCCGCACTGGAGACCGCCGGAGACCTGGCCGGGGCGAAAGCTTCATGGGCGCAGGCGCTGCGTTCGAGGCCGGGCGATCCCGCGGCTCTCGATGCCATGAGAAGGCTCAAATCCTCTACCGGGGGAATGCCTCTTGGTTTTTACGAGGCGTTCGAGGTCCCCCGGGAGGACAAGGATTCACGGGGGAATCCGATTTGCATGCGCGGAGGAAGCCGCTTCGACAGGGAGACCGGCTGGAACTATGAGATATGGATGAAACACCCGAGGATTGAATTCATTTTCGCAAGTCCTGGCAGTTTCACGATGGGGTCGCAGCAGGCAGAATCCGTACGCAGCATGGACGAGGGGCCTGCCCGCATCGTCGAAATCGACGGCTTCTACATCGGGAAATACGAAGTGACCTTCTCTCAGTGGAATTCCGTCATGAGCGAGGGAGGCGCTGCCGAATCGGTGAAACCGGCGTCGGGGATGTCGTGGTTCCGGATTCAGGAATTCACGGCAAGGCTGAACGCGCGGAAGGGAAAGCTCGGCTGGCCGACATTCAGGCTTCCATCCGAAGCGGAGTGGGAATATGCATGCAGGGCGGGCGCACAGGATGCTTTTTGTTTCGGAAGCAATCCTCTGGGGCTTTCGGAATTCGGCTGGTACAGGCTTAACAGCACATGCGTCTCAGAAACAGGGCTCAGGAAGCCCAACGCATTCGGGATATATGATGCGCACGGCAATGTGGCTGAATGGTGCGAGGACGCGTGGCACATCGACTACACAGGCGCGCCGTCAAGCGGCATTCCATGGATCACCGGCGCGAATGCCAGGACCCGCGTCGTCAGGGGAGGAAGTCATCTGAGAAGCTGGGACAAGTGCAGGTCTTCATCAAGGGACTTCATGGACGCGGGGAAATCGGCGTCGGACGTGGGTTTCCGGCTCGCGGCTTCGCCGTAGGCTCGAATCGCTGCGTGGTGGGGAATGGAAAGCTTCAAGGAATTCGAGGTAATCGAAGAGCTCGGCAAAGGCGCAACCTGCGTGGTCTACCGGGTGAGGAAGCTGGAATCGCAAAGGGACTACGCGCTGAAAGTGTTCATCGCACGCGGCGAAGGCGGAGCCGACAGCGCTGCAAAGAGCAGAAAGGAAGCGGAGATCCTCGCCTCCCTCAACCATCCCGACATAGCTCGAATCTACGAGAACGGCGAGCATGAGGGGAAGTTCTACATCCTGATGGAATACGTTCCGGGAGGTCCGCTGACAAGGCTGATTGATGACGACCTGATAACTCAGACCGAATCTGTGTCCATCGCAATCAAGATTGCATTCGCGCTCGAATACGCTCACAGGAAAGGCATCGTTCACAGGGATATAAAGCCCGCCAACATCCTCATGACGGAGACGCGTGAGCCGAAAATAGTCGATTTCGGAATCGCCAGGGAACTGAATGTTTCCCGCGTTTCCGGAGTCGAGGCGATTGGTTCGCCGGCATATATGTCGCCGGAACAGGCAGGGAAAGGAAGGGTGGACCAGAGGTCGGACGTTTATTCCCTCGGGGCGGTGTTGTACGAGATGCTGACAGGCAGACCGCCGTTCACTGCCGAGTCCGCGTTGGCGGTCCTTGACCAGGTCGTTCGAAGCGATCCGCCCTTCCCTTCGGCGCTCAATCCGAAAGTCCCTTGGCCTCTCGAGAACATAATTCTCCGCGCGCTGAGGAAGAATCCGGAAAAGCGATACCAGAATGCTCGCGAGCTGGGCGAGGACCTGCGGAGCTTTCTCACGGGGGGAGAAGTTAAAGCGCAAGGCGAGGAGAGGGCAATCAGGTTTCTTGCAGGCATCGGGAAACGCAAATGGTTTGCCGCCGCATGTTTCTTTCTGGCGATTGCTTTTTCCTTCGGGTCAGTTCTCGGTGCGAGGATGCTATCTGAGGAATCCCGCACCAGCGACAACGAGCTCACGTCGGAGGCGCATGCCCGGGCGGGGGCGCTGTTCAGGAGAGCAGGGCTTTTCAAGGAAGCGGCGGAATGCTACCGGACCGCGGGCATGGAAAAAGAGGAATCGGAATGCGCAAGTGCATATGCTTGTACCATGGCGGATGAAGCGGAAGCCGCCATGGAAGCGGGGCAGACCGCTTCGGCTGCCCGTGCGCTTGCCGAGGCTAGAATTCCTTCGACCGGAGACGCGGCAGCGAAGGTCGTCAACCTCGACGTCATGCTCAAGGACGCTGGGGAAAGGGAGCAGGCTGTCGCAGGGATACTCGAGACCGGAAAACGGACGGAAGCCGAGGGGCGTCTAGTCGAAGCTCTCAACGTCTACAGGGATGGAAGGAAACGCTTCAGCTCTTCCCGAATAGAAGAGTCTTTCCTGAAGTTGCTTTCCGTAATACCCGAACTGTCTAAGACCGAAAAGTACGAAGAGCTCGTTTCAGCGGCAAGGAAATACAAGGAATCCGGAGACTGGCCGAATTGCCTCGATGCCGCGAAGAACGCACTCATGATAAAGGACGGTGAAGAGGCAAGGATTCTTAGAGACTGGGCGGTGGATGAGGGGAGGGGATCGCTTTTCAAGGAGCATCTCGCGAAATCGAAGGAGTTCAAGGCGGAAGGTGTTTATGATGGGTGCCTCAAGGAGGCGGAGGAGGCGCTCAATATCATGCCGGACGAAGAGGCGAAATCGCTTAAGGAATGGGCGGTCGAGCAGATTAGGATTTCGAAGTTCGAGATGGGATGCAGGATGGCGGGGCAATTCGAAGCAGAGAATAACCTTATACTCGCGGCGAGTGTTCTCAGGGGAATCGGGAAGACGGTTCGCACTGCGGATGAGAAGGAAAAGCTGGCTCGGATTTCCCAGAGGATACAGAAAGCGATAGAGGCCGCGGTAGCGGGAATGAAGAAGGAGGAAAGGGAGAAGAAATACAGGGAGTCAATCGCCGTGGCGCAGAGCAAGCTCAAGTCGGCGCAGAAAAGCGGCAGCATCAAAGCATGGGAGGAGGCTCAGAAGGCGCTTGCGGAGGCTGTATTCTACACGGAGGATTCCAAAGAATGCGATGAAGGCTTGAAGAGATGCGAGAAAGAGATTGGATATCTCCAGGGGATGAAGGACGGCGCCTCCTTGGAAAGGGAGATGGACTGGGCAGGAGCGGTGAGGGCTTACTCGTCTGCCCTGGAAAACAAGGCTGGCGACACGGAAGCCCGGAATGCCCTTGGCAGGGTCAGAGGCATCATTACTTCACTGCCCATGGAACTCAGGAATTCATTCGAGGTTGCTTCCGCACTCAAGGACAGGTTCGGTAATCCTGCCACCCAGAGGAGCAGCAAGCTTGTGGATACAAGCGCAAGATGCGCGTATGAAATATGGGAAAAGAAAACAGGTCTCGAAATGATTTACATATCTGCAGGGTTGTTCACCATGGGTTCTCGTGACACGGAGAATCGCAGAGGGATGGAGGAGGGGCCGGCTCATCAGGTGGTTTTAAGAAGGCATTTCTACATCGGCAAGTACGAAGTCACGCTGGGTCTGTGGAAGAAAGTAACTGATACATTCCCCGGGATGTCCAATGACGAGAACGCACCCGTTCACCACGTATCGTGGGACGATTGCTCGGCATTCATAGCGAGACTGAACGGCATCATCGGCCTGTCTAAACAGGTTACGAAGTATGAATTCAGATTCCCGACCGAAGCGGAATGGGAATATGCCTGCCGTGCGGGAAGCACGACTCCTTTTGCAAACGGCGGTTCGACCAGTCAGGACCTAGAGAAGCTCGGTTTCTTCAGGAAGAACTCGAGTTTCTTGATGCGAGTGGGTAAAAAAACGCCAAATGGATGGGGGCTTTACGACATGCATGGGAACGTCGCCGAGTGGTGCGAAGACATATGGCATCCGAACTATGAAAGCGCCCCATCCTCAGGAAAAGCTTGGAAGGAGGGCGATGCTTCCGAGTTCAGGATTTTCCGCGGCGGAAGCTATTACGGCGAGTGGAACGAATGCCGCTCTGCTTCGCGCAGCGGGCAGAAACGGGCGTGGAAAGACAACGCCGTGGGGCTGAGGTTGGTTTTGGCTGCGGATTGAGCCTTGATTCGAGTTCGCCTGAGTCATGCCTCAGGGCAAATCATCTTTTCGGCGCAGTCTGATGACACTGCCTGGCGATTTCTAGGCTTTCCCCTTCGTACCTACTCCTTCTCCATGTATATGCTCTGGAACGGGTGGAGGTGCCTGATGTTGGGGAACACGCCCTTCACGGCTGAGCTGAGGAGGTCCTGCTTCACGTAGAAGTAAATCGGAATGATTGGCAGCTCGTCGCAGACGAGGATTTTCTCTGCCTCCATGAGAACCGCCATCCTCTTCTTCGCGTCGAGCTCCCTGGCCGCCTCGGCAATCAGCCGGTCGTACTCCTTGTTCGACCAGCCAGTGTTGTTGTTGCCCCCGTCGGTCACGAACATGTCCAGGAACGTGTTCGGGTCCGTGTAGTCGCCAATCCACCCGGCCCTGGCAATCTGGTAGTTGAGCTGGTTCACGTCGTCGAGATACACCTTCCACTCCGTGTTGTAGAGCCCCACGTTGACCTTCAGGTTCTCCTTCCACATCTGCACCACGGACTCCGCCACCTGCTTGTGCCCCTCGTTGGTGTTGAAGAGCAGGTCCACCTTGGGGAACCCCTCGCCGCCCGGGTATCCGGCTTCCGCGAGCATAGCCTGCGCCGACTGCGGATTGTAGGCAGGGCCGGAAACTCCCTCGTATCCGGGCATCTTCGGCGGTGTGAAACCCAGCGCAGGGACCTGCCCGCCCTTCAATATGTCCCTGGCAAGCGACTTGCGATCTATTGCCATGGAAAAGGCCTTGCGCACCCGCGCGTCTTCGAATGGCTTCTTCGTCACGTTGATTCTGTAGAAATAAGTCGCGAGCCAGGGGCCAACGTAGTACTCGGGAAGGCGCTTGATTTCGTCGATTTTCGGCAGGGGTACGCCTAGCATCCAGTCAATCTTCCCCTGCTTGAACAGGCTGTAGGCGGTGTCCAGGTTCTCGTAGGGAAAGACCACGATTTCCTCGAGCCTCACCTTGTCGGCGCTCCAGTACTTGGGGTTCTTTTTCATCACAATCTGCTTCTCAGGCGTCCATTCGGCCAGCATGAACGAACCGTTCGACACCATGTTCTCCGGACGCGTCCACTTGTCCTCGTGCTTCTCCACCGTCGCCTGGTGCACGGGCATGTAGGTCTGGAACGAGACGAGATCGAGGAAGAACGCCGTGGGCGATTCGAGCGTAACGACCACCGTGTTCCTGTCCGGGGCCTTTATCCCCACCTGGGAGAAGTCCGTGATTTCGCCCTTGTTGAACGCCCGGGCGTTCTTCACGTAGTAGAACTGGTACGCGTACTGGGCCGCGGTCTTCGGGAGTATGGCGCGGCGCCACGAGAACAGGAAATCGTCCGACGTGACCGGATCACCGTTGGTCCATACCGCCCCGCCGCGGAGGGTGAACGTGTAGACGAGCCCGTCCGCGGAAACAGTCCACTTCTCCGCCATCCCGGGCTTGGGATCCAGGGTCTTCGGGTCGTATACTGTGAGCCCCTCGAAAAGGGCCATTGCGATGACGTGCTCCGGATTGCCGGTCATCTTCGCCGGGTCCAGAGTCTC
>DYIT01000159.1 GCA_020723505.1 Candidatus Kuenenia stuttgartensis
GGGCAGCGACCGGAGGTCTTCCGCTGCCGGACGGCCGTTCGAAATCGGAAATGTCCGCAATCGACTACGCTCCGGTCATGCTGGCCGCATTCCTGGCCTTGGGGTTCCTCCTGGCGGGAATCCTCGTCTTCCTCATGTATTCTGCCCTCAACAGGGGCTACGTCCAGGCGTCCGCGAGGCTCGGCGGATCGCCTTCCGTTTCGTTCCTGTCGTTTCCCTCAATCCGGTTCGCGGATCCGTCACGCCCGTGGGTGCTGTCGGGAAGGCACGGAGGATCGTATTCGCCCGGGGCCACCTTCCTGTCTGCGAAGATGCCGGATTCGAAGGCGCGCATGCAGATTAGCCAGAGAACCCGCATCGCCTGCCTGCCTGAGTTCTTCGGGAAACGCCTGATTCGGACGCGGGATCCCGCGTTCGATTCGTCCTTCGCGGCATCAGGATCGCCGCCTGAGATCTGTCTCAGGCTGCTCGACGCGGACGCGAGGAAGTCAATCGCCGACATCGCATCCCACGCCTCCGGTAACGCGAGAATCGTCTTGAGCCCCGGCCATCTCACGGCATCCGTCGCAGCCGTGCTCGACGACGGAGCTGAACTCGCAGAATTCGGAGAAAAGGCGCTTGCGCTGGCGGCGAGATTCGCGTCGATGCTCGAGAATGCCGGAGGAATCGAGTTCGCACCGGACGGCTCGCCGGGCTTTGATGCGCGGCGCTGCCTTCTTTGCGGGGACGGATTCGACGGCATGACCGTCTTTTGCAGGAAATGCGGAGCCCCGCATCACAGGGAATGCTGGAGATTCGAAGGCAGGTGCTCCGCGTACGGGTGCGGATCGAAGAGATTCAGGCGTGGCAGGTGACCGCGAACCGTAAAACCGCAGACTGCGGACCGCAGACCGTAAAATAGAAAACCGAAGACTGGAACTACCGAAGACACCGAGTACACCGACAGGATAATGAATCAACACGAAACAAAGACCTGGCAGCTTTACAAGGGGCAATCCTGATATTAGACTGTTTCCGTTTCCGGGTTTGGCATCCAAGATGCGTTTCGCGCGGCCGCCGCCGGAGCAAACTCACGGGCCGGGCTGCGCATGGTCGGAGGCTCAGATGTCCCTCAGAGCTGCAAAAAGCCTTACGGCATTGCTGGTTGCGCTTTCAGTCGTCGCGTTGTCCATGGCTTCCTGTTCATCCGGCCCGGACAAGCAGAACGGGACCTCGGACGGATCCGGTCAGCCCGGGCCCGGAGATGGCGAGAAACCCGCGGACACAGCCGAAAAGCCGGTTGATACCGCCGGACAGGACGACGCGGAACCTCCCCTCGATCCGGAAAAGGTGGGCGATTTCAGGATGCCGCACCTGGTCGGCCTGACCACCGTACATGCGGCAATCCTGGCTAACGAGGCCGGCCTGGGCAGGATGGAAGTCGCCTTCAGGGAGGAAGGCGAGGATCCGGTTCCGAAGGTGGCTTCGCAGACGCCTGAGTCCGGGGCCTGGGCGGCCAGGGGCCAGGGATTCAAACTCGTCGTGGTCGTGAAAGCGCAGGGAAGGATCAAAGTCCCCGATGCCGCCGGCAAGACGCTGGAAGAGGCCAAAACGCTCCTCTCCGCGGCCTCGTTCACGATTGGGCTGGTCTTCTACAAGCCCGCCGGAGCGGACAAGGACAATGACAACGGGGCGGGCGACGGATCAGAGAAGCCCGCAGGCGAGGGGACGCCTCCGGCCGATGGCGCGGGCGAGAAGCCTCCCGCGGAGGAGACTCCGAAACCCGCCGACGGCGACGCCGGGAAGCCTGCTCCCAAGGCGCCAATCGTCTCTTCCCAGTCGCCGGAAGCCGGTAGCGAAGCCTACCCCGGCACGCATGTGGACCTGGTCCTTGCGATACCCGAAGGCCTTGATTTCAAGGCAATCGTTCCCGAACTGGCAGGGAAGACAAGGATTGCGGCGTTGCATCTGCTGTACTCCTCCGGTCTCAAGCCCGGAAGGACGACGTATGCGGTGAGCGAGGCCGCCGGCGGGACAATCGCATCGCAGATGCCTTCGGCCGGATCCGAGGTGCTTCCCGGCACCGAGGTCGTCATCGACATCGCCTGCGGGAACATCGAGGTCGAGGCCCCGTCCGTTGCCGGCAGGACCATCGCCGAGGCTGCGGCCGAGCTGGCGCGTTTCGACCTGAAAATCGGGAAGCTCACGCCGGTGAGAGGCAAGCCGGACCAGATGAACAGGATAACATCGCAGTCGCCCCTGCCCGGCGAGCCGGTCAGGATCGGCGGTTTCGTGGACGTGACCGCGGTGCTTGCCGAAGCCAAGGCTCCCATGGCTGCCGCAGGAGGCAGCGCTAGCGCAAAGGAAGGCGAGGATTTCACGCTCGACGGCTCAGGCTCGAAGGCCTTCGGCGGCAGGTCCATAGTCAAATACGCATGGTCGAGGAAGGGATCCGAACCCCAGGTTTCCGCGGAACCGCGCCTTGCCGTGAAGGGTCTTCCGGCCGGGGAGTATGAATTCGATCTCGTGGTCGAGGATTCCCTCGGGCTCATGAGCGCGCCTTCCACGGTCAAGGTCGTGGTATCGAAGGCTGAAGTCGCCGTCCCGGACGTTTCAGGGCTGGACTCGGCGGAGGCCGCGAAGGCGCTGGAGGCCGCGGGGCTCGTCACGGGCGGGACCGTCGAGGAGGAGTCCGCGGCGGAAGCAGGCAGGGTGACCCGCACGGATCCCGCTGCCGGGACGCAGGTCGCACAGGGCTCGGCGGTGAAAATATTCGTCTCCGCGAAGAAGGCGGACATCGTCCCTCCTCAGGACGATACGGTGGCCGTGCCTAATCTGAAGGGGATGACGCTCGACCGCGCAAAGGCCGAAATCGAGTCTGCGGGGCTTGCGGTTGGCGGGGTCGAAGAGACCGAGACCGAGGAGCAGGAGAAGGACGGTACGGTGTCAGGACAGGCGCCGGAAGCCGGGATGAAGATAGAGAAAGGGACGGCCGTCGCAATCATGGTCTTCAGGAAGAAGGCGGCGGTGGAGCAGCCGGCCGGGGACGTGGAGGTTCCGGACGTCGGAGGGATGAAAATCGAGGCTGCGAAAGAAGCGCTCGAGAAGGCCGGGCTCAAGGCGGGCAGGATCACGATGAAGCCGGGCCAGGGAGTGCCGGGAAGCGTCATATCGCAGACGCCGTTCGCATCGGCTAAGGTCCCGAGAGGTTCCGTTGTGGACCTCGATGTGGGCGGGGACAAGCCGCAGGTTGCCGTGCCTGCGGTCAAGGGAAAGGGCCGCGAGAAGGCAGTGGCGGAGATCGAGGCTGCCGGCCTCAGGTGCAGCATCGTGAGGAAGGAAGAGGAGGGCGAGGACGACGTCGTCATCTCGGTCAACCCGGCCGAAGGGTCGATGGTGGAACCCGGCTCAAAGGTCGAGATAGAGGTCCGCAAGGCGTTGAAGCCGAAGGACGAGGGCGTAATGGTGCCCGAACTTGTCGGGCTCACGCCTGAGGCTGCCAAGGAGAGGCTGGCAAACGTCGGGCTCAAGGTGGGCGCGGTGGAGGAGAAGGAAGAGGCGGGCGGCGACGGCACGATTTCCTGGCAGACTCCGCCATGCAACACGAAGGTGAAGGCGGGTTTCGCTGTGAGTTTCAGGGTCAGGAAAGCCCCCTCGGCCCCCGACGTCGCGGTTCCGAACGTCGTCGGGCTTGCGCTGGTTGACGCCGGAAAGGCCCTGGAGAAGGCGGGATTGAAGGTGGGGCTCACTCCGTTCGAGAACACGAACGATTTCAGCCCTGGTACCGTGCTGAGGCAGGACCCGGCCGCCGGCAAGACAGTGAAGCCGGGATCGGCGGTGCGGCTCGTCATAGCCCAGAAGGGCGCCGTCATGGTGAGGGTGCCCGACCTCAAGGGGAAGACCGAGGCCGATGCGAGGGCGGAAATCGTGAAGGCGGGACTGATTGCGGGCGAAGTCACGAGGGGCGTGCCTTCGGGGAACGAGCCCGTGGGAACCGTAATCGATCAGACGCCGATGTACGGAAGGGAAGTGGAGGCCGGGTCGAAGGTCCACTTCGTTCTCGCCGTCAAGCCGCCGGAAAAAGTAAAGGTTCCTGCCGTCACGGGCAAGCCGCTGGCTGAAGCCCAGACGGAGATTGGAAAGGCGGGCCTCAAGGTCGGATCAGTGAACGTGGAGGAGAAATCCGGCGCGCCGAAGGATCAGGTGGTCGCCCAGTCCGTGGATCCGGGAACGGAGGTGAAGCCCGGAACCGTTGTGAACCTCATCGTCTCCAAGGGGCTGGTGGACAAGGTGAAGACCCCGCTCCTGTTGCGGAAGACGCTCAAGGAGGCTGAGGAGATTCTGAAAGCGGCCGGGCTCGAGATTGGCACTGTCACGCAGACCACGAAATACGGCAAGGAGATCATCGTGAGGCAGGATCCCCCGCCGTTCAAGGAAGTGGCGAGGGGGTCGAAGATCGACGTCGAGGTGACGAGCAACAAATGAATTCGCCGCCCGCAGGCCGGCGAATTCACTCGACCACCATCCTGCACTTGGGCAGCGCGCTGAGGAAGACGCTGCCGTAGCGTTTCGTAAGAATCCTCGGGTCGAGAATCACGACGGATCCCGTGTCGGTTGACGTCCGAATCAGACGTCCGAACCCCTGCCGCAGCCTTATGACGGCTTCGGGAAGCGAATACTCGACGAACGGTTCGCCTCCATCGCTGCGAATCCGTTCGATTCTAGCCTGCGTCAAAGGATGGGTCGGCACCGAGAATGGCAGCCTCGTGATGATGACGTTGCTGAGCGATTCGCCCTTCACGTCCACGCCTTCCCAGAAGCTCGACGTGCCGAGAAGGACCGAGTCGATTTCGTCGCGGAACCTCTGGAGCATCGCCGTCCTCTGGAGGTCCTCGCCCTGTATGAAGACGCTGTACGGCCTGCCGGCGAAGAAGGGCTTGAGGATCTCAGCCACCTGCCTCATGAGTCCGTAGCTGGTGAAAAGCACAAAGGCTTTTCCTCCGGAACGCAGCAGGTGATCCCTGACCTTTTCCGCGACGGCTGACGTGTAGCCCGGATGGTTGGGATCCGGCATCCTGCGCGACAGATACAGGACCGCCTGCTTTTCGAAGTCGAACGGCGACGCGAATGTCCGCGCCCTGTATCGGTCGAGGCCGACCCTGCCTGCGAAGAAGGCGAACGGGTCCTGGGAGGGGATGGAGAGGGTCGCGCTTGTAAGAACTGCCGTCCTCAGCCGCGAGAACAGCATTTCCGACAGCAGGTCTCCCGCCCTGAGGGGGGCTGATCTCAACGAGATGACCCGCCCTTCCCTGCCGCGGCGTTCAATCCAGTAGGCGTGGGACTCGGAGGATGCGGAGGCGACGTCCGCGATTCTCGCCGCGATGTCGGCCAGCCGCTCCTGCATGAGCTTCAACTCGAGCCCCGAATCGGAATCCGAGGACGCCGATGCCATGAGCCCGGCCGTGGCCCCCAGCGCCGTCAGGACGGGAATCAAGGAGTTGCCGATTTCGCCCGCCCTTATCCTCAACGATGCGTCCTCGCTGCGCTCGAGCATCGAGTCGAGCGCCGAGAAGAACCTGTCCGCGCTCTCCCTCGCGCGCTCGACCTCCATGCGCGCGGACCTGCATTCCGGGGCAGAGAAGAGCCCGCGGTCCGCGGACGGGCTGTACAGGGCGTCGAGGGCCATGCGGACGGCGAAGTTGGAGACATCAGTTCCCAGGATTTCATCCGACGCCTGCTCCAGGGTGTGGGCCTCGTCGATGATCAGCGAATCGTAGTCCGGGAGGATCCCCCTTGACGCCTTCCTGACGACCAGATCGCTGAGCAGGAGGGAGTGGTTGACGACAAGGAGCGTGGCCGAGAACACGCGCTTCCTCGCGGCGAGGAAGAAGCACTTGCCGGAGAAAGGGCATTCCGCCCCGAGACAGGCGCCGGATTCGCACTGGACCTGGCTCCAGGCCGCCTGGGAGGGGACGAAATCCAGCTCGGATTTGGACCCCTCCCTGGCCTTCGAAGCCCATGCGGCGATTCTCTCGAGCTCGCGCGGGCCCGCATCCGCCGGGAAAAGGGTGGAAAGGCTTCCATGGGACGTTGCGTTGAGACGCCTCAAACAGACGTAGTTGCCCCTGCCCTTGACCAGCACGGGACGGCATCCCTCCGGCATGATTTTCCGGAGGAGCGGGATGTCCTTGCCTACGAGCTGTTCCTGGAGGCTTATCGTGTGCGTCGACACCACCGGGGGAACGCCTCGCTCGATTCCGGTGAGAATAGCGGGCACGAGGTATGCCATGCTCTTGCCGACTCCCGTGCCTGCCTCGGCGACCAGCCTTCCGCCTTCATGGAGGGCATCGGCGACTTCCTCGGCCATCTCGACCTGGCCGGGCCTGGGTTCGAATCCGTCCAGGACCTTGGAAATCGGACCGCCCGGAAGGAAATACTTCCTCGCTTCCTCCCTCGTCTGCATTTCAATCTGCGTCCCTTAAGATGTTTCGCCGGGCGGTCGTCGATTGGAAAAGGGGGACAGGATCCCTGAATACGCCCATTACGAGGGCCAGTCCCCTTGCACGGCATTTTCTGAAACTTGAATGTTTATACATTTCCAGGTCCGAGCGCAACCGGTAGCTTAAATCCGGGTTTTTGCGGAGGAATCAAGCTTGCCATTGCGCGGCGATTCTGCTAGAAATTACCGCCTAAAGCGCGTATTTCAGGGATGCGAACGATGAGCATCAGGCTTCTATGCGTTCCGGTTCCCCTGTTCGTCCTCCTGCTCGTGCTCCCGGGCTGTTCCGAACCCGCTCCCTACGTCCCCGGATGGGTCATGGAACGTTCCGAATACGGCAGGCAAAGCTCGCTCGACCGTGCAATCGAGAGCGAATACCGCGACTATCTCGCCGAGATCCGCGGCAAGAAAGGCGTGGAAGTCGATCCCGAGGCGTCGCGGCAGGACATAATCGAGCGAATCAGGAAGAAGTACGAGGACGAGGCCGAAAAGACCCTGTACTCCGTCATAGTCGGCCAGCCTCCCAGGGAGAACAAGGTCGGGTATCTCGAGAGGGTGGAATACCCGCAGGTGATGATATACGACAGGGACATGGGAGTGTTCGACACGGTCAAGCTCGCGGTATGGTACGTGTATGACCTTAATCTCGAGGAGCCGGTGGGGATTGTCACGGAAAGCGGGCTGACCATCAAGTTCCAGAGCCGGACCGAGCTCGACGACTCGAGGCTCGGCCATTTCACGCCCCCTGTCGGAGCGGTGTTCATCCTCGGCGTCTGCCCCTCGACAGGAGTCGTCCTGAATCCGGACTGGCTGGACCCGCAGGTCAGGGTGGATATCGACCCGGCGAACCTCACCAAGGTCAAGGAGGTCTCCGCCAGGGAAATAACCAGGCTCCACGAGTACTACCGCACGGTCAAGGACCTGGATCCGTCGTTCTACAAATCCGTACAGGGATTCCTCGTGGTCGACGACGGCAAGTACGATTTCGGGACCAAGGACGTGATTCCCATTCGCTTGGTCGAGCTCGGTCCCGAGGACTTCCACGGCAAGGGCATGGACCGCGCGCCGCTGGAATCCGAAGGCGGTTCCGACTCGGGAGACAAAGCCGAGACGGAAGGCGGATCAGGAGGCAAGAAACCGCCAGAGGAAAAGAAGCCCGAGGAAGGCAAGGGTTAGGCTGTTCTTCTGATAATCGCCGCCTTGCTGCGTCTCGCCCTCCCCCGGCGGCTCCCACAGACTTCATGATTTCTCGACCCAGACCGTCTTCACGTTCACGAATTCCCTGATGCCGTACGAGGATAACTCCCTGCCGTAGCCTGATTCCTTGACGCCGCCGAAGGGAAGGCGGGGATCGGATTTCACGAACGAGTTGACGAAAACCAGGCCGGCATCCAGCCTTTCCGAGAACCAGCGGGCGGTTTCTGGATTGCGGGTCCATACATTCGCGCCGAGACCGTAGCGGGTGCTGTTGGCAAGGGCGAGAGCCTCTTCCCTGTCGCGGGCTTCCGCGACCGCAGCCAAGGGGCAGAACGTCTCCTCGTCCCAGACGGGCATTCCCTTGCCGGCCATCGACAGGATTGTGGGGGCGAAATAGAACCCCGGGCCTTCGAGCTTGCGTCCGCCCGCCACGATCCGCGCGCCCTTTGAAACCGATTCATCCGTCTGGCGGCATGCGTCCTCGAGCAGGTCGGCACGCGCAAGAGGGCCGATGTCGGTCTCTTCCAGGGCCGGATTGCCGACCTTGAGTCTTGAGGCTGCGCTCGTGAATCCGGCCATGAAATCATCGTATGCGCCCTTGCACACTATGAACCGCTTTGCCGCGATGCAGCTCTGGCCGGCGTTCTGAAAACGGGACGTCGATGCGGCGAGCGCGGCCCCCGCGGTATCGGCGTCATCCATTACGATGAACGGATCGGACCCGCCGAGCTCGAGTATGGTCTTCTTGAGCGCGGACCCGGCCGCCGATGACAGGGCCCTGCCTGCGGCGTCGCTCCCGGTGAGGGCTGCCGCGGCCACGCGCCGGTCCTTGACGATTGCGGCGACGCGCTGGGATCCGATAAGCAGGGTGGAGAAAACGCCGTCCGGGAATCCGGCCTCCCTGAAAATACGCTCGATGGCCAGCGCGCATCCGGGAACGTTCGACGAATGCTTGAGGATGACGACGTTGCCCGCGGCAAGCGCCGGAGCTGCGCAGCGGAACACCTGCCAGAACGGGAAATTCCAGGGCATGACGGCGAGGATTGCCCCCAGCGGCTCGAACCGGATCCTGGAATCCGCAGCTTCCGTGGCCACGAGCTCGTCGGCGAGGAATCCGGCGGCGTTCGCGGCGAAGTAGTCGCAGGCCAGGGCGCATTTCAGGACCTCCGCCCTGGCTTGGCGGACAGGTTTTCCCATCTCCATGCTGATGAGCGCGGCCCATTCGGCTGCTCGATCCTTCAGAATCGATGCCGCCTTCGACAAAAGGCCGGATTTGTCCTTGCGATGCTGCCAATCGAGCCGGGCGGAGACGGCCGAGTCGAGGGCGTGGTCGATTTCGGCAAGGGAGTGGGGCCTGTAGGTCCTCAGGGTTTCCCCGGTCGCCGGATTGATTGACTCCATGGTCTCCATGCATGGAATTTCCACTATGCCGCGCCTGCAGTCAAGAGGAGAGAGAAAACGGGGTCCGTAGTACAAGGTCCAAGGTCAAATGTCCAATGTCCAAGGTCGAAGGTACAGAGTTGAAGGGCGTGAGGCCGTAGACCGCCGGCAGTGGCTCGTGAGAAATCCCAAATCCCAAACCCCAATTACCAATGAACTCCAATTCAAACACAAAATCAAATGAGGAAGGGAAGGGTGGAGGGTATAGGGTCGAGGGTGGGAGGGGGAACTGTGAACCGTAAGCGGTAAACAGTAAGCAGTACCGGGAATTTTAACTACCGAACACACCGAAAACGCCGCAGGGAGCTGGCCGGCGCAAATGGCTTCCGAAGCCATTTGCGCGCCCGGCCCCCGGATAATTCACGTTC
>DYIT01000160.1:0-7272 GCA_020723505.1 Candidatus Kuenenia stuttgartensis
ACGCCGTTCCGACCGAGCCGACGACCTTGCCCTCCACGGCCTTGATGAGGTCCTCGTCTATCACCAATCCCGCGTTGGATCGGAGCCAGCATGCAAGCAGGTTCCACATGACCGATTCGCCGAGAGACTCGCGCCGCTTCATCGCCGGCATCACCCAGTCGACGAGGGTTTCCGCCAATGCGGCCTCCCTGGCGTCGAGGACCGCCGCGAATTCAATCGCCGCGGTCCTCGATGATTCTTCCGCGGATGCATTGAGCATCCTTGCCGCCGAGAGGGCGGATTCGAGGAGGAACCGTCGCTGGGGGGCGTCGAGGCCTGCGAAAGGCGCTTTTTCTCCGGATACGAGAAGCCCTTCGCACAGGCTTGCCGAAGCCTCGAACGCCTTGGCCCGCAATCCGAGCTTCCCGAGGCACTCGGACCTCCTGAGCGACGAGACCGCGCGCGCCCATGGGTGGATGCCCGCCTGGACGGGATCGGCCGACACGGCGGCGTAGAATCCCTCAGCGGCCGCGAAATCGCCGGACTTGAACGCGGCCGCTGCCGCGGCCATCCGCGCTTCGGCCCTGAGGGCCGCGCCGCAGACCGTCCCGGCGGCCGACTCATAGAGCTTCACGGCCGCTGCGGGGTCGCGGCCGTCGAACTCGAGCTTGGCGCCTTCCGCAATGAGCCTCCGCGCTTCGCAATCTCCATGCCCGAAATCGACTATCCCTTTCCATGCCGACTCGCGGCGCCGGGGTTCGATTACTTCGAATCCGGGCGAGAGTATGAAGCCCCTTCCTCGGAGGTCAGGGCTGGGCAATCCGGTTCCCGGCCCGGCAGTGCCGGGATTCCTGAGCTCTTCGAAAGCCCTGTCCTCGATTCGCATCCATCCGGCGTCAACGGATTCCTTGACTTTCACGAGGGCCGAAGCCGCTTTGGACGACCACTCGCGAGAGATTCGCGGGCGAATCCCCTTGCTCATGTAGACGTATCCATACCCGAGTCCGGCGGCCAGGAACGCCGAGGATGCGGCAATCCATGCGTACAGGATTCTGGTCCTTGCAAAGCCTTCGCCCATAGCCATCAGTCGATGAAGCCCTCAATCCGCGCAGCAGGCGCAGAGGACAAGGCCGCTCATTGTATCGCCCCCGGGGCCGGAAATGAACAGGCGACCGGCTTCGTTATGAGTCGGGAATGATCTATTCCACACGAAGCCTGAAGACCCGCGCTTCGTGTGGAATAGGCGAATACGGACTTCCGATTCCAAAGGCTCCTATTTCCCCTGCACGGTCCTTGCCAGCACTTCGCACATCAGGGTGCAAAGCGCCGTCGAATAGACCCTGCCGCCGGATATCCCCCAGACGCATTCGGGGTCCCATGATCCGCGGGCGCATGCCATGCGGATTTGCGACGGAATGAGCGCCGCCTTCATGGCAGAGGCCCATGATTCCCACTGCTTTCCGCCCAGGCTGGACATCGCCAGGGTGCCGAAGTACCAGTAGTACATGTCGATTTTCCGCTCCTTCACGTTGTACTCGGGCAGGCATCTCGAGATTCGCTTCGCCCCGAGCAGGATTTGCGGCGCATCGACCGCTTCGCCGCAGAGAATCCTGCAAAAGACCGAAGCTGCCGTCATCGCCTCCTGGGGAGGATAGTTGACCCTTTCCGCCGGCCGCGCTCCCGAATCTCCCCTGGTCATGTATCCCGCGCTTCCCGTCTCCGAATCAGTGACCGACTCGTACCATGCCCGGGCCGAGTCTAAGGCGCCGGAGGGGACCTTGAGCCCGGCAATCGATGCGGATTTCATCGCCATGACCGCCCATGCGGTGCATGAGCTGTCGTTGTCGCCCGGCTTCACGCCGTACCTCCATCCCTTTCCCGGGTTCTGGCAGACGGCAAGGAAATCCACGGCTTTCTGCGCCGCGTTCCTTATCATTCCCTCGTCGCCGGTCAGGCCCGTGCATTCGGCAAGCGCGAGCGCGCATATCGAATGGCCGTAAATCCATCTCCCGGCGCCGGTTCTCATGCCGATGCAACCGTCGGTGTCCTGCTTGAGCATCATCGCCATCAGCGCCTTGGACACGACGCCGGCGTAAGCGCCGTCCTTGTGGGTCATGCCCCTTCCGAGAAACGCGAGGGTGGCGAGGCCCGTTACTCCGAGGTCCGACTCCTTGTCCCCCTCGCCGCCGCATTTCGCTGCCCTGCAGTTCGCGTTGAATCCGCTCGATGACCACATGCCGTCTGCGCCCTGATGGGCTGCGAGCCACTCGAGACCCATGGAAACGGCTTCGGCGAGATGCGTACGATCCTTTCCGTCGGGGGGCTTCGCGCCGCCTCCCGCGCGCCCATCTGGCGAATTCATGAGGCCAGGCCCCAGCGCCTTTTTCCGTGCGCTGATTTTCACTATTTCGTCCTCCACGCGGTACTCGAGGTTGTGGGGCATGAGAATGAGCCTGAGCGCGGTTTCGAGGGTGCTGTCAACGACCTTGATTGTCACCATCGAATCGGGAATCTTCGACGTGCCCTCCGCGGGGACCAGTATGAAGTTCAATTCCGAGACCGACCACAAGTAGCGCATGACGACCTGGATGGGCGTGTCCTGGAAATCGGCTGAGAGAGTCCTCGATCGCAAAGTCTTCAGGATTGCCTGAACCGATTCGTCGGCCCCTTCCCTGCCGTCGCCGAACCATTCCAGGGTCCTGTATTCCGCGATGTACTCCGGCCTGGAAACCAGGATTGCGCCATGCATCACATCCCATGCAAGCCCCTTGAGCGAAGTCACGAGTTTGAGGGCCGACTTCAAGTCGATGTCCGACACGCTCAGGGAGACCATGATTCCGCCGGAATCGTCCTCATCGGCGAGCCGCTGGTCCGCCACGATGTTGACTCCGCCCAGTTCGGACATGATGTGCGTCACGTCGCTGAGCGTAGCCTCGACAACTTCGATTGAAACCTTCTTGTCGAGCGCGGCCAGGATTTGCGCCGAGGATGTCTTCTTGACTTTGACCTCCTCCTGGGCAACCCCCTTCAGCCTCTTGAGCGCAGCCTGCGCCTCCTCCCTGATTGCAGCGACGTCCTTGTACGCGCTCAAGGCTCTCGACAGGGCCTCGACCGCTTCTTCCTTCTTTCCGAGTTTTTCGAGGCAGAGCCCGATTCTCAGCCATGCCTTGGCCACGGTGGTCCTCTCATCCTCGTGCTTCTCTATGATGAGCCTGTATTCCTTCAGGGCGCCCGCCAAATCACGTTCGGCGTTCTCCTTGAAGTAGGCCTTTTCGAAAGCCCGCTGGGCTTCGCTCTCCTCGCATGTCGCGATCGGAACAGGCCAGGCCGCAATCAGCAACGCAACGGCGGCTGTCGGAAAAGCTTTCATGTTCTTCCTTTCAAAAAAAAGCATTCCTGCAAGCTCCACCGTCTTTATACACGGTCCTGCGCGTGAGTTGTCACCGGGAGGTAAAGGATTGTAAAAAGTTGTAATAGACGGTCCGGCGCGCCGATTTCAGATTACGTACGCGAAGTAGCAGTTGAGGGATCTCGTCCTGGGGCAGGAGGGGTTCTTGGTGTGGTCGATGGCCGGCCCGCGCTTTGCGAAAATCCTGAGATCCCTGCCCGATTCCTGAGCGCATTCGGCCAGGAGAGCCTCGAAGACCTCCTCTTCCAGGATTTCGGACGATGAGCAGGAAACCAGTATGCCGTTCTCGCGCACGGTCATGAGCACCAGGGTGTTCAGGACCTTGTAGGTCTGAATCCCCTTTTCGATTGTCTTCCAGGAGGTTATCAGCCTGGGCGGATCGACTATCACGACATCGAAGAGTTCCTGCCTGTTGACGAGGTTCTGGAGTTCCCAGAAGACCTCGCCCTGCAGAATCACGACGTTCTTTGTGGCGTTCGCCTCGAGGTTCCTTCCCGCGACCTCCATTGCCGAGGCAGAGCTCTCGATTCCGAAGACCTTCTCCGCCTCGCCTTTCTTTCCCGCGTAAATCGCGAATGCGCCCGTGTACGTGAAGCAGTCCAGGATCCGCTTCCCCTTCGCGAAAGCCGCGGTCTCGAGCCGGTTGTCGCGCTGGTTCAAGAAGAATCCCGTGCCCTGCCCGTCCAGCACATCGACGAAGAACCTGAGGCCGTTCTCGCTAATCTCCACGACCCCGTCCGCGCATTCCCCTTTCAGCAGTCCTTCCCTTGCCTGGAAACCCTCGATTTCCATGGAAGCCAGATCCGGCCTTGCAACGACCGCCCTTGGCTTCCATAGTTCCCAAATCGAGGAAACCAGGTCTTCCTCGAACTTCTGCATACCAGCGGTCTCAATCTGCATGACGTACACGTCCCCGTATTTGTCGAGGATCAGGCCGGGCAGACCGTCCCCTTCGCTGTTGACCAGCCTGCATGCGTTGGAGAAGCGGTCCATGCCCATGGCGGCCCTCATCCCGGCGGCAGCCTGGAGACGGGCCTTGAGGAAGGCTGAGTCGATCTTCTCGTTCTTGTCCCAGGAGAGGATGCGTATCGCCTTGTCGGACTTCATGTTGATGTAGCCGCGGCCTACGAAGTCGCCGTTGAAATCCTGCACCTCCACCATTTCACCCGCAGAGAAGCTGCCTTTTATCTTTCCTATGGATTCGGAATAGACCAGGGGATTCCTGGCCTGGAGGGTTTTTATTCTTCCTTTTTTCAGCCGGACAACGGCCATGAAGCCGGACTCCAAAATCATTCGAACATAGAAACATCAGGTCTGCCGGCGCCACCGCTTTGAGTTTAATGGAACCGAGGGCCCTCGACCGGCCTATACAACCTTTCTTGCATGGAGGGAATCTAGCATTTGCCTTGTTCATGTCAAGCGTGACATCGGCATTGGAAACGCTGAAGGAAGAATCTTCATTCCCTGCGCTCGATATGTCATACTTCTCCCGATTCATCATCGGACGGCATCCCCGCGGTCATGTCCGAATCTGCCCGCGCCGGGAAATCCGCCTCAATCCGTAAGGTGCCTCGCATGGGCCAGGAACGAACCGCTTCGCTGGGGCTGGAAGACGTCGGGTTCGATGACGTCTGCTATTCCGGTCCGGCAAGGGCGGGCAAATTCATCTATGGGCACAGGATAATCTTCCTGCTCCCTTTCCTCCTGCCGCCCCTGTTTCTGCTGAACAATCCCAATCCCCTCCCCCTCTGGGTCAGGCTGGCGTCTTATGCGCTCGGCCTTTCAGGAATCGCGCTGAGGCTTTACTGCACGGGTTTCAGGACGTGGGCGCACAAATCATCCGGACAGCGGCACCTCATGACAGCCGGTCCGTACGCACTGGTCCGCCATCCGCTCTACGCCGCCAATCTCCTGATTTTCCTCCCGCTCTTCATCGCGTCCGGCGTATGGTGGCTCACCGCGGTTTTCGCGGCATGGTTCATCGTCACGCACTGGCTGATTATGACAAGGGAGGACGAGGTGCTCTCGGCGAGATACGGCGCCGAATGGGAGGATTACGCGCGCAAGGTACGCCGGTGGATTCCCCGCTTGAGCCGTTTTTCGCCCCGCAGAGGCGAATTCAGCTTCGAGCCCGTCCTCAAGGGCCGGGAACCCCTGCACCTCGCATTGTGGACCGCGTTTTTCCTCTGCCTCGAGCTTTTCCGGCCGGAAATCTCCGCGCTCCTCGACTCTCTCCAGGATTCCATTGGCATCTACCCCTGGAGCTAGCGTCAGGCTGACGGCGCATCCCGGGTTTGGGGTTTTTCAGAGCCTGACGAAGAACGGGACGAACACGTGGAAGATCAGAATCAGGACGGGCGAAACCACGGCCACGAGCATGCAGAATCCTGCCCCGAGGAACAGAGGGGCGATTAGGCATCCGGCAGGTCTCAGCGCCGAGTAGATGGGGGAGAAGGCGGACGGCCACAGCCCCTCGAGGAGCTTTGATCCGTCGAGCGGCGGGACCGGAATGAGGTTCAGAATGCCGAGCGAAAGATTCAGGATGACCATGATTTTCAGGAAATGGATTGTCAATGCGAGCGGGTGAAACGCGGAACCGAAAACCGTCGCCTCTGCGGCCATGGCGCTGAAGTTGCTCACTTCGCCGAATCCTGATATTGAGAGCGCCGCTCCGACCGACGTGAACAAACCGAGAGAAATTGCGGCGAGCACGAAATTCGCGCCTGCGCCTGCCGCCGAGACCGCAGCCGCGCCCGAATTGGGATTCCTGAGCTTGTCGCCCCTGACTGGGACCGGCCTTGCCCATCCGAACATGAAATTCGCCTTCATGGCAATCAGCAGGAGGGGCAGAAGGATTGACCCGAACGGGTCGATGTGGCGGATTGGATTCAGGGTTATGCGGCCTGATTTCCTTGCCGTATCGTCGCCCATCGCCAGGGCTATGAGGCCGTGACCGCATTCGTGGAAAGTAACCGACATGATTATCGCCGGCACGGCGGCAAGGATTGAAGCAGTCGTGAAAGGGCTGCCATCGGGCTGCCTCATCGGCCCTTCCGCCAGGGCGGCGATTTCGAACGGCCTGGAAGTCATGACGGCGGACGCTGCCGCGATTGCGGAGACAAGCAGGCCCGATGCCGTAAATCCTGCGGCGAAGGTGTTGAACCAGTGGGAGATTGCGAATTTCCCGGTTTGCGGCGTCGCCCGGCGCGAAGCGACCAGGAGCCAGATTGAAATGGGCGCGAAGGCCGCCCCGATTCCGGGAATCATGCATGCAGCGCCCACGAGCAGGGCGAGGACCGATTCGAGGCTCACGAAGTAGTCGTAGTTCGGGCCGGTTGTTCCGGCGAGGAACTCGGCCTCCGCAAGGTCAATCATCCTCCGCATTTCACGGGCTGACGAGAGCTTGAAGAGCAGGAATGCCAGCGCCGCTCCTATGACCAGGATGAGTATGTCTTGCATGATGCAGACCGGAATTCGAGTTTCAACCGCAGCCGTTTCGTATCCATCGACACTGACAACGCTGAAGCCGTATAGTGATATCAAGCAGCCGGATATGCAATGGCGATTATCTGTTCAGGGCAGGCGGTTTTCCGTGTTCAGGCATTCCTCCTGAAAGACTGCCTTTGTGACAGATCAGGCTTTGCGATAGCGGAAAAACTGTCAATATGACAGTCGCAAGCCTAGCAGTGAATGCGCGGCTGAAAGTGTTCGAGTACTTAATTCCCAAGATATCATCATGTTACAGACGCTGCGCAGCCGCTTGCTCCGTTTGGTACAGGATTTGCAATAACATGAGATTCCTATTTTGTCCGCCCGGTTTAGACGCGGTGCAAGGCATCTGCGGGGCGTTTGTGAAAGGAGTTGAAAGATGAACAAGAAAAAGA
>DYIT01000160.1:7282-9430 GCA_020723505.1 Candidatus Kuenenia stuttgartensis
CATCAGACCCTTGAATGACAAGGTTCTGCTGAGACGGCTCAAGGCTGAAGAGATGACCAAGGGCGGGATCGTGCTGCCCGACACCGCGAAGGAAAAGCCCAAGGAAGGCGAGATAATGGCGATTGGTGACGGCAAGCGCCGGGATGACGGCAAGAGGGTTCCGTTCCAGGTCAAGGTCGGAGACAAGGTGCTGTTCACGTCATATGCCGGTACGGAGATAAAGATCCATGGGGAGGAATTCCTCGTCCTTTCCGAGGATGAGATTCTCGCTGTCCTGGAAGGTTGATTCCCGGTAGTAGACTGAAACAAACGCAATTTATCGGAGGGAAAAATGGGAGCTAAGAAAATATCGTTCAACCAGGATGCCCGCGAGCAGATTCGCAGGGGCGTCCAGGAACTCGCCGCGGCCGTGAAGGTGACCCTCGGGCCCAGGGGGCGCAACGTCATCATCGAGAAGAGCTTCGGAAGCCCGACCGTGACCAAGGACGGGGTCACGGTGGCCAAGGAAATCGAGCTCAAGGACAAGATGATGAACATAGGCGCGCAGATGGTCAAGGAAGTGGCCAGCAAGACGTCCGACATAGCCGGCGACGGCACGACCACGGCCACGGTCCTGGCCGAGGCAATCTTCGAGGAGGGGCTCAAGAACGTCACGGCCGGAGCAAGCCCGCTGGGCATCCGCCGCGGAATCGAGAAGGCGGTGGAGGCGGTCATCTCGGAGCTCAAGAAGAATTCAAAGGACATCAAGGACCACAGGGAAATCGCCCAGGTCGCGTCCATCGCCTCGAACAACGACAAGACAATCGGCGAGATGATTGCAAAGGCCATGGACAAGGTCGGCAAGGACGGGGTCATCACCGTGGAAGAGGGGCAGAGCCTCGTGACGGACGTAGAGCTCGTCGAGGGCATGCAGTTCGACAAGGGCTTCATCTCCCCGCATTTCGTGACCAACCACGAGGAGATGGAGTGCGTACTCGAGAACCCCTACATACTGATACACGAGAAGAAGATTACCAACATCAAGGACCTCCTGCCGCTGCTCGAGAAGGTGGCAAAAGCCGGCAAGCCCCTGCTCGTGATTGCCGAGGATGTCGAGGGCGAGTCGCTGGCCACGCTCGTGGTCAACAAGCTCCGCGGGACGCTTAACTGCTCAGCCGTCAAGGCTCCCGGCTTCGGAGACAGGCGCAAGTCCATGATGGAGGACATCGCCATCCTGACGGGCGGAAACGCGATTTTCGAGGACCTCGGAATCCAGCTCGAGAACATCAAGCTCGACGACCTCGGAAGGGCGAAGAAGGTCGTCATATCCAAGGACGACACGACGATAATCGAAGGGGCCGGCTCTTCCGACGCCATCAAGGGCCGCGTGAACCAGATAAGGCGCGAGCTCGAGGAATCGACGTCGGACTACGACAAGGAGAAGCTGCAGGAGAGGCTGGCGAAGCTCGCCGGTGGCGTCGCGCAGATTAACGTGGGCGCGGCGACCGAGGCCGAAATGAAGGAGAGGAAAGCCAGGGTCGAGGACGCCCTCCATGCCACGAGGGCGGCTGTCGAGGAAGGCATCCTCCCCGGCGGAGGGGTCGCACTCCTCAGGGCCGCCTCGGCCATGAAGAACCTCAATCTCTCCGGGGACGAGGCAGTGGGCGTTGACATCATCCGCAGGGCCCTTACGGCGCCCCTGTTCCATATCGCCCAGAACGCCGGAATCAACGGCGCAATCGCCGTGCAGAAAGTCGCCGAACTCAAGAACTACAACGAGGGCTACGATGCCGCCGATGACAAGTACACGGACCTCGTGAAGGCGGGAATCATCGACCCCACCAAGGTCATCAGGACCGCGCTCCAGAACGCTTCCAGCATCGCGACGCTCCTTTTGACCACCGAAGCGGTCATCAGCCAGATTCCGGAGGAGAAGAAACCCCATGAACACGGCGCCCCAGGCATGCCTCCGGGAGGGATGTATTGACGACCGATGGGCTCACGCCCATCGGCAACTTCATGCTCTCTTGGGCTGTTAAGACGAGCGCTTATCATCCGCCGGCCATCAGGGCCGGCGGATTTTTTTTCCCACCCGGGCGAGCCGGAATCCTGCGCTTAACCCGGCTTATTCATGAAATTTCGTGACGCGAAGCGTCGACAACTCGCAAA
>DYIT01000161.1 GCA_020723505.1 Candidatus Kuenenia stuttgartensis
ACCAGGATCCAACCGTCCTTCTGCAGCATCCTCATGACCTTCCTGACCTTCATCGCCCGGGCGTCACGCGCGCCGCAAGGCGTCGCGTGCACGCCATTGTTAGAAGGCCTTTTTCAATCGTCATCCGGTAGAACGGACCCTTTGAATTTCGCAAAGTACCCGCTCCTCCGATTGCTGCGCGTGATAAAGGTCCCAGCGCAGCTGGAGATTCATCCAGAAGGCCGCGGAATTGCCGAAGAACTTGCCGAGCCTCAACGCCGTGGCGGGCGTCAATCCGCGACGACCATTGACTATCTCGTTCACCCTCTGATACGGGACATGAATGCCGTCGGCAAGATCGCGCTGCGTGATGGACAATGGCTTGAGAAACTCCTCGATTAACATCACGCCTGGATGCGTCGGCTCTCGATTCGTCGGTACCCTAATCATCACAGTCACCCCTACGAATGGTAATCAACTGCCTCCACCCTTTCGGGTCCTCTATCCGTCCAGACAAAGCATATCCTGTACTGACGGTTGATTCGGATGCTGTGCTGGCCCTCCCTGTCTCCGCGGAGGACCTCCAGTCTGTTGCCTGGCGGCATAAGCAAGTCCTCGATGCACTCGGCGGAGTCCAGCTTGTCAAGCTTCCTCGCAGCCACAGGCCACAAGTACTCGGGACACGCCTTCCTGGCTTTCCTGGTCCTTCTGCCGTTGAAGACGTCCTCTGTGCCCTGATTGGCGAACGACTGTATCACGTTATCATGATAGCATGGCTGCCATGCTATGTCAAGAAACAGGCTGCGTCCTTCTAACTTCTCATTCTACTTCAGCTCTCATCTCACTCGCAATACGGTCTTGCCCGTGCGCCTAACACTACGGCTGTGCAGCGCCGCGCCTTATACGCCTATCGCCAAGCATCAGTGTCGGCGCGCAGCGCCGGCTGTTGAATGCCATGGTTGGCCGGATCCTAAGAGCTCAATGCCTCGACAACTGCATCGGGCTTCTCGGCCGCAATCCTGAGAAGCGTCCGGGCAGGCCCCTCGGGCGCACGCCTCCCATGCAATCGCCCTTCTTTACTTAAGCCCTCACACAGGCCTGCCTTTGTTAGGACCTGTCAATCCAGTAGTCTGGTTTCCGGTGACCGTGCGCAACTGCGATGATGCAAAGCGTGTCGTCTCGAACCGAGTAGATAAGCTTGTATGGGAAACGTAGCACAATAATCTTCCGCACACCGGGCCGGACTTCCCTGCCGATTTGAGGATGTTGCTCGACGATGGTGATTGCCGCCCAGACGGCACGTCGAAACTTCTCCCCTAATGCCGGCTCTTCGGCCTCGTAGTAGTCGAAGGCCTCTTGGTACTCAACATTGGCAAACGGGCCAAAAACGACGTTCATGACCGCTTGCCGATAACCTTCACGGCCGGTACGCACTTCGCTCTGCCGGAGTCGATTGCAGCCAGTCGTCGTTGAGCTTCGTCGTACCATGCCTCGTCGATTTCATTATCGGCCCGGTCTAGACTCTCGTATATCACCTCTATCAGACGCAACCGTTCGGCCGGCTTTAGCCGCAAGACTCCTGCGATTAATGACTTATCCATGGCTTCCTCCATGACTCCATGCTACCAGCTCCGCCCTCGAACATCAATCTGAGCTCCTGCTTTGTCATCGATTTGTATCCCTGTGCCTGTGATTCGCATAACGCCCAAGCATCAGTGTCGCCCTATTCGCAGGGATGCGGCAACTCGCCCCACCGGATGAAGTAGAACTTGGATTCTCGGATCCTCCGGCGCAGGGCCACTCTCAGGAAGTGTGAGCAAGGAGAGGGTGATTCCGCAAACGTTGTTTCTTGGGGACACTTCCACACCCAAGAGGGTCGCTTCGTTGAACGCAACGCCTAAACCGTACTTCTGTTCTTCCGTGAGTGGTTTCATCTTTCTGGCGAACGCTCCGGCTCACCAACGCAGGGCCAATGATGTCCGATTGTCAACCTAGACGCGATCCCGGCGTTCAGTGAAGCCGGTTTGTTCGGCAATTGCATTCGTGTCTGAAGCATTTCGTTTGTCAGCCAGTAGGCTTTTGAAATGGCTTACTGGTCCGTATAACCAATAATGTATTTCTCGAATAGTTCGATATAACCAACTTAATATCAATGTGTTGTGTCATGAAAGGAAATCATACCGGAGATAACCTTTGGTTTCAAGCTGACCACCGTTCAGAGACCGCGTCTTCCCAATCCTCGGTGTCTTCGGTGCCTTCGGTGGTGAATCCTTGTCCTGATACCTGAATCCGGGTTTTCAAAGCGGAATCAATACTCAACAAATATATCGTTAATTTCATTATGCCTTGCTAAACAACTAGTTGTTATTTATATTAAAGTCATGAAAAGGCTAGTTTCGCGTGTCTTGGACGATTGGCTCTCTGATACTCGACGCAAACCGCTCGTTCTTCGAGGCGCGCGCCAGGTCGGAAAGACATGGCTGATTCGAGACCTGGCGGCCAGATCGGGCCTGGATTTGGCAGAACTGAACTTCGAGCGTGATCCGGGCTTGAAAAAGCACTTCCTCGCAAATGATCCGAAAAAGATCATCGCCGAACTGTCCCTGGTCCTTGGGAAGGAAATCTCCCCAGCTCGGAGCATCCTCTTCCTGGACGAAATACAATCAGCAGGCGAGGTTCTGAAAACACTCAGGTGGTTTGAAGAAGAGATGCCATCACTGCCTGTCGCGGCGGCGGGGTCGCTCTTGGAATTTACGCTCTCCGATTTCCCGTACAGCGTCCCGGTGGGGCGCATCTCGTTTCTGCATATAGAACCGATGGGTTTCAGGGAATACCTGGCAGCTCACGGCCAGGATGGTTTGCTGTCAGCGCTTTCTTCATGGCGTCCGGGACAGGAACTCTCGCCCGCAGCGCATGAAAAAGCCGCGGAATGGTTCGACAGATATGGAATGGTGGGAGGCATGCCTGCGGTCGTGGCCGAAGACGTCGCGGGGCGCAAGCCGGGGGGGTGTCGCGAAATGCAGAAAGACCTTCTGGCCGCGCTAAGGATTGATTTCGCGAAATATCGCAGCCGCATGGACAGGGACATACTCGACGTGGTATTGAAAGCCGTTGCCCAATCAATCGGCGCCAAATTCGTCTACGCGCGGGTTGCGGAAGGGGTCAAGCAACACCAGGCAAAGAAGGCGCTCGAACTTCTCGCCGCGGCTCGGGTCTGCCACCTGGTCGGATACACGGGTGCCAACGGTCTTCCGCTGGGATCGGAGTCAAGAGACAGGTTCCGCAAGGCAATCCTGGGGGACGTCGGGCTGCTGCACGCCCTGCTTGGCACGCCGGCCGCAGAGGCGTTTCCGTCACGAAGGGACATTTCCCCTTCCCTGCTCGGCAGAGTCGCTGAACAGATTGCAGGCCAGGAACTGAGGCTCATGAGCGGCAGCGTCGGCGACGGCCCGGATTTGTTCTATTGGCAGCGCGAGGGGGGACGCCCGGGGGAGATTGATTATGTTGCTCAGATTCATGGGAAGATAGTCCCGGTCGAGTTGAAGGCGGGAGCGGCCGGATCGATGAAGAGCCTTCACCAGTTCATGTTTGAAAAAGGATTGGATTTCGCAGTCCGCATCGACTTGAATCCGCCGTCGCTCGCCAGGGTGACCGTCAAGACGACGATGGGAAAGCCGGTATCTTTCAGGCTGATGAGCCTCCCGGCATATCTGCTCTGGCGGCTGCCGGAGATATTTTAAACTGCTGACAGGACGAACGGCACGAACACGAGGGAAACCGGGCTGTAGACGCAAGGGCGGGGGCGAACGCCCTGCCGCTCAGCGGCGAGCGGCATCTTTCAATATTCAATCTCTGGGCAATAATATTGCCGCTCGGCGGCTGCAGCAGCTTGTCAGGAGCGTACTACGGGTTCCAGTTCCTGGCTCCATGCACGATGCCGGTTACCCACACCTCTTCCCGTTCAACAAGGTACATAATCCTGTAATTCCCGTAGATAATCTCGCGTGCATTGTCCCTGCCTATTTCCTTTATGGTGCGGCCCGACAAGGGGAACTCAGATAAACGGTCAGTGTGCTCGAAAACCCGTTGCATAAACAGGCGTGCCGCTTCAGGAGAATCTCTGGAAATGTATTCAGCTATTGATTCAACGTCCTTGAGAGCCGATGGAGACCAGATTACTCTAGCCATTTTCCTAGACGTTTTTTCGCCTCCTCTTGAGAAACGCCTTTTCCATCCCGGATTTCATGCTCTCCATGGCTGAACTTGGCATTGACGTAAAGTGCGTGCATGATTTGATCTATACTCGCATCCTCGGGAAGCGAATCGATGACCTGCTTTGCCCGTTCTTTCGTCGTCATGGCCATACTCCTGAATTAACGGGAGAAATTATATTCGCAATGTCAGTCGATGTCAACTTGTGCGATTTCTCGGTGACTTGCCGCCTTGCACTGTGTGCCCTTATCACTCCTAACGCTTCGGCTCATCAGAGAAAACTCAAGTGCCCGCCGCCCGAAGATTCCGGACTCTTCGCCCCTGCCGTTCAGAAATCGCGTCTTCCCAATCCTCGATGTCTTCGGCGTCTTCGGCGGTGAATCCTAGAGCATGAACGCCGCGATCGCCAATGCCGCGACCACGGCCGCGGCCCAGAGCATCAGAACCACCCCGTCCGACATCTTGCTCCCCGCCTCCTCGCCTCCTTCCGGCCCCGCAATCCTCTTTGCCGCCCTGCAGAACGGGCAGAATCCGGAATAGGCCGCCACCGCCCTTCGCAAAAACGACCGCGGCCACATCCTCGCGGCCGCGCATGCGGGGCATATCCTGCAGAAGAACGCGAGAAAGCTGTCCATTTTTCGCTTATCCTTCGAGGGTTATCCCGGCTGTGCTCCCCCATCTCCCGCCCGGCGGCCGTAGATGCCCGTCAGCGAGTTCATCCTGATTTTGAAAATCTCGACGAGCATCCTGAGCGGATCCGTGAACCTCCTGACCCTGGAGTCGGGGCTGTCAATCCACCTGACGGGCACTTCCTCGATGCGGAACTTAAGCCTCCTCGCAAGGAACAGCAGCTCCACGTCGAACGCGAATCCCTCAATCCTCTGAATCGGGAAAATCCTCCGGGCCGCCTCGGCCGTGAAGCACTTGAACCCGCACTGGCTGTCCCTTACTCCGGGCAGGGCCGCCGCCCGGACCACGAGATTGAAGACCCGGCCCATCAGGCGGCGGAGGATCGGCTGGGCCTTCTCTATGCTCGACGCCGCCATTGCCCTCGAGGCGAAAGCCACGCCTGCGCCCCCCTCCAGCACGGGCAGGAGCTTGTCGAACTCCTCGATTGGCGTCGAAAGGTCCGCGTCCGAGAAGAGCACGAAGCGCCCCTTCGAGTTCGCCACTCCGTTCCGCACCGTATAGCCCTTGCCGCGGTTCCTGCCGTTGCCCACGAGCCGGACGGATGGATGCGCCTGCGCCGAGGAAAGGACGATCTCCGCCGTGCGGTCGCGGCTGCCGTCGTCCACAACGACGATTTCTCCCGCGATTCCCCGCTGCGCGAGGTATTCCGCCACTCGGTCGAGGGTCGGACCGATTCTTTTCTCCTCGTTGAAGGCCGGGATGACGACGCTCAGGAAGATGCCCGATTCGCCCGCAGGGGCCGCCCGGTCGAACAGGTCATCAATCGCCTTCGGCATGAACATCTCCACGCCCAGGCCGCTCAGGCCGTCGCCCATCCTCCTGCCGGTCGCAAGCAGGGCCGCAGCCTCGGCGAGCGCGGCCGGAATCTGGAGCACTGGTATCGCCGTCAGGAAATTCCGCATGAAGGAATCGAGTGGACTCAGCCTGTCTATGCCCGCGCCGCTCACGGCGATTCCGAGCAGCAGCTTGCCGGGACTCCTCCCGCCGCTGAAGACGCAGTCGCGGAAAAGGCAGAAGAGCAGCGCAGCCAGCCATCCGACTCCCGGAACGAGCATGAGGGCATAGGCGATTGCCGCGTCCACGGCCCCTGCGGCTATCCTCTTCGACGATGGAGCAGGCCGGCCCGGCTTCCCGACCGCCATCGCCCTGCTCCGTGACGCGAGCAGAAGCGCGGCCGCGACGTTCATGACCGGCACCAGCGCGAAAAGCACAAGCCACCATGGCGCATGAGTCCGGTTTTCCGCTCTATCCATCCGAATCACCGCCTTCGGACCGCTTGCCGCCCGCTTCATGCTTCAGGCTGCGGTAAATCGCCACGGGCGTCCCGTCGGAATGCCTGAACGCGCTCAGGGTGGCGAATTGCCGGATTCTCCCCCTGAAATGCTCCATGGCCTTGAGCGCGAAGTCCGTCATGTGCGGAGGGCCGAGCGTCCCCTTGAGCTTGACGATGACAAGGTCGGCGTCGTCCATTTCCTGCGGATTGAAAAGCGCGGTCCTTGCCTGAATCTCGACGCCCTCGCACGTGAAATAGGCCCGGTAGTTGCTCTTGAGGTAGCGCAGTTCGACCGGGGTCGAGATTTCCGGGATGTCGAAAAGGTATTTCACGACCAGCCGGTTTCTGCCTGCCGCCGCGGCTTTGGCCGATTCCGCGTCGAGAATCCGCATGATTCCGTCCACTGCCGAGGACGACCGCGCCGCGGCCGGCGGAACGGCGGGCGGAATAAGGTTAATCCTGCTCACGTCGCTCTTCACGCCCGGGAAGAGCTCTATCTCAGCATCCGGAAGGTCGGGCGCTCCCCAGCAATAATGCATTGACTGGACGAGCCCGGCGGCGGCGACTGCAAGGCATGCCGCGACCGCGAGCGCCCTCGGCCTGAGCGACGCCAGGACCGCCCCCGTGACGGCCGCGACCGCGGGAAGGCAGCTCAGCGTGTACCTGAAGTCCTTGTTCGATATGAACGTGAAGAAGGCCAAGGGCGCGGCAATCCAGAGCAGGATTGGGATGAACGCCCCCTTCCGGAAATTGGCCCTGACGAACAGGAACGCGCAGGGAACGAAGACGCAGGCGTAGGCGAACGTGGCCTGGACGGAGAGACCCACGACGTAGAAGAGCGCGCCGGCGCCTTCCCTCCATCCCGGGTCCATCTCCACTGATCCCATGAACTGGTGCTTGGTGAACACCTTGAAGAGCCCCGGGAGGTAGTAGATGAACCAGAAGCCGGCGGTCGTCAGGGCGGCGGCCGCGGCAATCCCCGCGTTACGCAACGCAGGGGACCGGGTTCCCGACAGGCGCCCGAGAATCCCCCTGGATGCTTCGACCGCGAATATTCCGGCCGTGAACACAGGGAAAATCTCCTTCGTCAGCATGCCGACGCCGAAAACCACCCCGAAGAGCACGGATTCCCTGCGCTTCCCGAACCCTTCCGAGGAAAGGTAGACCGCGTACGTAAGGGCGCACATCGCCGCCAGGGGAACGTCGAGGAGGAACCTGGATGACAGGGACAGCACCTGGGGCATGGTCGCGACCATGAAGGCGGCCAGCACTCCGCCCCAGGGATTGGAGAAACGAGAGGCGATGCTGAACACGGAGGCGAGCAGCACGGCCGAGAACAGGAACGCGCTGAATCCGGCCGCGGCGTCCGGCGAACGCGTAAGCCACGCGACCGGCGCCGAGACCATGTACGCGAACGGCGGGTGCTTCGGTCCCCCGTAGAGCCCGCCGAGCGCCGCCGCGTACCCGCTCGCGGGCGACCTGAGCATGTACGACCCCGCCGGCGAGGCCTGCTTGAGCCGGTCCAGCGCCTCGAGCTCGACGCCGCCCATCCTGGTCACGTCGTTCGAACGGAAAAGCATGAAGCCGAATTTGGCGCTCCGCTTGAAATGGGATATCTCGTCCCACATGGGCACGCTTCCGTCCGCCCCTATCCATGCGATGTTGTTGGCGTTGAACAGAAGGATTACCAGGACGAGGGCTGCCGCCGGCAGCCGCGACCGCCGGCCGGGAACGCTTTCCATGTTTGCTGCGGAATCCATGCGGATTGGACCTGAATATCCAGGCGGAATTTAAGAATAAAACGCGATTTTATCAATCCAGATCCGGATTGTTGCCCGGGAAATCCAGGATTAGAACCGCCTTGCCGGACGGCGATCTCCTGCGGCTCCCGAATGTGAAGCCTTTACAAAGACCTCCCATGCAACTAAGCTTTCATCTCCCTGAATTCCCCGTGCCGGCGCCCGGCGGCAGAACCGCGTCAGGGCGGCCTGCTTTCTTTGGAGACTGGACATGATCAGACTCGACGGCAGGAGCCTCAAGATTGAAGACGTCGTCGCTGTCGCCCGCCGCGGCGAGAAGGTGGAAGTAACCAAGGATTCATGGGATCGCATAAAGAAGTGCCGCGACATGTGCGAGGAGAAGATAAAGGCCCGCGAAATCATGTACGGAGTGAACACCGGCATCGGCGAGTTCTCCGAGGTCGTCCTCAACCAGGACCAGGTGGAGAAATTCCAGAAGTTCCTCGTATACAGCCATGCCGCGGGAATAGGGAACCCCATGCCGCAGGAGGTGGTGAGGGGAGCGATGCTCGGCAGAATCAACGTCCACTGCCACGGGAACTCGGGGCTCAGGCCGGTGGTCGTCGAAAGGCTCGTCCAGCTTCTGAACGCAGGCGTCACGCCCGTCTGCTGCGAGAAGGGCTCGGTCGGCGCATGCGGGGACCTCTCGCCCATGTCCCAGATGGCCCTCGTCCTGATTGGGGAAGGAGAGGCGTTCCACAAGGGCGAGCGCCTGCCTGCCGCCGAGGCCCTCAAACGCGTCGGCATCCAGCCTATCGTTTTCGAGGCGCGCGACGGCCTCGCGGCCATCAACGGGTCCAACATGCTGACCGCAATGGCCGCTCTTTCAATACATGACGTGGAAAGGTGGACGAAGCTCAGCGAGGTAGCCGCATCCATGACCCTCGAGGCCCTGAACGCCAACATGAAGCCATACGACGTGAGGCTCCACGAGGTCAGGGGATTCAAGGGCGCCGTGGCGTCGGCCGCGAACATCCTCAAGATCACCCAGGGATCCGAAATTCTCGCCCAGAAGGGCAAGAAGGTGCAGGACGCATATTCCATGAGGTCGACGCCGCAGGTGACGGGCAGCCTTCGCGACGCGCTCAGGTACGCGCGCGAGCAGGTGGAAATCGAGCTCAACGGCGTGGGCGACAACCCGATATTCCTACCGGACCAGAAGACCGTGCTCACGGGCGCCAATTTCCAGGGGTCGCCGATTGCCCTGCCCATGGAGATGGTCGGAACCGGCGTGTCGATGGTAAGCGTGCTATCCGAGCGGAGGCTCAACAGGCTCCTGAACCCCGCCCTGTCCGTCGGCCTGCCGCCGTTCCTGACCGAGGGCGCCGGCATGCACTCGGGGCTCATGCTGAGCCAGTACACGGCCGGCATGCTCGTCGCGGAGACGAGGATTCTGAGCCACCCTGCGGCAAACCAGTCGATTCCGGCCGCCGCAGACTAGGAGGACTTCGTGTCCATGGGAATG
>DYIT01000162.1 GCA_020723505.1 Candidatus Kuenenia stuttgartensis
AACATGAATTATCCGGGGGCCGGGCGCGCAAATGGCTTCGGAACCCATTTGCGCTGGCCAGCAAAAATCGGCTTGGTTCCTGGCTTTCAACAGTGTGTCGAATATTCCAAAGCCCGTTTCCGGGACTCGAATCGACGCAACACTTGTGCCCGCCGATTTTCGCGAATTGCCGGCGCTTCGCCCTGAAGGTAAGCGCTTGCGCGCATCCTTCTGGGCTTCGCGTCACGAAATTTCATGAATAAGCCGGGTTAACGCATTAGTCACTTAGTGGAAATATTATCGTAGAAATTGAAAAGATTTGCGGTAAGGCCACGCGCGGAGCGCGTGATATAACCCGGACGAGCCGGTCTTTAATCCCTGTTTGGTCCGGCTCGTCCGGGCTATGATTAACCTAGTGATTCCTAGAGATATCTCGATTTGTCCGTGAGAAGATACAGAAACTGCATGGAGGGTCGCTCATGAAGCCGGCATCGGTTCTTGGCCTGTCTGGAAAGGATTTCGTCAAGGTGACGCTGTCCATGCTGGCCTGCCTTGCCTTGATTGGCGCTGCCGCGCAGGCCGCCGACGGCGAGGAGAGACAGTTCTGGCGGGGGAAGTACGAGGGCGAGTTCATCGGCGACACATCCGGGGCCAAGGCCGCTTCCGTGCTCCTGCCGACAATCCGGATATCCTTCGTCATCCGCATCGCCGGCCATGTGACTCCCTCGGGAAGCTTCGAGGGGCGCTACGAAGCCTTGTTCGAGCCTTCAATCAAGGCGATAGCGCTCGAAAAGGCGGACGAGGTCGAACGTTGGGAAGTCAAGCCGGAGGACTCGGTAGCGGCCCAGGGCCGGGTGACCGGCCTCGGGCCTTTCAGGATTGATCCGGACACCAGGAAGTTCATGCAGAACGTACTCGAAGCGGTCTCCAAGGCGCTCGAGGCGTGGAAGGGCTCTCCGCTCGTGAAGAACGGGACCCTGAACGGCATGCAGGGGACGATCCCGCCCGGCGGCCTGTCCGGCGGCCCTGGCGCGGAACTCATCAAGTCGATTGTCGCGACCGTCGCAGGCGAAGACTATCCGTCCCGCAAGGGCGAATACGACGCATTATGCGACGGATTCGCCAAGGCATTCGGCGACTACCTCGCGGGATACACGGCGGCTCTGAAGTGTCCGCCGGCCGCCGTGGTCTCCGGACCGGCTTTGACCGGCGCCCAGACCGTACCGCTGCCGTTCGCAAGCGGGACATCGAGCTCGTCGGTGACCGCGAAGTCGATTCTGGATGCCGCCGCTTCTTCGGGCGGGGCGGGAGGCGGCAGCGGGACGAAATCGAGGATGGAGTTGACCGCGGAAGCGCTCGGGGCTGCCATGACCATTTTTGCCGCATCGAACATGATAACCTCCGTGATGTGCTCTGGCCCGGTCCCGACCTATGCGCCTCCAAACGTTCCCGTCGGGCCGGTAGTGGGGGGGACCATGAGCGGCGGGAGCCTGACGGGCCCGGCGCTGAACCCCGGCGTCCTGGACGGTATGGGAGGCCCGGAAAAGATGCGGTTCGTGTTCCACGGAATCCCGGAGAGAATCGCGATCAGCATCAAACAGACGATTAATTGGGCCGAAGCAGGCCGCAAATTCAAGAGCGAAGCCAAGACCGCGCTGGGCAACGGATACTTCTGCCCCGAGGCGCTCACGTACCGCCGGTGCTTCGAGGGCACGGTCGCCGAAAAGGATGGAAAGCAGGTTTGCGAGGCGGATATCGACGACAGCAGGGAGAAACCGTCGCCGCTCAAGGACGGCATGCTGCGCGAAATCGGCAGAACTCGTCTTTCGATGCTCCGGGAAAACCCGGCCTCGAAGCTCGATCCCGGGACGCTCGCCGCCCTGGGCCTCGGACCCGACGGCCTCCCGCCCGCGCATCCTGACGGGGGATACAAGGCCCCTTCCGGAGATTCGTACGGCGGCTTCGCGTTCATGGAAAACCTCTGCCCCGCCGGCGGCAGCGACCCCGGAGCCGCCGGAGGAGGTCCGACGGAAACCGCGTCCGCAAGGGGGCCGGCGGGAGAGGACCTCGCTGTGTTCTTCTTCAATCCGGGCAAAGCCCCCCCGCAGGAGTGCGGTCTCTGCATGCTCGTCGAGGCGGACGCCCGGGCAGGGATTAGGATTTCCGACGGGGGACAGGCATTCACAGCGGTCGTGGACGGCAAGCCCGCGGCCGGTCTGCCCGGCGCCTTCGGCCACGTCTCGGCGGGCATGCACCGTTTCTACCTGCCCTTGTCCGGGTCGTACCGCATCGAGTCTCAACGCGGGGCTAACGCCGTGAGGATAGTTATCCCGTCTTCCCCGTGGACAAGGCGGACGCACTCGCTGACCCTTCCTGGCACTGGAAGGGCTTCGGTGTCCGTCGATTCGGCGCAGGGAATCGGGAACCTGGAAGGAGCCGTCGTGGAGACCACGGAGGACGCGGACGGAAGGTATAAGGCCAGGAAGATCGTTCCGGCGGAAGCCAAGGTTGCGCCTGCCGCGGAACCCAAGGCCGGGAAAGGCGCTCCGGGGGACTCCGGGGCCGACCCGAAGGCGAAGCCTGTCCCGCCCGAGAACCCGAAAGACGCGGGGAAGAAGGACGAGGACATGCCGATCGACAAGTACTGCGAAATGACCGGCAAACTGATACTCGCCATGTCCCCGCTGATAGTCGCGCTGAGGAAAGAACTGGATGGCAAGACGGTCCCGGAGAAAATCCGAATCGGCGAGGAATACCAGAAGCGCATCGACGCCGCCATTGCGCCGATTTACCAGGAATACGGGGTGTCAAGGGAATTGGCGGACAAGGCGGGGAAGAAGAAGAAATACACCGAGGCATTCAGGGACTACATGGAAAAGCACCCGGACGTGAAGGCGGCCTTCGAGAGCGCCAAGCGCTGAAAATGCGACTCTTCGCCCCGGTTCAAGATCCGGCGGCTCCCGCACTGATTCTGTGGGAGATGATTTCCGGCGGAGTTCCGGCCGTGTGCCTTGCATTCGCCGGCACATCCGCCTCCCACAGATGTCCCGAGCGAAGTCGAGAGACTTCGCCGATTACTCCTCACTCGACCCTCGACCCTGTACCCTCAACCCTTCCCGGGGCATCGACCTTGGACATTCGCTTGAGAACGTGCACCGATTACTGATGACCGGTAACCGGTGACGCATTTCGGATTGCCCGATTTGCCGTTCATCGGCATTCCGCGGCAGATCAGTCAATGCGGAACGTCTCGGGCTGCGGCATCTCGCACTCGAACGGGCCGGTCTCGAACTCGACCGCCGCGGTGAAGGAGCCTTTCTGCTGGTCTAGTGCGTTCCAAACGCACTGGGCGGTGCCGCCTCAGCCGAACGGGCATTCGAGCCGGGCGACCTCGGTCCCGTCCTGCCGCCTGATGACAATCTTCGGGACCTGCCGCTTGCCGTCCTTGTCGATATTCACGGACTCGCCCCCGCGGCCCTTGCATGTGAACAGGAACTTGATGTTCCTCCCCTCGTTCTGCTTCTCGAGGGTCCCCTTGAGCAGCGGGCCTATGGAAATCCTCTGCTCGCCGCCCGAAGGGGGCTTCTGGCGACCGGTCGAGCGAAGGGATCCGTTGAGGCTGAAATTGCCGGACGTCCAGTCATAGCTCCAGAGCTGGAAAGCGTCCTTCGGGATTTCCGCGGAACATGCCTCGTCCAGGTCCGCCGCGAAGTTGCCCGTGAGGTCCGACCATCCGAAAATTTTACACGGCTTCCGGACACCGTCGACCCTGAGCCTGAATACCGGCACCGGGACAGGCTTGAGCACGAGGTCGGTCCCGGCGATGCTCACGGCCCAGTATGATCCTCCGATTGCCACAGCTCTGGTCAGCGGCCTCGATTCCGGGCCGGAGCCGGAAATGGCGAATGATCCGTCGCCGTTGTCGTCAATCAGCACCCAGTCGCCGTCCGAAACGCTTTCCCTGCACAAGTCAAGGCAGCCTCCGTTGAGAGTCCGGTCGAGAAGGCCGAGCCTCCGCCTGGCGCCGCCAATCTCCGCCTCGGCGGCAAGGCACTCGCAGGGAGTGAGATAAAGCTGCTTGGGCGAAGTGGAATTCCTGAACGCCTCGACGTTCCTCGGGGGGAAATACACGTGGACCAGCACAGGGGGTAGTTTCGGGACCGGAAGCTTCACCGGCCCGAAAGGCACGTAGTATTCATTTATCCCCTTCTCTATTCTTTGAAGCTCCTGCGGTCTTCCCCCCTCCGGCATGTAGAAGAGCTTGAATGTCCCGTAGTCCCAGCCCTTGCGGAGAAAGACGCATTGTATGCCGCCCGATTCCTTGCCCTTCGAGTCCTGCCTGCCGCAGAGCAGGACCTTCCAGCAGCAGTCGTACCCCTGAGGGGGGCTCGTCTGTTCCGAAGGGAATCCCTTCGCGGCCGTGATTGCGCCGAAGGAGGAAAGCGGCAGTTCGAATGGGGCCAGCTTCGCCTTCACGGGATTCCGCGGGGCGTCCGAGGCGTCGCAAGGGGAGGCGAAGGCCGCGAAGGCTGAGAAGAACGCAATCGCAGTCGCGGTCCTGAAAACGGCCTTCCTTTTGCATGCATCCATGAATCATCCCATCAACATTCCCGCATTCTCCCGGATTATTCATAATCCCAATGAATATTCCGGGTGGAAAATCCGCCTCGAGTGGTTGCTTCAAGGCGAATTTCTGGGGAGGACAGGATTCGAACCTGTGAAGGTAAGTACCAACAGATTTACAGTCTGTCCCCTTTGGCCGCTTGGGTACCTCCCCTTGTCGCGGATAATTATATCACTTCACGTCCCTGAAGCAAGCCTTCGGCTTGACCAAGCGACTCTTCTCCGGGAAAAGCACCGCAGTTCGAGCCAATCGGCTTCCATCGGAGACCAATCGGCTGTTTGCATCGAGAGCGCCGCAAGCCTTCGGCTTGACCAAGCGACTCTTCAGACCGCGCTCAGATAACCTGCTTGCTCCTCGCGCGGTCTACATCATTTAACGCCTTCGGCTCGAGCATGCGACTATTCGGGTGACGCGGTTGAAATCTGTGGGAGGCGAATGTCCCGAGCGGAGTCGAGGGACTTCGCCGATTGCTCGCCGGAATTCCTTTGTAGTTTGCCATCGATTGCATGTACCTTAGCCTCCGCTTTGCTCTGGTCTCAGAGCGACCCGAACCGCGAGTTGGAGCCGGAAAGGGATGAGCGCCGAAGCGGGCAGAAAGCCGTATACAATCGTGAATCTCGACCAGGGGACGAGAACCTGGATCGAATGGCGGCGGCAGGGCATCGGCGCATCCGACGCGCCCACTGTCATGGGAGAAAATCCCTGGAAGAGCGAGGAGTATCTGCTGCGCGAGAAGACCGGCAGGGTGCGGGAAGGCAAGATGAGCGCCGTCATGGTCAGGGGAATGCAGCTCGAGCCCGAGGCGCGCGCAAGCTACATCGCAGAATCCGGTCTCGAGGTGTTTCCCGCCTGCCTTCAAAGCAGCCTTTATTCCTGGCAGCGGGCGAGCATTGACGGATTTTCGAAAGACGGGAAATCGGCGGTTGAAATCAAATGCGGGAAATCGGTCTATGAATCCACTGCTTCCACCAGAAGAGTGCCGGGGTATTACGTGGGCCAGCTCCAGCATATCCTGTCCGTAACCGGCCTTGCGGAAATCGACTTCTGGTGCTATCTCCCTGACTGCAAGGGCATTCTGCTCACTGTGACAAGGGACGAGAAATACATCGCGAGGCTCATCGAGAAGGAACGGGAGTTCTGGAACAGGGTCCTGGCCGTTGACCGGGGACTGAAAACCGGAGCAGACCGCGGGCCGTAGGGGCGACGCGTGCGTCGCCCGTGGGGCTCTAAACCGTAAGCAGTAAACCGTAAACCGTCGAAGACCGTGAGCCGGGGACTGGAACCACCGAAAACACCGAAGACACCGAGGGGAAGAGAGAAAAGGGAAAGGTCCATGCGCTCCTCCATCATTCCTGAACACCGCTCACCCTTTCCCTCGTCTGATTACCACCCATTCCTTCATAGGGTGACCACCCCTTCCCGCAAATCAGCGGCCCTATCCTTGTTGGAGTTTGGAAGTTGGCCCGCCTACACCTTGAACTCCTTGCGAGGGCGGAGCGAAGCCCGCCCCGCCGTTGTCTGGTATCCGGGAAGAGACGGAGTGAAACCCGCCGAAGCCTCAATGTATTTCTTCAAGGCGAAGGCGGGGCGGGTCTTCGAGATTCTACGCAGCGTTTGGTTGCGGCTCGGCTGCGTTATGATTTGGGTTTTGTGATTTCCAGCAGCCGCAAGCTGCCCGCTCGAGCATTTGCTCCTCTCCTGTTCCCCTGTTCCACTGCTCAACTGCTCTCAACCCGGACGGGCAAATCACGACACATGTTTACCGCGGGCCCGTCCGGGTTGCGGGAGGCGGATGTTCCGGCGAATGCATGGCCCACGGCCGGAACTCCGCCGATTATCACTTTCACCCACCCATTCCATCATTCCATCAGTTTTGTTAGAAATAGTCAGGTCGCATTTTTCTGCATCCTGAAGGAGAATGTCCATGGACGGCGAAAACAAAGGCGAGGGCATCCTGTCCCCTGAAAACCTGAAGCAGGCTATGCTCGCATTCAAGAAGCGCCTGAAGCTGACAAGGCTCGACGCGGAATCCACCATAGGCCGCGGCGCGCTGAGCGGCGGTAAAAAGTCCGGCATAGTCGGCATCCGGCCGCCGAACACCTATCCCCAGGCGGTCTGGGACAAGCTCGAGGAGATGGGAAAGCTGAAGCGCGTCGAAGGCGGGCTCTACATGCTGAACCAGCCCATGTGACCCGGGTGCCGGTTGTGTTTGCAACCGGCACCCCATGAAGGACGCGCCATTCAGGTTCCTGTCCGCATGGTCAGGCGCGCATGCGAAAGCGGGGCGGGGGATTTGCGATGGACAGCGAACTCGTCGAGGTTTTCGCCGCAGGCGGGATGCGCGAGGCGCTCGTTGTCAAGGGAGCCCTCGAATGCGCGGGCATCGAGGTCGTCGTCGCAAACGAGAATCTCCAGGCCGCGATGGGGGACATCCCTCCGTCCCTGCCGACGTTCCCGAGGATAATGGTTAAGAGATCAGACGTGGCCAGGGCGGCGGCAATCATCCGCGCTGCGAACCAACGGCATCATGAAGTGCGCAGAAGGATAGACGCTGAATGGGACGAGGAGGATGAACCAGCGGCCCCCTCCAGGGACTTTGGCCGGGATTTCGAGGACGTGGGACTTCTGGGCATCCTGACTGATTCAATAAAGTTCCTCTTTGCCGTGCCGTTCCGAATCCTGCGTTTCTTCATCAGGCCGGCGAAATCTTGAACACGCTTTCGGCGATTTGTCTGCAATCACGGCGACTGAGCGCCGTGACTACAGCTCGTCCGATGCACACGCGCCGCGGCCGGGCGTGAACGCGGGCATGCCTTCCTTGCGGAACGCGATTTCCCACTTTCCGCTGTAGTGCGCGAACCTGTAGCCGCACCCCGGACAGGCCAGCGTCAGGCAGTTCCTGCCGTCCCATGTTTCGGTTCCCCCGTCCCATGCGGCCTCATCGCCGCACCGCGGGCATTCCCGCTGGTATTCCCAATCCAGTTCCTCGCGTTGAGGGAAGGGCTTGTCCATGGGCACAGCATTATCAGATTGGCAAAGCCGCAGCAAGGGAGGCGCGGACGCTCAGCCACGAGGAGTCGAGCATCAAAGTGTCTTCTGCTTTGTAACGATATACCTTTTCGAAGGAGGTGAATATCCTCCCCTTCCCTTGGAAATCATGTAAATCAGAACAGAAATCATGTTAATCAGGTTCGAGAAGTCCTTAATGCTGGCGTATTAGGACTAATCCTGCGGCTGCTTGTCCGTGGTCTTCCCGCAAAGAGTGATTGCCGTAATCTCCGAGGTCCCCGCAGTCCTCACTGGAGGACCCCATGTTCCGGTCCCGCAGGAGACATTGATGGAAAACGAACCGAGCCTGTGGAATCCCCTGTGGAACCCGCCGTAAATGATCCCGGTGACGGCCCCGAACGGGAATATCTGCCCTGCATGCGCATGCCCGGAGAGCTGGAGGTCGATGCCTTTCTCTTGCGCGAACCTGAAGTCCGTGTCCGGCGAGAAGTAGGTCTTCACCTGCTGGGTGCCGAGTCCGGGATGGGTGGCTTCGAGGTTAGTGGGGGTGTGATAGAGGAGAATCGACGGCTTCCCGGGGTCGTAGGATGCGAGACCGCGCTGCGAATCGCCCCTGCTCTTCCTCCCATGCTCGGGAAACGAGGCGCCGATTATCTGAAGCCCCTTCACTTCGGCGATTTCATCGTCCAGAATCCGGATCCCCGTGCCCTCGAGCGCTGCCAGGGCGTTTTCCACGCCGAGATACCCCTCGTGGTTCCCGGTGACGAAGAATACGCCTTCCTTTGCAGGGATTGCCCGGAGCAGGTCCTTGAAGGACTGCGGGTCAGGGCATGATCCGTCAAACAGATCGCCGGTTATGAGCACCAAATCCGGGTCGAGTTCCTGTGCTTGTTCGCAGACGTCCTCGAGGAACCATCTGCCGTTCAGCATGCCGAGATGCAGATCGGAAAGGTGGACGACCGTTTTCCCTTGCCACTGCGCGGGCAGGTCCTTGATTTCCGCGTCCACCCTGATGATTTGCGGGTGCACGGCCCTCCAAAGGCCGATGGCAGACGCGGCCAGCGAAAGAACGACGGCAGACGCCAGAAGCAGGCGGGTGTCAGGGGTTTTCCCCGCCGCCTTCATTGCGCCGTGCGCAGCCCATGCTAGCGCAAGGGCCATGACCAGATGTATCGCAAGCCCAATCCAGAACGCCGCGCCAAGGTACGCCATGCGCACTACCGCGCCGCCGACGGCCCTGCTCAGCAGCAGGGTCGCGGGAAAGCTTACGGACAGCGCAATCATCGAGACCAGGAGCCATGCCCTGGTCCTGGGATCGGCGATTCGCAGGAACGCGGTTGCGGAATGCCAGATGAAGATGTGGGACCCAACCAGGGCTCCGAGCCCGAGAACCAGGATTAGGATGACTCTGACTGCCATCATTAGTCACTTAGTTAAAATATCATTGTAGAAATTCAAAAGAATCAAAGGAAGGCACTCGACGCTCCAGCCGAATCCATTATTGCCCTGAGTGCTCGCGGATTGCAGGTTTTCGAATTTCGCAATGCTCGCATCCGGTACCCGTTGAAGCGGATGATGAAGAAGCGGATACCCTCTCCCCGCCGTGGGAGAGGGGGCAACGGACACGAGGTCCCAGCTGCACGAATCGTCACCCTCTCCCCGCCGCGGGAGAGGGGACAACGGACACGAGGTCCCCGCTGCACGAATCGTCACCCTCTCCCCGCCGCGGGAGAGGGGACAACGGACACGAG
>DYIT01000163.1 GCA_020723505.1 Candidatus Kuenenia stuttgartensis
ACGAGTCGGCCTCCATCGAGAGCTTGCCGGCAGTTCACATCAAGAGCTTCCACAAGCCTTCGGCTTGAGCATTCGTCTCTTTTCCGATGGTTGTACGGCTGTTCAAACGAGTCGGCCTCCATCGAGAGCTTGCCGGCAGTTCACATCAAGAGCTTCCACAAACCTCAGGTTTGACCAGCGACTCTTTTCCGGGACTTGTACCGCAGTTTACGACCGGGGGTTTCCATCGGGATCCGGCCACCAGTTCGGGTCAAGAGCTTCCACAAACCTCAGGTTTGACCAGCGACTCTTCAGACCGCGCTCAGATAACCGGCGGGATCCCTCGCGCGGTCTATTGGCAATGCGCCCAAGGGGGTCAGGCCTTGAATTGTGACTTGGTTTGCCGAATGTCCAAAGGCGAAAGCCTGAACTGAGCGAGTCCGCCGAGGCGGATGAGGCGAAGGGTCCAACGTCCATAGTCTAAAGGGTGGAGGGTATAGGGTCGAGGGTGGGAGGGGAACAGGGAACCGTAAACCGTAAGGAGTCAGCAGTAAACCGTCGAAGACCGTAGGGGCGACGCATGCGTCGCCCGTGGGAGTGAACCGGAGACCGGAACCGCCGAAAACACCGAAGGCACCGAAAGACGGCAACTGCCTAGAATTGGGAATACGTGCGGCGCTGAACGGATCCGGAATAAGCAATCGCCGCCTTGTCATGCGCTGAAGGTCGCGGCGGCTCCCACTGCGGGAATGTGTGGTTGCACGATGTCGGAATGGGTGCTTACTTGACGCTGGAATTGGAGCTTTCGGGGTGTTGGAATGGGTGGTAACTGCTGTTCAGGAATGATTGAGGAGCACTAACGGATTCCACCATTCCCGCATCGAGTGACCACTATTCCAACATCAGGGGATTTGGATTCCTTCATCGAGCTACCACCATTCCCATATCAGTGGAACCACGATTCCAACACGGTTTACCGTTTACTGCTTACGGTTTACTGCTTACGGCCTACAGTTCGACTCTGGACGTTGGGCTGCGGATATGCGATTTGCAGTTTGCCGGCGCGGGAGGTTGCTTGCGGCGTGTCGTTCCGGAGCAATACTATTTCGGAGGAACGATATCCTCTACTTGCACCTGCGTGTACCCCTGCCTGTGCCCGTGCCTGCGCTTCTGGTGGTCCCTGCGATTGAATTTGAAGACCCTGACCTTGGTCCCCTTGATATCGCCCAGCACCTTTATCCTGACGGACGCGCCCTTGACCACCGGAGTGCCGAGGACGTCGCCCTTCTCCATGCCGCCAATCATCAGGACCTCGCCGAAATCCAGGCTCGCCCCCTCCTCGGCCTTCATGGCGTCGATTTCCAGCTTGTCGCCCTTCTTCACCCTGAACTGCCTGCCCCTGTCCCTGACTACAGCGTACATATCCTCTTCCTCGAAACCTGGTTCCGGCGGTCCGTCGCCTCTTTTCTCAAAAGCGAAACCGGAATTATACACCCGCATCGCGGATATTCAAAGGAAATTCCACGCGAAGCGCGATGCCGCATGCTTCGCGTGGAATTCTCGGATCAAAAAAAAACCGCCGGCGCATGGCCGGCGGTTTTTTATCAAACCTGCGTTTACCACTTCCGGGGCTGGTCCCTCCTGCGCGCCGGCTCCTTGGCGTCGCCTGCCGCCTCGTCCTGGTCTTCGCCCGGGAAGTAGTCCCTGAAGTTCTTGCCCGACTTGTCGCCCTCGTCCTTGGGCTTGTCGGGCTGGGTGGGAACAGGCTGGGTCTTTTCAGGCTCCGGCAACTCGAACTTGCCGTGGCGCAGGCTCTCGTAGTATTCCTTCTCGAGAAGGCGCGTGCGGCTGTCCAGCTGGGACTTGAGCGCCGACTTCGCCGACTTCGAGTCCCTCATGATGTTCGCGGTGATGAAAATCAGGATGTTGCGTTTTTCGCTGAGCCTGTAGATGTTCTTGAACAGGTAGCCGAGCAGCGGGATGTCGCCGAGGATGGGCCACTTGTTGACCTGTTCGTTCTTGAACTCGTGGACCAGCCCGCCGATGACCGACGTCTCGCCGTCCTCGAGTATCATGTTGGTGATTACCGTCGAGGAGGAGACCCTCGGAAGGTCGATGGACTGCTGGCCGATTGCGAACCTGTCGAAGCCCTTGAGGGGCGAGGAGACGCCCGTGAGGTCGCGCATCGTGGGGATTATGGTCATCATGATTTTGCCGGCTTCGCGAATCACGTGGGGCTTGACCAGGAGCTGGAAGCCGACGTCGACCGGGGAGTTGGTGCCTTCGGAAATCTGGGCCTGCGCGCCTCCGGACTGGGTCTGGGTCACGGACAGTTCGGCGTACCTGACCGACTCGCCGACGAAAATCGTGCCGGTGGTGTTGTCGAGGATGCCGAGCGTCGGCCTCTGGGTAATCTGGGTCATCTTGTCGTTCTTGAGGTAGCTCAGCATGGCCGAGAACTGGGCGAGCGTAATCCTGCCGAACGTGTAGGGGGTGTCGGTGAAGTTGGTGACGTCGGTCGGGGTCGGGCCCCTCCTGAACTGGTCGTTCTCGACCGAGATGCCCATCTGGTCCTCGAATCCGCCGCGGCCGAGGTTGAACGGGAGCCTGGTGTAGAAGCTGCCGAGCCCGGTGTCGGGGTCGATTCCGAACTTGGGGCCGTTCTGCCAGTTGACGCCCACGTCGAACATGTCGGTGCGGGTGGTGGACACGAACTTGACGTCAATCATGACCATCGCGGGCTCGATGTCGATGAGCTTGATGATTTCCTTTATTTCCCTGATTTTGGTCGGAACGTCGGTGATGAGGAGCGAGTTCGAGTGCTTGTCGTATTCGAGCTGGCCCACGTCCTTGGAGATGACCTCCTTGAGGGCGTTGCGGAGGGTGAATTCCTTGAGGCGTTCCTTCTCGTCCGGGACGTTGGGCGTTCCCTTGATGAGTTCGTTCTTGATTATCGCGATGTAGTCGCCGGGGAGGGTGATGTACTTGAGCCTGATGACCTCGGTCACCAGTTCCTTGGTGAGCGAGGCGGGGTCGGCTATGCGGTAGACCGGGCCTTCCTCGAGGACCACGGTGAGCCCCACGGACTTGACGACGGTCTCGAGCGCCTTCATCCAGGGGAGGTTCGAGATGCGGAGGGTGACGCGCTTGCCTTCGCCGACGTCGGACCCGATTACGATGTTCTTGTCCGAGATGCGGGCGATCTGGTCCACGACGATGCGCACGTCGGCGTCCTCGAACACCATGGTGACGACGGGCGGCTGGTAGACCATGAAGACCTTCTCGTCGATGACCTCAATCTGGCACTTGGCCGCCTCGGCCACGAGCCGCAGCGCGGTCTTCCAGTAGACGCCCTCGAGCTTGATGGTCACGCGCATTTCCGGCGCCTCGGCGATGGGCTTGCCGTCCTTGTTCTTGCCGAGGACGATGTTCTCGCCCGTGATGGACCTTATGTAGTCCACGACCGCGGCAAGGGGCTTCTCCTTGACGTCGATGTCGATTTCCTTCTTGAAGCCCATGTCGGACTTGCCCCCCGCCGGCTTGATTACCGAGTCCTCGTCGGCCGCCAGGGCCGGGGACGCGGGGAAGGCCGCCGATAAAGCGGCAGCTGCGCACAGAACCACGAATCCCGTCTTTGAGAACATAAGGAACTCCCTCCTCTACAGGTACTCCTGCGCGGTTATTTCGCCTGCTCTTCTTTCTTTCCCAGCTTCACGCGAATCTTCAGGTTTTTGTACAGGAACCGCACGTACTTGTTGCGGTCCACAGTGTCGAGCTTCACGTCCCTCGGCTTCTGGTCCTTTGCCGTGATGGCGATGTTCTCGCCCTCGAGATAGCCCTTGCCGTTCACGATGGCGATGCGCCTGCCGGAGTCCGGCGTCCAGATTATGCCCGAGACGAGTATTTCGAAGCTGTTGAACTCCTCTATCGACTTCGCGTCCTCCCTGAAGGCCCTCGCCTTGTTGAGAATCCGCTCGGTCTCGTCGATGATGATGGTGAGCTTCATGGCCGCTTCGAACTCGTCCACGCCCCAGATGACGGTCTTCGGGTCGGAGCGGTCGATGAGCTTCTGAAGGGCGTCGCAGAACTTCGCGCCGCCCTCGGCAATCTCGTTTCTAATCATCTGCGGGATGTTGATGCCCTTGAAGTCCTTCATGAGGTCGATGTAGAGCTGGAGGACCGTGCGGAACTCGCCCTGGTCCATGGACCGGGTCATCTCCTGGATGACGTTCGTCGTCACCTTGAGGAGGTAGTTCAGGTAGAGCTCGCGGACGGGCTTCTCCATCTGCTTCACTTCTTCCTTGATCTTCTGCAGCTCGTTCCTGTGCTTCGGCGTCTTGAACTGGACGCTCTCCACGTCCTTGTTAATCTTCTCCCAGAGCTCCAGAATCGCCCTTGGGTCCTCGGTGGCCTTGTACTTCCTCTTGATATCCGCGAGCCTCGTGCGGAATTCCTCGAGCCTCTTCTCGGCCTCCTTGTCGTCCAGGTCGGTCGGGGTCTGCTGGCCGCCGCCGGCTTCGGGCGGCGGCTTCTCCGTGAGCTTCATCATGAAGGGATCGGGCAGCCTCGTGTCTATGATGGAATCCCTCGGGATGTCCACCGACTGCCAGGACTTGCCCTGGGTCTCAACCCCGTCCATCTTCTGGCTCTGGACGAAGGCGTTGACCGTGCAGGTGAACTCGAGAACGTCGCGCTTGTCGCCGATGCCCGAGACCCTGAACTTGCCGTCCCTGAAGCTGAGAATCCTCTGGTAGTGCTCGATTCGCGTTATGAAATTCGCAATCTGGAAGAACCCGCCCTGCACGCGAAGGTCGATGTTGATTTCCTTCCATCCCTTCGCCGGCCCCCTGCGGCCCATGCCGGGCTGGTCGACCTTGATGTTGTAGGTCAGGAGCTCTACTTCGGCGTTGTTGGCCTGGAACTTGATTCCCTTGAGCAGGTCGGACTGGAACTCCTTGTCGGGCAGCTTGTCGAGGTTGTCGTCGAAGCGCTTCCTCAGGTCTTCCACGTTCTTGGAAAGGGTCGGAATCTTGATGATCTTCGCCTGCAGCTCCCTGGTCTGGCCCTTGACTTTGTCAATCTCCTCGCCCTTGTCCAGGATCTTCTGGTAGTCGAGGAAGGCGAGCACGCCGAAGGCGATAGCCACCAGCCCGACCACCCCTATCAGGACCAGGAACAGCTGTTTTTCGGATAGGTTGCCCACCGGAGCCTCCTGATGCTATTTCAGTTCGATTTCTTCTGGTCGCCGGGCTGGGCCTGGGCCCCGCCGGGCGGCTGGCCCTGCGCGCCCGCCCCGGCCGCGCTGGGCTGCTGCGCGCCCGCCGCGCCGGGCTGGCCGGGCGGGGGAGGCGCCGTCTCGGGCGCCTTGGCCTTGAGGAAGATGTCGAAAGGATAGGACACCGACTTGTCCGGGATGTATCCCTGGCGTTCGGTAACCTTCAGCCGGATTTCGCCGAGGTGGTCGACGCGCGCGGGCAGCACCCTGTCCTCCTTCGTCTTGAGCATCTCCTCGATGAAGGTGGAGTAGAGGCTGAAGTCGGAACCGGCGATGTCTCCGTTGAAGTTGATTGCCCCGCCGTCGGCCGACTGGCCGGGCCTCGACGCGGAATCCTGGGGCGCGTTGAAGCTCAGGTCCGACATCCAGACCCTGAGGTTCTCGTTCTCCTTCTCGCAGTCGGCGAATATCGTGACCAGGTCCTTCAGGTACCTGCCCCAGAAATCCTTCTGCGCCTCGATGTCCTTCACCGTCCTGTCGAGGGACTGGAACTTCATCTGCTGCTTGACGAGGCTCTCGTACTCGAGGACCTTCTTGGCCTTCGCGTCCTTCTCGAACACGGCCTCCTTGAGATCGTTGTCGACCTTGGGGAGCCAGACCATGTGGAAGTAGAGGAAGACGAGGAGCACGAGGACGCAAAGGACGAGGCTGCCCATGATTGCGAAGAGCATCGGCAGGGGGGTCCGCTCCTTGACCCTGAATTCCGGAGGCAGAAGGTTGATGCGAATCATGACCTAGTCCTTTCTCAACCTGGCCGCGAGACCCATGCAGATTGCGAGCTGCGGGCCGTTCTCCTTCATCATGTCCACGTCGACCTTCCCGGAGACCTCGATGTTCTCCGTGGGGTCCCAAATCGAGGTCTTGCGGTCGAATATCCTCGCGAAGGTCTCCTCCAGCTGGGGGAATTTCCCGCCTCCGCCCGAAAGATAGACCTCCTGGACCTCCGAGTCGAACTGGTTCTCGTAGTAGTCGAACGAGAGGTGGATTTCGTTTCCGAGGTCCTCGATTGTCGGGCTCACGGCCTCCATGAGCTCGCCAATCCTGTCGCCGGGGTCCTTCTTGAGCGATTCCGCCTCGTGAGCCTCCAGGCCCAGGCGCTTCGAGATGGCGTCCGTGAAGTCGTTGCCGGCGAGGTAGATCTCGCGGGTGAAATAGGAGACCCTGCCGCGCTTTATATTGACGTTGGTCTTGTTCGCGCCTATGTCGATGAGCGCGACCACCTTCTCCTTCTCCTCCATCCTCGGGCTCATGAGCTCCTTGAACTCGAATGCGTTGCCCAGGGCGAAGGAGTCGATGTCGATGATCGTCGGTATCAGGCCCGCCTGCTGGATGAGGGACACGTGGTCCTCGATGAGGCTCCTCTTCACGGCGACCAGGAGCACCTTCATCTCCTCGGATTCGGGCGCGCCCTCGACCGCAGGCTTCACTTCCTCCTCTAGGCGCTGGCAGTCCAGGACCACCTCGTCCACCTCGAAGGGGATGTACTTGTCGGCCTCGAACTTGATGGCGTTCTGGAGGTCGTCGTCCGACATCTTGAGCATCGAGACGTAGCGGACGATGACCGACCTGCCGGAGACGGCCGTCACAACTCTTTTGGCCTTCAGCCCGTAAGTTGCCAGGACTTCCTTGATGATGTCGCGCTGCGTCTCCTCCGAGGGGATCTCCATCTGGCCGTAGCCGGTGATGACGTACCGCTCCCCTTCCTGGGAAAGCTCGACCGCTTTGATTGTGTTTGAGCCAATGTCAAGGCCCAGAATCGCTCTCGACTTGCCGAACATCTAACCCCCCGTAAGTTATTAAGTGCGAAAAATTAAAGCGACGAGAATTATATGCCAGCCGTGCGCCGTGTCAACCTTTTTTTCGTCTTTCTCGCGCCTTTTCCCCCGATCGAAGGCGCGGCCGGGTCGGCGCCGAACCGCGACAGGGCCTCCTCGGCCTTGGCGGACTCGTTGCAGCCCGCAATCTCCCTCCAGAGCGTCCTCGCCCTGTCCATGTCGACGTTGCGTATGAGGTCCTTTATATCGGAAATCATGGCCGGGCTCATGCTGAGGTTCCTGAGCCCCATCCCGAGCAGGAGCACGACGTACCTGGGGTCGCCGGACATCTCTCCGCACATGGCGACGTCGATTCCGGCCTTCTCCCCCGCCCTGATTACGTGGGATATGAGCCTGAGCACTGCAGGATGAGCAGGCTGGTAGAGCGGCGCCACGGTCTCGTTGTTCCGGTCCACGGCAAGCGTGTACTGGATGAGGTCGTTCGTCCCTATCGAGAAGAAATCCACGCGTTTGGCCAGCTCGTCGGCTATCAGGGCGGCCGACGGCACCTCAATCATGGCTCCGACCTCGACGTCATCGCTCATCTCCGCGCCGTCGTCCTGGAGCTCCTGCTTCACCTCCCCGAGGATTTTCATGGCCGCGTCCAGCTCCTCGACCGAGGAGACCATGGGGAACATAATCTTCACGTTGCCGAAGTACGAAGCCATGAGTATGGCCCGGAGCTGGTCCTTGAACATGTCCACGTGCCGGAAGCAGAGCCTGAGCGACCTCTGGCCGAGGAAGGGATTCTGCTCGTACTTGGCGCCAATCCCCTCGAAGACCTTGTCCGCCCCGAGGTCGAAGGTGCGGATTGTGATTGGCCTGCCCTTGAGGGCGATGATGGCCTCCTTGTATATCGACAGGTGGTCCTCCACCGTCGGGAAGGGGGTTTTCGCCCATATGAACTCGGTCCGGAACAGCCCCACCCCCTCGGCTCCATGCTCCAGGGCGAGCTTTATCTCCGAGGGGAACTCGATGTTGGCGTTGAGCCTGATCCTGTGCCCGTCGGGCGTCTCGGCAGGAAGGGTCCTAATCTTCTTCCTTATGGATTCCTCCCGGGAGGCGAACTCGTCCCTCTTCCTGCGCAGGTCCGCCAGGACCGCCTCGTCGGGGTCCACTATGACCCTGCCGTCTATCCCGTCGACGACCGCGAGCATTCCGCTCTCGATGCCCGAAAGCACGCCGCCCAGGCCGACCACCGCCGGTATGCCGAGATTGCGGGCGATAAGGGCCGTGTGCGATGTCCTCCCGCCCGCCTCGGTGACGAACCCCATCACCCACTTCCTGGGCATGGTGACGGTCTGGGAGGGCGTGAGGTCCGAGGCGACGACGATTACGGGCTTCATGAGGTGGTCGAGCATGTTGATCCTGCCGCCCGTGATTCTGCCGAGGAGCCGTCTCTTCACGTCCAGAAGGTCCTTGTCCCTCCTCGAGAAGTAGTCGTCGCCGATCTTTCTCATGGCGTCGATCCTGGACCCGAACACGGCGGACACCGCCGACTCCGCGTCGAGCATGCCGTCGCGGATTCTGGACTCGAGCTCCGCCAACAGAGCGGGATCCCGGAGCATCATCTGGTGGAACTTGAAGATTTCCAGCTGGTCCTCGGGCGCGTTCGCCGAACCCCTGAGCCGGTTAATCTCCTCCACCGCCTCCTCGATTGCGGTCCTGAGGGCCTTGATTTCAGCCTCGGCGCCCCCGGAACGCGTCGACTTGCCGGCGGTCCTGGGGGCATCGGGATCGCTTATCACGATTATTTCGCCGATGGCAATCCCCTGGGAGACCGGTATGCCCTTGAATTCCTTCATGGATCCCATGCAACAAAGCGCGCTGATGCCGCAGACGGACGAGCTTCGACGGTATTTTCCATGCAACCGGACGCAAATGCAATCAAGTTCGCCTGCGGCCGTTCGTGGCGAGCGGGGATACGTGCGGCGCTATGATAGCGCTGTGAACTGTAAACAGTAAGCAGTAAACAGTAAGCAGTAAGCAGTAAACCGTAAACCGACACGAGAAAGCACCGAAGAAGCGAACGGGAGAGAATTGGATCCACCGAAGACACCGAATACACCGAAGGCACCGAAAGGAGAGGGAAGAGAGAGGAGGCCAACGTCTAAGGTCCAAAGTCCAACGTCCAAGGTCGAAGGTCGCAGGAATGGTGTTTGCACGATGTAG
>DYIT01000016.1:0-46246 GCA_020723505.1 Candidatus Kuenenia stuttgartensis
TCTCGCGTGAAAATCCCGTCTCTAATAATAAGGGCTCTTTTTACGAAGGAATCAATCTTGGTGGATTTCGGCAGAAAAGGGGAATCTCGGGTTTATCTTAGAACAGAGTAAACAGTATTTGGGCTGCATAGGCATGGATGCTGTCTTTCTTGCACACGTTGAGGCGCTTCGGCCCCGATTGGAGCGATTGCTTGCGATGACGCCGGTGAAACCAAGCGCCCTTCCTCAGCAGATGCCCAAATCCGGAGCGCGACCGAGGCGCCCCGGTCGTTGCCTCAAACCGCCAGTGCAGGCCCGTGGAACACGTTTTCCTGGTGCCAGCGCACATGGATGGGCCTGAGCCGGCTACCGAAGGCTGTTGATGAGTCCATAATCTCTTTAAACAGGTTTTTGCCCATAACCTGGTTTAGAAATAGTACGGACAGAGGTACCGGAGCATTTTAGGGGAAGATGCCGCTGTCAATCAGGTTTACGGCCGATTGCATTACGGTATTCCTCAAGCCGCTTTTTCAGGCTCGCAATATGATCCGGTCGATCTTGCGGGCAGACGGATATCGCCTCCTCCTGTTCGCGCACAGCCCCAGATGAATCTCCGCAGGCGAAACGGGCAGCGGCAAGGGTGTCCAGAAAACAGGAGAGGGAAAATGAATCCAATCCCTTGCGCGCAATCGACACTGCATGCTCGGCAAGCGTGACCGCGCGGGATGGGTCCCTGCCTCTTTTCCTGGGGCAGGTCGCAAGATACCAGGCGAAGTCGTTGATGGCTTCGCAGTCGTCAGGTGCATCCTCCAGGTAGCCTTCATAAGCGTTCCTGGAATATACGTCGCCATAAAATCCGTCCGGAGATGTGGTTCGACGGAGAATTTCCAGCCTGAGGGAACGCATTCGGTTTTCGATCGAAGTCCCGAGGAACAAACGGTGCATGAACCTCAATCCCAGCTTGGCTTGTATGCATATCTCCGAAAATGCGGCGAGCCGCGAATCTTCATCCTGAGCGTCTTTGAAAATCCCTTCAAGCTTCACGTGAGATTCGGCATCTATTCTTTGCGACGCTTCGAGTTCAGCCAGAAGCGATGCAATCCAACCATCATGGGGCTTTCTCGCACGGGCTAGCAAAGCGTCTGCGAAGAATCTGCGTTCCTCGCCGTTCATGTGTCGATCGTCGCAGTGCAGGAGAGTAATTACTCCGGCGGCCTCCAATGCAAGGGCGGTCGAGACGTCGGCGAGCCCTTTCTCTCTTTCTCCCGCCCGGAGTTTCCCCAATCCTCTGAATAGATAGGCCCTCACCTTCCAGGAGGGCCAGCATTTCATTTTTGCAGGGCAATCCTTGAATTCTCCCCCGCCTGCAGCGGGATTGTTCGAATGCTGCTCCAGAAGCCTGTTGTACAGTTCCATTGCACGTTCCGTTGCCCCCACCACAAGGTGCCCATTTGCCTGTGCGAGGACTTCCTCCCGATGCGCGGGCTCGTGCAGGGGCCATATGGAACCCTCACGCGGGGTGGAGATATTCATGCTTTCCAGGGTAATCCTGCAGTCGCTGCCTGCCATCGACCAGTGTGTATTGCCACCGACTCCCAGAAACACTCCGAATAGGGCATCGCCGCGCGGAAGCGACAGATCCGCATCGGCTTCCTCAAAGTCGACAACGGCTCCTTTGGCATCTCGCAACGTCATCTTTACCTTCCCCAGTGGTATATAGGATTCAAGCGTCAAATTGAACATCTTTGGATAGGGTACGGGATTGCGTTCAATCTCGGTTCTCTTGATGTAATTCGCCTGGCTGCCGGACGATGTTCGGCGCATGAACTCGGTGAACAGCGCGGGGTACCAGGAATTGTCCCCAGACGTCATTGATGCCGAAAAGAAGATCGTGCTACCGTATCCGAGCATGGGTGCTAAGCAGCTGACGCTTCGCGATTCGTTGAACGCATGGAATCCGAAGTTGATGCCAAGAGGCCAGTCAAGTCGCTCTACGGCGAAACGTGCCTCAATTCTGAAAGGAACGCCGGAATAGTAGAGAGGCATGACCACTGGCATCTGCCTGGATCCATCGGTCCCCATGCGCAACCCTGATTCGGTCTTCCGGACAGCCAGAGGATCCAGGACCAAAACGCACTCAGCGAGTCTGCCCTTGTCATACAGCGCAAAAGCCGGGCGCAAATCAGCAACGGGACTTGCGCGTGCCCGCAGTTCACGGAGGTTGGCTGCAACCGCGACGTTGAGTCTGCCTTCGACAAGCACCATATCAATGAACGCTACGAGATCCCCCCAACGTTCAAGAGAACGGAGGCATGAAGCCGCACCTGTCGCCGCCATCGAGCGGACTGAAGGAGATTCCAGGGCGAGCATATACGCGTCTTTTGACTCTTCGAACCTGCCCGCCCGCAGGAGTGCATCGGCTTTCCCAAGGAGCGCGGCGGCTCGGATCTCCTCTGAACCGGTCTGAAGTGCCGCTTCGTAGACCCTGACAGCCTCATTTATCTGCGCCATTTCCACGAGGCTCGCGGCAATTGCGAGAGTCGGATCCCCAAAATCCGCGCCATGCGCCTTTGAAGGGCGTTTCACGCCGGGAGTGCTGGCAGAACTCCTTCCCATCCCCATAATCATGATGCGCCCGTCATTGAAGAAGATGAACAATTCGCTGGATGGGTCGTCATCTATATTGCATGACTGAATCGGCATGTCCTGCATGCTTATATCCAACCTTGCCCATGTGTCACGATCGCCAAGAGGACCGAGGAAAACCATCCCGCTGTCCGCCAACAGGAAGCGAAGGCGATTGCGGCTGGGCCAGCAGGCCAGGGATGTCCCGAATGAACCGAGCAGCGGCAGGCTGAACAACCTCTGGGGTATGCCGAGCCTTCCTTCCCGAATCCTGGAAATATAAAGCCCTGGCTCAAGAAGCGTCGACATATCGGCGCCGGAATCCTCGAGAGGGTATCGCCAGTCGCTGAGTAATCCAATCTTCCCGGTAGTGAACGCGATGCCGGAATTATCCGGCAATTCCACGATAGAGTAGGCGAAGCACCGGAAATCCTGTTCGGGATTTATGAAGATCGGTTTCCGTTCTGTCGCGTCAAGTCGCATGTTCAGCAGCCGATACTCAGAATATGGGCCGCTTGATACAATAAATCTGGGTTCGCGGCCTACATGCGCAATCCGCATGCCGTAGAAGAAGCTTGGCAGATCCACGTCCATGACCTGCTCTATCAGACCTTCCTTCCATCTATAGACTCGAATGCCGGATTCGCAGCTGTGATAGCCGGAAATAATCTCCTGCCGGCCGTCGCAATCGAAATCGAGAATCTCGAATGACTTTCGCCAATTCGGGCAGTCCTCAATTATGGAAGCCAATAGGCGGAAACTGGCGTTCTCCCATCTAAGGACTGAGATCTCGCCCTTGCCGCCGTTGGTCATGTTCTCATGCACGGAAATCACCATCTCGAACTGGCCGTCACCGTCCATGTCCCCCATCTTTGAATGCACTCCTCCGCCTCGGCCTTCCTCCGTCCAGTCCCACTTCGTCTCGACGGGGACGTCATAAAGAGTCTTCAAACCGTCATCGGTTATGCGGGCAATCAAGACCTTCAGACCCTGTCCGCGAGTACCGTGGAAGAACAGGACCTCGCTCCGACCGTCCCGGTCGATGTCGAAAATCAATGGCGACCCGCCGCTGCAAGTCGTTGCGAACACCGGATTGCTGAAAACGCGAATCGGGAGGACCCCGGAAAGTGCGGCAGCGGCATCCGCTGCATACTCCCTTTCATCTGGAGTAATCCGATTGCTGTGCTCACACACCGCCATGCCTGCAAGCGCATCTTCCAGCTGTCCAAGAGCCAATCGGGCACGTGCCAAGCCAAGGGTTGCAGGACCTCCATCGGGCTCGGGAAAACGACTCAGGCATTCATCGAACGTCCCGGAGGCCCTGAGAAAATCCTTACTCCGAACCAGTGAGTACGCGATGGCAAGAAGCGCCTGCCTCAAAACGCCGGCATCGTCAGAAGGATTGCCTCGTCCGGCGGGCGTTCCCTGTCGCGCGCGCCAGTAGGCGCGCGCCCATGCGTATCGTGCGCCGTCCTGGTCCCCTGTCATTTCGATTGAGCGCGCCCGGAGAGCCGCGGCTTCTGCCAGCGGGAGGGAAACCAGCCGGCGAAGGGCTGCGTACTCGGCATCGACGAGATCCCGGTTGATGATGGGCGGAAGGGCTTCGGGAGCCGCGCCTTGTCTCGCGCCGAAATCCTCGTCGAGTTTGCGGCAGATTTCGGCGCAGCCTGCATAGTCTGCCGCATCCCTGAGTTTGCGTGCTTCGTTCAGATAAAAGTCGACCCGCAATTCCGGCTCGATATGCCTGTCCCTCGCGATTCCCAGGGCTTCCCTGTCTGCGCGGAGTTCACTTGCCCGCCTTGCGATTGGCTGAAAGCCAAGAAAGAAAGCCCCGGCGGCAAGGAGGGCAAGAAATGCAGCGGTCCCGACGATCCATGCCGCGGGATTCCGGCGGACGCGCTTGCCAAGGCGATAACTCAGCGAGGCGGGCCTGGCGGCAATGGGCTCGTCGTCCTGAAAACGGCGAAGATCCTCAGCCATTGCCAGGGCCGACTGGTAGCGTCGCGCAGGCTCCTTCTCGAGAGCCCGAAGGCATATGGTCTCCAAATCGCGCGGCACTGAGGGATTCCGTTTCCGAGGCGGCACAGGGTCATCCATAATGACCTGCTTTATTACGTTGACGACGCTGGTGCCCTTGAATGGAGGATCCAGCGTCAGCATCTCATAGAGCGTTGCTCCCAGGCTGAAAACGTCCGAGCGGGCGTCCGCCTGGTCCGCCCTGCCATCGGCTTGCTCCGGCGACATGTAATTCGGGGATCCCATGGTGGTTCCGGACCTGGTCACCCTGCAGTCGCTTTGCACATCCCTGGCAAGTCCGAAATCCGTGATCTGCGGCTCGCCCTGGATGGATACAAGGATATTTGCGGGCTTCACGTCCCGGTGCAGCACTCCCCTTGCATGCGCATGGTGGAGCGCCTCGGCAATCTTTCGTGCAATTGCCGCAGCTCTTTTTGGCGTGATTTCTCCGTTGATTATAAGCTTGTCCAGGGATTTCCCTTCGACAAAATGCATCGCGAAATAATGCAAGGGCGAACGTCCGTGTCCGGCTTCCTGGCCGATGTCGTATACCGGCACGATATTCGGGTGGTGCCCGAGTTTGGCAACGGCTTCAGCTTCTCTATGGAACCTGGTGATTGCCTCCTCCGAGGCATCCTCTCCCGCAATCATGACCTTCAGTGCGACAATGCGCTTCAGCCCGGGGTGTAATGCTTTGTAGACGACTCCCATTCCTCCGCGGCCTATTTCCGAAATGATTTCATATGGGCCGAGAGTCTTGGATCCGTTTTTGCATGCCGCGCTTCCTGCAGCTGAAGCCCCGCTTCCTGCCGATGCGAATCCGGCGCCAGGATCCGGTCTTTGCATTGGCTCCAGTCGCTCTGACGAGGCTTTCTCTCTGCGTGGAACAACGGTTGGCGATGTATCGATGTTTTCCTGCGTTGGAATCGAATCTTCCGACCTCCCAGAACCGGGGCCGATAGTGGGAGTGGAATCCGGATCCGAATGTATATCGTTGCTCATATCGCCTTTTAATTCAGTTCTTCATGAGTCCGTTTTGCTTCAGCTTTTCGATGACAAGTCCTGCTGTTTCAACGACCGCGGAGTTGAGCTCCTTCCACTTGTCACCGAACATCTTTATTTCCCTGGTTGCAATGCTGTGGCATTTCGAGTTCTTCAGATCTAAGAGAATACAGGTCATTCGGCAGAGAAGGAAATTGCCCTCTTCCGCATCCTTCACTTCCATGAGGATGGCCAGCAGGTAGTCTGGCCTATAGGGTAAGCCCATCTCGCGCACGGCAATACCTTCAACGATTTCAATCCTTCCTATGGCTCGGTCGTCGAGATTGATAGACCTTCCTGGTCGCACGGTCGTACTCCATGCAGATTCAGCGATAGATGACAATGAGATTGATATGTTCGTGCTTTTTAGTTTCTCCTGGATGGAGTCAAGGGGGATAGCCGACTTGCCAAGAAGACGAACGAATGATCCGGCAAGGTTCCTAGGCAGTTCTTGCTTGAGAATAAGTCCTTCCTGTCCACCCAGTTTGTCCATAGTCATTATTAAAATCCGATCCTGCTCCAGGGATATTGGGGCCGAATCCTTTCGGGCATCAAAGTTGACCGGTCCCGCTTCTATTAAACGCTTATCTGGTGAACTTTCAACTTCAGGTGGGGATGGCTCAGGCTGCTTCTCTTCAGCAGGTCGTGATTTTCCATATCTCTTCTTTTCGATATCAGAGTTCACGGCTGTGATTATTTCGCCGCGGTGCTGGTCCATTCCCTCCTTCAAGGCAAGAAAATGCCATGCAAAAATGGATTGGCTGTCGACTGCATCATCCCAGCAGGGGAAAACACTCAAAAACATACTGGAGCCATCGTATGTCATTTCACTGCTTGTATATAAGCATATAAGTTTGGATGTAGAGCGATTTATTTTACCTTCCCACACCTTGTTCCCGAGGGCGTCTTCGAGCCAGAAGTCTAATTCAACAGATGCTGTGCAGCCTCCCATGGGAAAAGGAAGAAGCCAGAGGAGAATTCCGATGAAACCCAAGCAATACGAGGTCGCCCATTTTTTGTACGGAGCAGCATGCAACACTCCCCTCAGCACGTAGTCGTATCCGGCAGGTTTTGGGTTTGCGGAAATGTCGGATGCGCCGAAGTATGGCTTCAAGTCCGACGCCACCGCCTTGGCGAACGTATTTGGATAATATATATCTGCAAGAGGTGGTGCTAAAGGCTGTGGCCCGCTACGAATGGTATATCCCGCCCGAATTTCATCAGAAATGCCAGCCGCAAGTTCGTCAAGACGCTCATAAGGGAATGTAATAAAAGGAATAATCGGTATCGCGGTGAGCAGTAAGCGGGACTGCCTTGACCAGTCTTTCTCCGGCCGCTTGTCTTCGAATGGGATTACTGCGAGCCTCGCAGTGGTTTTCAATTCCACAAGTGCAGGGTCCTGCTTGACAGTGTATCCTGACGTGAAAGAGAGCTGGCAGCCACTGCTTGATAATGCAACCGCAAGGATGAATCCGAATCCAGTCGCTTTGCATAAACCAAGCATTGCAGATTGCCACCGATTTATCTCTTGTTTGCCTTCCGTACCATGACAAGCCGGAAGCCCAGTATGCCCGGCAGCGTTTTTTCGGAGTCTACCGAAATCCTTACTGCGCACCTGCAATCTTCGGGCTTGCCGTATCCCCATGCCCCACCCCTCGCTACGCGCAGCGTGCCGCTGCCAGCCCTTACGCTGCCGTCCGGAGGGGCGCCTTCGTGCGTGGGGAACCAGGCATCCTCGCAAAGCTCCCACACGTTACCCAGCATGTCGTACAGACCCCAGGCATTGGGAAGCTTATTTCCTACAGCATGGGTCTTTCCGTCCGAGTTGCCCCAGTGCCATGAATAAGAATTTAAAATGCTGTCCTCGTCACCACCGCTGAATCTAGTCTTAGTCCCTGCCCTGCATGCGTATTCCCATTCCGCTTCTGAAGGCAGGCGGAATTCGAAGCATTCAAGATTCGACTTCGAGGTCAGCGCGGAGATGAATTGGCCGATTCCCTTCAGAGTGACTGCATCCGCAGGAAGGTTCTTACCATGGAATCGATTCGCATTAGATGACGTGAGAAGTTCCCAGGTTTCGCGCGTTGTCTCGTATTTCGCCATGTAGAAAGGACGGCTGATTTCGACAGAACGGACCGGCCCTTCGGACTCGCGTCTGCCCTGCTCCGAAATCGGGGATCCCATGGAGAATTTCCCTGCAGGAATCAGCACGAAAGACATGGCCGGGCTTTTAAGGCGAATTTCGAGAGGAAGGCCTGTTTCAGGATCGATTGATGCGCCTTTCCTCCTGACTGGCGGGTTTACTGCCTCGTCGTTGGCCGAAGGAGCAGCGTCGAAGAAAGCCCTGAGCTCCCAGGATGCAATCCTATCCCATGCCCTCGCTCTGTCCTGTTCGCCTTCCGCCCCGTCGCGGACTTTCTTCCATAGGGCAAGGGCGGCTGCTGAGTCGGCCTTGTCGCCTTTCCGATCCTCCTCCATGGCTGCGTTGAGGATCGATTCGTACTGCTTTTTCCTTTCTTCCGCCTTCTCGATTCGCTGCTTCCTGTCGCTCAAACCCGCAAGGAATGCGCCCAGGCCCTTTATCTGCGTGCCGCACCCAGCCGCCTGCTCAGCCAGGCGAATTGCCTCGTCAAGCCCGCCTGCCTTGTCGGCGGCCTTTGCGAGCGTAAAATCCCTCATGCCGCATGCGAACGCCACGAGGTTCTTGACTTCTTCCGTATCCATGTGCGCCTGGGCCTTTTGAGCCGTCTCTAGCACGAGCGTCCACTCCTCGGCGCTGTCCGAAAAGAGGGCTTTGGTCCTCGCGGCATCGGCAGCTGCCCAGTACTGGCCGTATGCCGCCTTCTTCCTCTCCTGCTCCCTGGCTTGCTCGAGAGCGGTTTCGATTCTCTTCCTGGCTTTCGACGCGCCTTCGTGGTTCGCGTCGATGGAGACCACATGGGATATCTCGGTTAGGGCTTCCTGGAGCATGCCTTCCTTCTCGAGCGATTCCGCATTCTTCAGCATCCGAGCGACACGATCCTTTAGCATCGGGTCGTTAGCCAGCCCGGATTTAGAAGCGTCCCCGGTATCATGAACCCCGAAGGGACTGCTGGAATCCAAAGATCCCCTGCTGTCGAGCAACCCAAGCGTCTTGGCGATCGCGAATCCGGCTGCCAGAAGTCCAAGTACTAGAATCGCCGCGATTACTAGGAACTTGCGGGGGATGGAGACCATGGCTTCGGGTTTTTCGACTACACGAAGGGGCTGAGCGGTTTTCGGCGTCGGCGTCGTATCGGGCAGGGGAATCTTATCTTTGCCTTGGGCATCGGATTGGGCAGATTCGGCTGCCAGGTCGTCGATCACAATCAGGGATAAATCCGAAAGGGTGTTTTCGGATGTAATAGTCGAATCCTTGCCTTCTGCTTCAATGGCTCGCTGAGCACTTTCCAGTTTGCTCAGTTCTGACAACACTTCCTTCGGGTTCTGGAACCTCTCGTCTGGTTTCTTGGCCATCATCTTCATAATGAGGTGGACGAGCAGAGGATGGAGCCCTGGTCTCCTTGCGCTTGGATCCGGGATTGGTGCTTCGCAGTGTTTTTTAAGCACGCCTACAGGAGTATCGGCGCGGTAAGGCTTGTTGCCGGTGACCATCTCGAACAAGGTGACTCCCAGGGCGTAGATGTCTGTCCGGATATCGACTTCCTCGCCTTCTGCCTGTTCTGGTGACATGTAGGACGGAGTTCCCATGACATGGCCCGATTGCGTGAGGTGCGAGGTCGCTTCGAGGTTCTTGGCGAGGCCGAAATCAGCAATCTTGACAACGCTCTGCTCGGTAATCATCAGGTTCGCCGGCTTGATGTCCCTGTGGACTATGTTCTGCTCCGAGGCGGCCTGCAATCCCCTGGCGACCTGAGATGCTATTTCAACCGCCTCTATCGGAGTCAAGGGCGACTTCTTGACGAGTATCTCCTTGAGGTCCATGCCCCTGACGAACTCCATGGCGATATAGTAGACTCCGTTCTCCTCCCCTGCGTCGTGGACCTGGACGATGTTCGGATGGGTAATCTTGGCGGCTGCGCGGGCTTCGATCAGGAAGCGCTTGACGAACTCGGCGTTCCCTTTCACGAGTCGCTCGGGCAGGATTTTCAAGGCGACTTCGCGTTCCAGGGTGGTGTGGACGGCTTTGAAAACCGATCCCATGCCGCCTTCGCCGAGCTTCGAAAGGATTCGGTATGAGCCTATCGTTCCGCCGACTGGTGGTTCCGCGCCCAACCCCGCCTCCCAATTATATACCGGGCTCCCAGGATATACTCCGGCTCCCCTGTTTTCAAGGCATCTTCAGAGGCAGGATGGAGGTACCCATTTGAATTGGTTAAGCATGCGATACCGCCTCGGGCATGAGCGGGGAGACAATCGCAATCGACGTCGAGGCCAATGTGGATGAGATGTTCGGGGATTCCAGCATCGGAGAGTATCTGGACAGGCCGAGGAAAGAGACCTCGAAGGCGGCGGAAAGGCTGAAAATGCTGTGCGAGGCTGTTTTCGGCGGGCCTGCCTGCGGCGCGGTCGGAAATCTCCGGTACCAGCTCCTGCACGCGTCTGCGGCCGTGCTTATAAGGGCGAAATCTGCCGGGGCGTCACTCGGCCTTCTGCTCGTGCACGAGTTCAAGACGGACAAGTGGGACATGGAGAAGTCCGCGGCCAACCTGGCGGATTACAAATCCTTCGTCGCGTATCTGGCCGGCATGAAACCTTCCGACGTCCGGCCGGGCGAAATCATAGGGCCAATCAATGTCAGGGGCGGGCAATTCGTTCCGGGGGAAATCCCGCTGTTCATCGGGAAACTCGTGTCGGGACCATCGGAATAGCGTTCTAGGACATGAGCAGGGCCGAGGCGCCAGGTCGAATGAGGTCTGCCCGGCGGCCGCGGGAAACGCCCGAGGCCGGTGTCGAGTCCTTCGGCTAAGATGCCCCGAGCCAGGTTACTAATGAGTGCGAAATAGTATTGACACGATGGAACATTCGACACTGAAAACACTGAAGAGAAGCTGAGGACGCTGAGGCATGCCCGTGGCTTTGAAACGTATTCTTTCAGCGTCTTCAGAAATCCATCAGCGGTCTCAGCGTCGAAAACCTGTCAATATTATTATGCACTTCTTAGTAAATAAACAGCGCTAATGCACAGGATAATCTGATGGATTTCCCGCCAGCCACATCATAGCCCAATCTAAATATAGCCGGGCTAATTACCCCCCACAACAGTGCATTCGACTTTCGTGCATTTCTCAATATCTGGAGCTTTCAATGTGACCTCAAAAGTCGTTTTATAGCCTGGGTTGATTGGGTTAACAAGGTGCATCTTCTTTTCTGCCGCAAGAATGCTCCCTTTATCATCTAAAGCGACAATCTGTATTTCGACATATGTTGTGAATGTTGACTTGGTTGTGTTTTCGTATGTTACTAATACTTTCAAAACTGGTTTGCGCAATTGAGTGTCGTTCCAGAAACGTTCGCATTTCGCTGTGCCCCAGGGGGAGTCCGAAGATTTGGTCTCCTTTGGGATTTCTTTATTCTGGGGTTTGTTTTCAAGCTCAATAAGCCGCTTTTGGATATCCTCTATTGCCTTTTCAAGTTTAGCAACTCTGCTTTCAATTGATGGCTTCTCATCCTGTGCATTGGCAATCATTACTCCTATGCAAATTGTAGTAAGAATAGCTACAACCACTGCAAGATACTTCATAATCATTCTCCTTTCAGTCTGTTTTATGAATTAGACAACAATCCTCTTTGATAATTATTGTCGTTCAGCCCACGATGCTCAGTTCTTCATGAGACCGAGTTGCTTCATCTTCTCGAAGACAACTCCAGCTGTTTCGGCTATGGTCCGCCCAAGACAGACGCCTATTCAGTTCCAGCATGCAATCAGGCCTCTTGGTGCAGCAGGTCGCGGGATTCCAAATGGAATTCGTACACTCAATGCCTGAGTCCAGAGCCGTCAGCGCAGCTCCTTCAGCCAGTGGTTCGCCAGGCGCAGCCTTGCTGCCTCATCGCCCCGGGGGGAGCTTCCCCGCTAGAAGCGCTTCTAGAAGAGACAGAAGCACGGCCTCTTCCGGTGGCGGGTTCGAATAGAATGCCGTGTCCGGCGCCTTGATGCGCTTTTCGAAGTATGTGAAGTTGCCGATTTCGACCGACCCGAGAAACAGCCTGACATCTATCGTCGCAACGTCGCCAATCTTGATCATCTCCTCCCCTTCTTCGGGAAGGCGGGCGAGCAAGGAGAGGATTTCCGCCAGTACTGCCTTGTCGGCTACCTCTTTCACGACCTTCGGCTTGGGGTCAGACATCTTCCGCTTCCGGGCGATTACGGCCTTGTCGCACTCCTTTATCCTGAACGTCTCGAGATACATGCACGCTCCCCGAAATCCTTACCGATTCACCCTCGCCCCTTTCACCACCAGACAATCTTGTAAGAGCTAGCGGTCGGACTCGAACCGACAGCCTGCGGTTTACAAAACCGCTGCTCCGCCATTGAGCTACGCTAGCAGATAATTGATAATAAAGAACTTACGATGTCTTGGGTATCGGCTGCTACAGGTAAACTGCTACAGGTGCTTGGGTCTTGCGGGCCCATCAGAATGGCGACTTCTTCATCTCCTCGTCTTCCTGCGACGAGATGACGTGCGCGTATCTCTCCGTGGTCTTGATGGAAGCATGGCCGGCCCACTTCTGCACTTGCCGCAGACCTACGCCGCTTATGAGCAGGTGGGAGATGAAGTCGTGGCGGAAGAGATGCCAGTTGCAGGGAGGCAGGCCGGCGCGCTTGAGAGCCCGATTCAAAGCGCGGTCCTCTTCCCGCTTGAGCTGGGGAATGAGCTTGCCCTTCCGCTCGGCCGGCGGCGTTGCCTCGAGGGCCTGGTGCAGCGCCGGCGAGATTGGAATCACTCTCCCCCGCTTCGATTTGGTAATCTCGCCGGGAAAGGTTATCCGATTGTGCTGCAGGCTTATCCATGACCATTCGGCTGCGATGAGCTCTCCAATGCGAGCGCCCGTGCCCAGGGCTATTCTGACCGCTCTCTCGAGCCAGGGCCCTCGCTCTGAATATTTTATATCAAATTCGCGGCATGCCTGCATTATCTTTTCAATCTCTCCGAGCTCGTGAATCGTGGGCTCCTTGATGACCTCCCTCAGCTTCTTGATCCCGGTCAGAGGATTCTCGGAAGCCAGGTTGTTCTCGATGCACCAGTTGAAGAACCGATGCAGGACCTCACGATGAACATTGTGGGTCCTGGGACTCCAGGGTTTCTTCCTGGATTGCAGAGCCCAACCCGTCCGGGTGAGGCCTTCCTGGAAGTAGACCCTCAATGCCTCGAGGTTCCAGGCCTCGAGCGACGTGGCCTTCAGGATGCTCAGGACGTTGTACAGGACGGTCTTTATTCTCCTGACGTACTTCGGCGTGTGCCTGGGCTCGACGAATTCCATGTACTTCCGCACGGTCTCGCCGGCCTTGCCGCGGTGCTGGATGGGTGCCAGGCCTTCGGAGCGGCGCTTGTCCACGTAGACGTCGCGCCACATCTCGGCCTCGATGCGGGCGGCGGTCGCGCGGGACGGCTTCTCCTTGGTGTGGAGCGAGCGCCACCGCTGCTTCTCTTTCCCCTCCTCGAGGTAGGAGATGCGGATGTACCAGTTCCTGCGGCCTTGGGGGCGGATTAGAGGCAAAGGAACACCGTATCCTTTTTATTACTTGTGAGGAACTTCATTGTTTTCATCTCGGCGCTTTACTGCCAAGTTGGCAGGTCCTCATTCAAGATAGAGTTTTTTTAATAATAATGCTGCTTGATATTCAGCCCCAAGAAAGTCAACTCTAAATAGCGCAGACGTAGCTATGGTTTTTTGATGTTCGGTAAGAGCGTGGGATGTCCCATAGCATATCGTCGTTCTGGGACAAGTACCATTGAACATTTCTCTCATTATTTGTTCATGATAACCAAACCCAATAAATATTAATTTTGTCGCCGCTTTGATAATTTGCTTTACTACCTCTGGGATTGTTTCTGCGAATCCAAGCAATTGTTTTTCTGCCGAAAACACCGTCTTGTTATTGGGATTGGCCCCGTAGGCTACTAAATTTCTATCACCGAGATCCCCATATACATGCTGTTTTTGTACCATCATTACTATTCTGTTTATCCTGTTGGCATCTGCGTCAGAGTAATTATAATGGATATATTTATCAAAGAAATACTCTAGCGATCTATCATAATTAAATGTAATAATGCTCAAATTGGAAGGATTGAATTCTTTGTGATTTAATATTTCAAACATTCTTGCATATGTTTTAGTGGCATCGAATAACATTTCTGCATTTCTACGCTCCACTTCTAATAACAATTTCTTGATGGCATATGTAGCTATCTTTGTGAGATTTTGTTTGACTCCAATAAGCTGATCGATTGTTTTATGAGTTGTTCTATTAAGTGTTTCGATAAAATCTTGGATCTGCACTTTAGGGATTCCTGCTTCTACTAAAATATCCTTGTCGTTTTCTTGAGATAGCGATTTAACAATCTGGCTTTTCAATTCATTCCCTAGCGGAAAGCCATATTCCTGATTGGACCCAGCCCCTAATACCCAAACTGTTTTATCGTTATAAGAAAGTTCCATTTTCCCTCCTGTCTAAGAAAGCAAATCAATCCTTCTTGGTTATCGCTACATTGACCTGATATTCGACATACTTCCTCACCCTCCCCTTCCTCTCCTCCACCTGCCGGTCAATCACGGCCGCGGTCTTCCAGCTGACTTTTAGGGCGGTCCGCCGGAACCGCATCAGCTCCTCGATATCCATGCCGAGGAGATCCATTATTTCCTTCGGGCAATCCTCTGCGATGATTCTCAAGCTGCGCGGCTCCATGCCGAGCTCGAAGGCTTTCTGCCGGCAGTACCAGCCGTGGCTCTGCTGGATGCCGCTTCCGTACTGCTTCGAGCAGAATCTCACCGATGGCGTCTGGTGATTGCAGAGGTGGCAGAGATGCTTCAGGAATATGAGGTGGCTGCTTATCTCGACGCCTACCGAAGCTTGGCTGTTGGCCAGGTAGTGAACCAGAGCCCGGGGGAAGTCCCGGCTGCTCAGGACGAATTCCTTCTCGGGATTATCTTTCATGACGGGCTCCGGGCTTGCCCCCGCCATGCGGAACACCAGGTAATTCTCAATCGCTTTCCGCGCGCACTCGCAGAAGGTAATCGGGCTCTGGAGGTCCTGCCTGAACCCGATGAAGGCGCCGTAGTGGCCGGGGTAGTAGACCCAGGGGGAGGGAAGATCCTCCTCCCGGGCGATGGTGTTGTCTCTAAAAGCTACTCGAAGGGCCATTCTACTGCATCCCCAGCCACTTCCTGGCTTCATTTATATCGAAGAAGGACTTCACCCTGGACTGGTCGACATTGGAGGAGGAGATGCCTATCCCTTCTGCCAAAGCGTATTTCGAGCATAATTCTTGTCGTTTCCTGGATAACATTTCTTTCCCAGATGACGGCTGGGAACAGATCCGTTTAGTGTGCCCTGGACATGAACAATTAGAAGCGATTCAACCGCTTCGATATATGAATCTTCCACAGAACTATCAAAGTGATACCAACTCACATTATCCCATGCATGTGAAATCCATCTGCGCGCGTGAATATCTAGGCGCTTTGCAATAGGATTTTCCCCCTTGAGTGCCTTTCCAATGTAAACAGGATTTCTACCTTTATATAGAATATAAATACCACGAGCACCTTCAAGGGGGGGTTTCTTTCCGTACCATGAACGTTCCGCATTCCAAACAACCTGTTTTTTCGTGACAGTGAATAGATCTTCCCTTTGCCAGAACTCTCCGAATCGCGTAATCAATTTCTTCATTTAATCCTCCGCCTCCAGCCACTTCATCGCGTCGCCCGCTTCGATGAAGACCTTGATGTCCAGCCCCGCCATCTGCGAGTACGCCGCCCCCATCCTCGAAAGCCCATACTGCACGTCCGAGGATACGAGCGCGGCGCATTTCCTGATGTAGGTCCCTTTGTGCTTGGCAAGAAACACTCCCATTTTTCGAACTTGTTCATGGGTCCTCATTTCAAAGGACCTGGAGCCCGTCACGTCAATCAAGAACATGGCATCTTTGGGATATGTCGGCTTTGTTATCTCTTGGAGGAAGGAGGCTTTCAGCTCTTCCTGGGTGTACTCGCCGGTCAGCTCTAGCAAGACCAAGTTGCCGTCGTAATGGTATTTGATGGGCATGCCGCAGATCCCGCTCTATTCTTTCCCCAACCAGGAAATCTTCTTCCTTGCCGCCTTCTCCGCTTCCTCCAGGGACTTGAACATCTTCGGATCAGACAAGTCATCCACCGGCACCCACATTACCTTTCGGTGAGCAGCCCTGCTCCCGACGATTTCAACCTTCCGCTCCTCCTGGAAGTAAATCTTCTGGGCTTCCTCTTGGAGGAACAAGACTCGGTTCTCCTCGGTTGGAGAGTAGATTTTGTGGATGGTTGCTGCCATTATTTTCTCGGTGGTTGTACCCTAATTAGATGTATTTTCCTGACCTCATTTTCGTTATATTTGTTTAAGTATGTTTTCAGATATTTCTCCAGTGAGCTCTGCTTGCTCATATATATCATAATTCCATAATTCACAGGTGATCGGGCTAGTCTTGTATATTTAACTAATTTCTTTATATCATTCTTTATCCCGTCAACTTGGCCGTTTGGTTTCACCTCGATAGCAACAGCACCATATCTCGGATCTACCTTAAAGGACGATGTCATCTTATAAATTACAACATCTGCCTTCCATGCAGTACTAGGAATGAAGTCTTCTATCGAGCATGTCCATTCTTCTCCAACATATCGGGAAATATGATCCCATACTATTGCTTGGAGAGTGTACTCTGTCATCTTGATTTGAATTAATCTACTATCTTTTTCAACTGCCTCTTTCAATTTAAATTTGATATAGTCATGCAGTAACTTCTTCCTAGATTCATTTATTTCCATTCCCGTACAACTTTCTTATTAATTATCCTCTATATTTTCATTTATTATTAATGGGACAGAATCTAATTCTAATTGTCTATTAATCCAAGCTTCTTTATTAGCAGGATTTTCATTAATAGCTTTCTCTATTGCTAAGCTCTCTTTGAATTCACGGGCTTCTGCTATCATAGTCCAGTGAGCATTTACTCCCAAACTATCTATTTCCTCCTTGATGTGGGTTAGATTGACTTTGAAGAATTCTTTTCTATGGTTAACTTTGTTTAGCTGGCTCAACACGAAATGCTTATGTAAGGCATTTTCAAGGGCTGGTGCATCTTCACTATAAATCATTGCATGCACATCAAATTCAAATGGTACGCTTGAATCGCCAAGCTCCCGAACACGATCAATTGGCTCAAGTCTTCTTGTAAGACCAATTTTAAATACGTCCTCTCCGAAAGAGCCGATGTTAGATATAATATAAACATGCCCCCTCTTTGTTTGCTCAGCCATTGATTTTGCCCTTTGATTTCGTTCTTCAGCATCCTTCAGTTTGAGTTGCAGTTCCTCAAGTTGTTTTTCATATTTAGCCTTCTGTTCAGCGTTTGCGGCATCAATCTGCTTCTGAGCTTTCTCCATCGCTTTCTTTATAATATCTTCTTCCTTCTCGGCATCCTTTATTGCCCGTTCCAGTTCCTTGCGTGCTTTTTCCTCCTCCCTTATTTGATCCTTTATTCTCCTCTGCTCTGCTTGCTCTTCTACCTTGAGTTGTTGAGCAACTGCTGCCCACCTTAATTCATCCAATCGTGCTTCTAAATACTCTTCGGTTATTCTTGCATCACGAAAAGCCCGAGCCTGAAAATTAATTTGTGTGAAAGCATCCCTAATTTCCTGAGACAACTTTCCTGCATTATCTGATTTAACACGTGACAGGATGGAATCTACTTTTCCATTAAAAGCATCGATAACAAATTCAATAGCAGTATCACGACGATTAGCTTCTACATATTCGCATTTAGCTGCAGTACCATTTGATATCATAACAGAGGATCTATCCCTCGCTACTCTCAGTAATTGACCGGCTTCTTTGTGGCTAAAATCGTCAGCGAGATCGTCAAGCAAGCTATGGCTTGGCTTAAGGTATTCATAGCCATACCCCTCTATAATATTCTTCATGGCTTTTGCGGTCTTTTCATATAAAGTAGCTTTACTCATTGCATCGAAAGCACTGCCGGCAATATCATGAGCCTTTATTTTTGCAGCCTCAACTATTTCAATTGATTTCAGAGTCGATGTGTTTAGTCGAGCGGTCGCTTCCTCATTAAAGTTCCTCGCCTTTTCTTTTGCATCAGCAATAATTTGCTTTGCATCAGCAAGTGATGCGTCCATAGAAGCATGGGCCTGATTTAAAATCCTTGCTGCTTCTTCATCTGCATTAGCAACAACTTCCCATTTAGATAGCCGTCTATTTTCTGTCGAAAGCTTATCTATTTGAATTTGCCAATCTTCTCTTTCTGAATCGTGTTTATTTCTTAGCGAAAATATATTAGTATTTAATCTATCGAATTCCTTCAAATATTTGAAATGATAAAGAAGTAGCAAAACGACAATAATAGATTCACAGAAGAGAAGAAATAATAGAAAGATTTCCATGGTAACCTTAATATTAATCATTGAGTAAAGCAAAGAAGTAGGAGTCGCGACTTTCTATTCCATCTACTTCTCGTACACTGCCCCCACCACCTTGTACATCCGCGGTCGCCTGGTCCGGACAACGGTCGGGAGTGAGAGTTGGGTGTTCACGCTGGCGAACTGGTGCTCCTTGCCTTCTTTCGTCAGGTAGTACCGCTTGAAGTACCACTCCCCCTCCTGCCCAACGTCGTCCAGGTCCACGACGACGAGGTTGCCGCTCACAACTTCCCTTTCCGGGCAGGCCAGCACGAACTGGCCGGTCCTTACGACGGGTTCCATACTATCGTCTTTCACCCGGATTGCTACGCAATTCTTGAGGGAAATCTTTTCGCCAGGGGGGAGCGCGCATCCTCCGTACCGGGCCGAGGCCCCGGCGGTGGCCACGACGGGGAAGGTGTGGTCCGGGATGATATCCGTGACGGGTTCCTGGCCGGTCAGCAAGTAATCGACGGTCACATTGAGGGCGCGGGCGAGCTTAAGGAGGGTTGGCCCTGTGCCTTGTGAATTTCCGGACTCAATCCGGTCAATTGTCTGCTGAGGGACACCAGACATTTTTTGCAGTTCGACCTGGGTTAAATTTCTCTCTTTCCTTAGGCGTGCCAAAGAGTTAAAAAAATTACACGGAAACGAGTTTTTAGGCCTTGACATTAACACTATTTCGTGTATAATATCCTTCGACAACGCAATTGAAAGCGAGGTCAACAATGGTCATCTCCGAGCAGAACGTCAGAACGGGCGCCTTGGAATCCCTTCTTGAAGCTTCCTCGCTTTCAGGATCGCGTTGTCACCCGGGGCGCCCTCTGACCTTTATTTCTCCAACACCCCCGTCTCTCTCGGGTTTCGGTCTGGAAGAATTATATCCTGCAAATCGCCGCAAGTCCAGTCCCCTAAACAGGGAAAATTATGAGGGATAAAACCCGTGACTCTGCCAGCCCTTACACGCGAATTCGCAAACGCCACCTACGCCGTCCTGGTTGACGCCTTCGACATGAAGCGGACCTGGGGCGCGGCCACCGTGACGAAAATCGCCGCCGCCCTGGACCTGAGCGAGAGCACCTTCCGCAAGTATCTGGACGGCACCCTCACCTTCCCGCCTGACATTATCGCCCCGCTCGCGGAGCTCATCGCCCGCGAGAAGGGGTTCGAGCATTCCGTGCGGCTTCTCCAGGCCCTCGTCGGCCCGAAGTTCGAGGTGATGCCTGCCGGGAACGTGGACGACGAAACCGCCCGCCGCCTCTCCGATACGCCCCGGGTTCTGCGCGAGCTCGGCGAGCTGCTCCAGGAGCTCGGGCTTGCGGAGGCGGACGGGATGATCTCCGTGCGCGAAGCCAAGAAGTTCGAGAAGGAGGCCATGGACGCCGTCCTGGCAATCAAGATGAAGGTCCGGGAGTTCTACAGGCGCGCCCGGGCGGGGAGGGATGCATGAGCCTGAAGGCCATGGAGAAGATTCGGAAGGAGAGGGGCCGCCGGGTCCGGGTCGGAATCGCGGCCGAGCTCCTGGATATCGGCGTGCTCACCCTCAAGCGGCGGATATGGGCCGCCCTTGAGCAGGAGATGCCGGGCTCGACCTGGGACCAGCGCCAGGAGGCTCTGCGGGTCAGGGGCATCGAGCTCGAAATCGGCGGGAGGGTCCTGGTCGCCCGGAAGCCGCTGAAGCACCTGGTCATAAGGATTATGGGGGAGTGATGACGAACCACAGCATGCCTACGTGTCGGGATTGTATCCACCGCGAATACCACGGTGATCGCTGGGGATACGGCGGCGGGACGCCCGCTGAATCCGTGTGCCTGGTCATCGAGCGGGGGGAGGGCGCCGAGCGCGAGGACGCCGAAGCATTCCGGGCGGGCGAGGCATGCAGCTGCAAGGCATTCGAGTTCAGCGAGGAACCGAGGCCGAAATTGAGGGTGAAGAGGACGTTCCCAGGATACCGGCCCTGTAGATAGACGGAAATCGCCCGGAGCCTGGCCGGCACCCGGGAGACGCGGGTTCGACGCCCGCCGGGGCCATGAGATTCAAAACAAGGAGGAGAACATGACACTCACGGCTTTCAGGATGGAGGCGAGAAAAGAGTACCTGGGCGCCTCGGACATGGCGGCCGTCCTGGGGCTCTCGAAGTACAAGAGCGCCTATGACGTCTGGCTGGAAAAGACCGAGCGCGTACCAGTGAACATGGACAACAACAAGGCCACAGACGCGGGCATAAAATTCGAGGAAGGCGTCCTGGCGTTCGCCGAGGAGCGACTCGGCAAGATTCGCCGGAACCAGTTCCGCAAGGCTCCGGAAGGAATCCCGATCGGAGCGACGTGCGACGCCATTGTGGTGGACACGGACGAACCGGTCGAGGCCAAGACCGCGGGTCTGTTCTCGCCCCTCGACCCGGGCTGGGGCAACGAAGAGGGTTCGGACGAGGTCCCGGAACCGTACATCATCCAGGCACAGGCGCAAATTCTCTGCGTCAAGGCTGACGTGAAGCTCTGTTGGATGCCCGCCTTTCTGGGCGGCCGCGGCTTCCGCATGTTCGCAATCCCCCGGAATCAGGACCTCATCGACCTCATCTGCGAGAAGGCCGTCGAGTTCTGGACGCAGTACGTCCAGGCAGACAAACAGCCGCCGAGCGTCCCGTCCATCGACATGGTCAAGCGCATGAGGCGGCTGCCTGAAAAAGTGGCAGCCATCGACCCGCAGTTCGTGGACCAGTGGCAGAAAGCCAAGGAGGCGGCGAAGCAGGCGGAGGAGGCCGCTGAGGAAGCCCAGGCCGCCCTCCTTGCCCAGCTCGGTGACGCAGAGACCGCGGAGCTCATCGGACGCGATGGCCAGCTCCTGACCTATTTCGAGGAGCGCCGGCCGAGGCTGGACCAGAAGAAGCTCCGGGAGGAGCTCCCGGACGTCCACAAGAAGTACTACATCGAGGACGCCACGGCCCGCGTCCTCAGGCTCAAGAAGCAGAAGAAAGGAGCATGACCATGGGAACCCAGACTGCAGCATCCCCGGGGAAGAAAATCGAAGACGGCGCGCTCGTGCCCGTGGGGAACCGGGACACGCTGCGCGCCATGCTCAGCCAGGACATCGTCCGGAAGAGCATGGAAGACATCATCCCCAAGCACCTGAGCGTGGAGCGGCTCATCAAGATGGCCCTGGTAGCCGCGAGCCGGCAGCCGAAGCTCTTCCAGTGCACGAAGGAGAGCATCCTTCAGTCGGTGATGAGGGGCGCGGAGCTCGGGCTGGACGTCTCGGGCAGCTTGGGCCAGGCCTGGCTCGTGCCGTTCTACAACTCGAAGCTCCGGGCGCTCGAGGCGCAGTTCATCCCGGGCTACCGCGGCCTCATCGACCTGGCCCGCCGCGGGAAGCAAGTCTCAAGCATCGAGGCGCATCTCATCTACGAGCATGACGAGTACGAATTGATCTACGGCACGGAGCCGAAGCTCTTCCACAAGCCGAAGCTGCAGGGCGACCCGGGCCCGGTCATGGCCGCCTACATGGTGGCCGTGCTCGCGGACGGGACCAAGCAGGTCGAGGTCATGACCCTGGCCCAGCTCGAGGAGGTCAGAAAACGCTCCAAGGCGGCATCCGAGGGCCCGTGGGTCACGGATCGGGACGAGATGTACCGCAAAACCGTGGTGAAGCGCGGCGTGAAGTACCTGCCGATGAGCACCGAGATGGCCAAGGCCATCGAGTATGACGACGAGGTCCTGGGCCCGAGCTTCGACACCGAGCGCATCATACCCGCCGAAGTAACCGCGGGCGGAAACGGCAGCTCAAAAACCGCCTCCCTGACGGACAAGCTCAAGGGCAGCAAATCCGCGAACGGGAAGGCTCCTGAAGCGCCCGGGACAGCCCAAAAAGACGAGGGGACGCAGAATGGGCAGAAAGCGGAGGAAGCTCCCGGGTCCGGCGCCGGCGAGGACCATGCTGCCGAGGTCGGCCAGGGTCAGGGTGAAGCCGATGCAGGGGCTGAAGATCAGGAGAATCAGGAGGGCCAGGCCGGCACGTTCGATCGGGAAGCCGTGCTCGAGGATATCCGCTTCCGCATCTCGGAAGGCGGCACCTTGGATCCGATTCGCATCCAGACCCGGATGAACACGATCGCCGCCATGCTCAGCCGGAAAGCCGGCACGCTGAAGCCCGAGGGCCTGGAACAGGAGACTTCGGCATTCCTGTCGGCGATTGTCGATGTAATCACGGAAAAGGGATGGGGGTGTTGATCAAGACTTCCCTGGCCCATGGTAGGCCTCCAGGCCTTGGCTGGCAGCTGGAGACCGAGAGTAGGGCCGGGGATTTTGGGGGCGCGAGAACCAGGAGCCCAAGAGAGCGCGCGAGACGTCCGTTCCTGGTAGCAGCAGGCAGGCCCGGGACCATGGCCCGGGAGGGGTTCGACTCTCCAGCCCCCGCGATTGACAATTCGGGCGGGAGCGCGCGGAGCGCTGATTACTAGAAGTGCTGCTGGCCTGCTCAGTGGCATCCCCGGCGGCGAGAGCCGTGTCGTGATGAGAGCCCAACTGGAGCATGACGCCCTTGAGGCGCGGTTCAGACGGTCGTGCACAAGCCGGTTAGACCCCGGCCCCGCCCTTCAGTATGTGGACGATTGAGTATCAACCGGCGGTGAAGGAAGACTCGCTCTCGCTGGCGGCCCAATGGGTGATTCGGCGGGGGAGGAGGGTCTTCGCAATCCTCTTCGATGAGCGGGACGCCAGGAGGGTGCTCGCGTCCATCAGCCTCATGGACCAGTGGGCCGAGGCGAATGAGACGACCGTCGAGCAGCTCGTCGACCAGGAGCTCGAGGGGAAGGACGTCCGGTTCGCTGGCGACCTCCGCGAGGTCCGGAAACTCAAGGAGAAATGGGGACTGGCGAAGCGCGTGCAATCCGCAAGGAAGGGAGGCGGTAATGAGTTACATCGAAGCCCGCATCATAGAAGCTAACATCCGGGCCCTGGCGATTCAGGCTCACATTGAGGGCTTGAAGGTCGCGAATGCCCGCCGCGAACGGCACGGCCTGTCGGAGGAATACCCGGAGGACACATTCTTCCGCCACGAGGAAGAGCTGGTCGCTCTCGCAAACGAGGTCCGGACGCTCGCGGAACGGGTGGAGGGGTAGATCATGGTTCGTCCAATACCTCCCGATGCATGCGATGGACCGTACCACGGTGGCGGGATTATTCCCCCGGACGATCCGAAGCCGGTGAAGCGGTCGAAACCGAAGAAACCGGCGCAATACAAGCTAACGAAGCAAGCGGGGCCGCAAGCCTGTGATGCCTGCGGTCGTGAGTTCGTGGCTCAAAGAGGCGACTGGATTTGCCCGCATTGCGGGTTCGACAACGTGGCCGGCCAGGAGTTTGGCCGCGAATTCAACAGGTATTGCACAGAGCGGTCCGCGGAACGGGCCCGTGCGAGAAGGGAGAGTACATGAAGTGCCAGATTTGCGGGAAGCCTCGACAGGAGGACCTCTTCTCGTACGTCACGGGAGAACCCGTCTGCTGCATCTGCAAATTGAATTACATCGGCGGGGGACCGACGACGTCGCAGCAGATTGCGAAAGTACGTGCCGTCCTCGGATTGAAGGATGGTGAATACCTGCAGCAAGACCACGCAGCAGAAGCCCGGAGGATACTCGGGCGCGGAGAAAAGAAAGGGGAATAGACCAAATGCGTATAACAAAGCTCATTTCGGAAAATGTAAAAAGGATCAAAGCCGTCGAGATCAAGCCCGACGGCTCCCTGGTCATCGTAGGTGGCAGGAACGCCCAGGGCAAGACGTCAGTTCTAGATTCCATCCAGATGGCCCTGGGCGGCGAGAAAAGCCTCCCGGCCAAGCCCATCCGGGAAGGCGAGGACAAGGCCCGGGTAGTCCTCGCACTCGACGACCTGGTCGTGACCAGAACCTTCACTGACAAGGGCTCGTACCTGAAGGTGGAGGGTGCCGACGGGGCGGTTGTCAAATCCCCTCAGGCCATGCTGGATAAGCTCGTCGGCCGGCTCTCCTTCGACCCGCTCGAATTCTCGCGCATGGACCGGAAGGCGCAGCTCGAAACCCTGAAGGCCCTTGTCGGCCTGGACTTCGCCTCCTTGGACGCCGACAAGAAATCGGCTTACGACATGCGCACGGACGTGAACCGCGAGGCCAAGAAGCTCCAGGCGCGCATCCAGGCAATGCCCAGGCATGACGACGCCCCCGCCGAGGAGGTCTCGATCTCGAAGCTGGTCGAGGAGCTCCGCCGCCGGCAGGAGGCCAACCAGGCGAACGACGCGCGGCGTCGGCAGCTCGACGCAGAGAAGCGACAGGTCGCCTCCCTGGAAGCCCAGCTTGCCTCCAGGCTAGAGGAGATGCGGCGCCTGCAGGCTGCGGTCAAGGCCATTGAGAAAGAGATCCAGGGCGCCAAGGAGGGGCTCCTGCGCGAGTCTGAGGACGTCCTGAAGTTGGTGGACCTGGACGTCCGGGTACTGCAGGACCAGCTCGCCGGCGCCGAGGACCTCAACCGGAAGATCAGAGAGAACAGGGCCCGCAGCCAGGCCCTCCAGGAGCTGCGCAAGATCCAGAAGGACGCGGACCGGCATACGCAGCGCATCGAGGAAATCGACCGGGCGAAGAAGGAGGCCTTGGCCGCGGCGAAGTTCCCGGTCGATGGCCTCGCCTTCGACGAGGAGGCCGTGACGTACAAGTCCCTGCCCTTCGACCAAGCCTCGAGCGCGGAGCAACTCCGGGTGTCCGTGGGCATGGGCCTGGCGCTCCACAAGGACCTCAAGGTTACCCTCATCAGGGACGGCTCCCTGCTGGACGAGGGTAATCTGAAACTCATCGCCGAGATGGCGGAAGCCGCCGGGGCCCAGGTGTGGCTCGAGCGAGTTGGAGAAGGGGCCGAATGCAGCGTCGTGATTGAAGACGGCGCCGTGAAGGAATGACCATTCTGGATGGAAGCATGAAAGGCCATTACGACGTCCGGTGCGATTCCTGCGGCCACGTGGGCATGGTGTTCCGCCCCGTGGTTGCAGACGAGGTCGAGCCGGGCGTGGTCTGGGAAACCGGAAGCATGACATGCGAGAAGTGCGGCAAGCAGGAGAGGCATTCCAGGGTGAAAGACAACAGTGAATCTACCAGCAATTCAGTTTTACGTCGCTGATTACATCCGCGACACGCGGGTGCTATCGCTCGCGGCCCGCGGTGCATGGATGGACTGTATCTGTCAGATGTGGGTGGCTCCAGTGAAGGGGCAGCTGACGATGCCGATTACGGGATTTGCACGACTGTTTGGTGTCTCAATCGACCAGGCGGAGGCGGTATTATCTGAGATCGCCGACATGCAAGTCGGCGAACGTGTGACGCACGGCGACGGGAAGGTGACGCTGACCTGTCGGCGGATGTATCGCACCGCTCGGGAGCAGGTCTTGCACAACGCAAGACAAGCCCGTTACAGGAGTAAGCGCGAAAGTGGCTCCGGTGACGCCGGAGTTGTCGCCAAAGGTGACGCCTGCGGTGATGCTGAAAGTGACGGCGATGTGACGTTTCCCCCCCCACACCCCCCCCTATCTTCATCTTCAACTTCATCTTCAAGTGACGGTTCTGTTACGGAGAAAGGGAGATCATGAAGGAGAAGGAGAAGTCGAACGGTGTACAAACACCCGATGTCGGGGGGAGGGACGAACAGAGAGCCTTCCGGGAACGCCAGCGGGCGAACTTCCGGCTCCTGGTCGTAGAGGCCGTTTCGGAGGCTTTCCCCGGGGAAGGGGACCAGGCGGCTTTCCGCGGGGTGGTGGCGGCGAAGTGCAAGAGCTTCTTCTCCCTCTTCGAAACTTTCTTTGGCCCCTTCCCAGACACCCTCGAGGACCGGGAGGTAAGGCGGGCGTGGTGGGAGCTCATCGCACGCATGCCGAACGGGAACTCCGGGCCGGACGTCTTCACCCGTATCGCAGCGGCCCGGGAATCCAAGAGCGAGCGGCCTCGGCTCGCAACCTTCCAGGCGGTCCTGGACTCATATCTGCGGGCGAACCGGAAACCGGAGGCGCCGGTCGTGACGCAGAGTCCCCTGTTCGATTTCGGGAAACCCGGATTCCCGATGCAGAGGCCTCCGGAATTCCACGAGCTCCCGGAGGGGCATGTCGAGCGCCTGAAGGACATCCGCCGGCGCCGGATTCAGGGAATCATCTCGGACCAGGAATACACCGATCAGTCGAATGAAATCTGGCGTAAAGGAGCCTTCGCCTGGTCCGACTACACCCGGGAGAAACGGGTCCACCTGGCAGTCAGGTGCTGGCGGATCCGCGACGGTGATCTTCTGGGACGCATCATCGAGGAATTCAAGCCGGAGGAGGCGGGGCTGTATGGGCTCTAGACCCGCAGACGCGCTGTTCCCGGCCATCGAGAGGGATGAAGCCCCAAGCGGAGATTTCGCCCGCCGCGCGAGGACCTGGCTGTGCTTCCCGTTCTGCTGGCTCGTGGCGGGAGCTTTCCTGGCCGGTTGCGTGCTGCGGATTACGGTCGAGAGTTTCCTGTTCGGGTTCCGCATCGAGCGGGAGGTCATCGTGATTGGAGAGGCAGGGGACGCCGGTGATGAGGACGAGGAGCAAGAGCAGTAACCGATTTTGAAGGAGCAGGAAATGCGAAGGATACCGAAAAATGCCGTGGAATGCGGGAGCCCTCAAGGTTCCCAAGCCATCGAGGAGAATCCCGGGCCCCGCACGGTCGCGGTGGCCGAGGCGCCTCCGGGTGAGGAAGCCCCGCCGGCAGGGGAAACAAGGGGGACGTACATCCCGGACGTCCTGCTCGACCACATCACGCCGACGTCCGACAACCCGAGGGTCATCTCCGAGGACGACCCGGCGATGATAGAACTGGCCGCCAGCATCCGGGCTCACGGCGTGTTGCAGCCCGTGCTGCTGCGGTTGAACCCAGGGGAACCGGGGAATGTCTACGACCTCCGCGCCGGCGCACGGCGGTACATCGCCTCGAGGATGGCGGGCAAGACCACGATTCCCGCGATAGTGCGCGACATGACGGACCAGGAGGCCTTCGAAATCACCGTAATCGAGAACCTGCAGCGCAACGACCTCCGCCCCATCGAGGAGGCCCGCGGCGTGCAGACCATGCTCGACAAGGGCTGGGCGGTGCCGGTCATCGCCGCACACCTGGGCAAGAGCCCGGCCTGGGTGGTGAGGCGGGCGCAGATTACGCGGCTCTCACCCAAGTGGATGAAAGCCGTCCTGGACCCGAAGGGCATCGCCTGCGACGCGCCCGCCGGTCACCTCGAGCTCATTGCCAGGTTGCCGGAGGAGGCACAGGAGAGTTTCTATTCGGGAATGGGCAGGCGCTACTACGGCGGTCCCCGTCAGCAGCTCTCCGGCTTTTCCCTCAAGGAGCTCGAGGACGAGCTCGGGGCCTATACCCGGAACCTCCGATCCGCCAAGTGGAGCCTTTCCGACGAGGACCTCGTCCCTAAAACCGGTGCATGCCTGCTCTGCGCGAAGCGGTCCTCGCATCAGCCTGGGCTTTTCGATGACTTCGACGCTGGCGAGGAGGCCCTCAAGAAATCCGACCGCTGCCTGGACCCGGACTGCTGGGAGAAGAAGCTCGGAGCCTTCACGGTTCGGAAGCACGAGGAGCTCAAGAAGGAGCATTCGGCTGTGCTCCTCACGACCGATTACAACGGCGGCGGCCGAAACAAGCCTTTCGTTGAAGGACAGACGGTGGGCCATTGGGAGTACGAGAAGGCCAAGAAGAGCACGCCGGGCGCCGTGCCGCTCATGACCGTGAACGGCGACAACGCCGGCCGCGTGGAGTGGGTGAAGCCGAAGGCGAATCGCAGCGCCGAGCGCCAGGTCGAGAGGCAGAAGAAGGCCGCCCGGAAGAGCTCGCAGCGCGGGAATCCGGAGGAGCGGAAGTGCATCGCCAGGGAGTTCGCGGATGCCTGGCTGGCCCATGTCTACGCCAGGCACCTCTTCCTCGAGGAAGCGCCGGCTCCGCAGAGGGAGGAAGCCCTGGCCGCGGCGTTCATCGAGATGCAGCAGCGCAACGCGGAGACCTACGACAAGCCCCGCCTCTGGCTCCAGGAGATCCTGGGACCGGAGAAATGCAAGCTGGACGACAGGCTTCTGAATCTCGGGGAGAAGGAGCTCCTGTACCGCATCACGGCCACGGGGCTGTTCGACTACGTCCACAACATGCTCGGGCATCCGTTTTCCGGCGAACCCAGGAAGACGCCGTTCAAGTTCCCGTCCGAGATACAGGCCCTGGCGGCCCAGTCCTTCGTCCCGCCGGCGTCCTATTTCGAGAAGCACCGCAAGGACGACCTGGTCATCATCGGCAGGCAGATGGGGCTGCCGGTCAAGGTCACGATGAGAGCCATGGAGCTCAAGGACATGCTTTCCAAGGCCTCGAAGGAGTTCGGCAGGTTGCGCGCCGGCGAGATAACCGCCATGCCCGAGAAGTGGGCAGGCTACTCTCCCCTTGGCGAGGACCTCGCGAAGGCCTTCGGGCAGCCGTGGAAGGCGCCGGCGACGGCCGCGGCCGCGGCCGAGAAAGCGGAGCCGAGGGGGAAGCGCGGCCGGCCCCGCAAGGAGCGCGTCTGCAAAATTTGCGGATGCACAGATTTGGACTGCCTGAAGTGCATCGAAAAGACGGGCGCCCCCTGCTACTGGGTGAAACCGAACCTGTGCTCGGCGTGCGCGGCGGAAGGAAGCAAGGTCCGGAAAGGAAAACCGTGAACATGAGCGAGCGCAAGACCGAACCCGGGGAGAACAGTGTGGAGGGGATTGGCTTAAGCAAGAGACACTCTGTTTAGGAGCAGAAGCATGGGCAGGAAGAAAGCGAAAGAAGCGAAGACGGACACGAAGAAAGCAGCGGCGCCGGCAGAGGAGCCCCGCAAGAGGGGCAGGCCGAAGCGCTCCCTGAAGGCGGCGCAGAAGGAGCTGAGCGAGAAGGGGGCGTCGCCGGCGCCGGCCGAGGGCCAGGCTGTGACACAGACACCGGAGCACGTCTATTCGGACAACGACCAGCGCATGAGCGCCATCCGGGAAATCTTCGGCCGCATCGGCAGCCTGGACACGAAGCTCCTCCAGAACGCCGCGGACCGTAAGGGACTCCAGGAGCAGCGCGAGAGCTGCTTCCAGGAGATCAAGCGCATCACGTTCGACGCCCAGGACCGCCTCCCCCTGGCGGAGCGGACCGAGGAGCGGACCTGCATCGGATGCCGCAAGAAGGAGACCGTGGCGCCCACCACAAGCGGCCAGGTGCTAGGCTGGGCTTCGGTTGGCCTGTGCTCTGAATGCGCCGCCAGCCAGCCCGCGCCCGCCCCTCCCTCCGCAGCCGACGAGCAGGAGAAGCGCCCCACGATGGTCTTCACGGCCGACGTCGGGGATTTCATCGCGGAGAGCGGCGAGATTTCCCTGGTTGCCATTCAGAATAAGTTCGGCGTAAGCCATCGGGAGGCGAAAACAGCGCTCGAAAACCTCGTATCGGAAGGCCTCCTCGAGCGGACCGGCGCCGGCAACATCCTGAAGCTGGTGCCTGCGGTGGCGGAGGGCTGGAAGGCGGCCCTGGTGGCGAAGCAGCCGGCGAAGGCGGGCGCATGAACATAGAGAAACCTCAAGACAAAGGGGCGGTGATTCCGATTGGCGATATCGGTCCAGGCCAAGCCAGGAAAATCACCGTCCGCTTCGATCCGCCGAAAGAGAAGATGCTTCTGGCCGAGACGATTTGCAAGGCAGACCAACGCGGGATATTCGAGCGCGCTCTCCTCATCTCCAAAGAGATTCCCGAGTGCATGAGACACGAGGAAATGCGCGAATTCTACGCCAAGGAGGCCAAGCTGATTGCGGACGTCCTCTGGGAATGCCTGCCCGGCGGGACCGTCGATGCCCTGCTGGTCGAGATGCTGGACCGTAAACGCACCCTGCTGAAGGTGGCGCACAAGGAATGAAGCTCTCCCTCGAAGACACGTTCTTCATTCTCTGCCGGGAGGCGGGGCTGTTCCCGAGGCGGGAGTTCCGGTTCTCTCCGAGCCGGGGTTTCCGCTTCGACTTCGCGTTCCCGGGCGAGCGCGTGGGCGTGGAAATCGAGGGCGATATCTGGGGCAGGCCTGTCTGCTGCCAGGCCTGCGGCTCGAGGGTGAGGCGGAGGCTCCAGGACGGCCGACTCGTTGACGTGCGCGTGGGCGGCCGCCACAACTCGGGGAGCGGGTTCGCGGACGATTGTGAAAAATACAACCTCGCCGCCCGCGAGGGCTGGGCGGTCCTGAGATTCACGGACGTGCAGCTCCGGGACATCGACGCCTGCATCGCCCAGGTGCGTGAACTGCTCGCGCTGCGGAGGGGGGAGCGGACGCATGCCGCTGCAGCCGTTCAATCCTGACGCCGCATGCCCGAAGTGCGGCTCGAACGTCATCACGAACATCTACTGCCCGGGCGGGAGGGAATATCCGTCATGCAGGCACCAGACCGAAGGGCAGGCTCATTTCCACCGCAGGTGCGCGAGCTGCGGGCATGAGTGGTTTCAATCGTTTCAATCCCCTCCCCAGCGGGGAACAACCGGACTTGGCGGATGCACATGATGACTTCGCGATGAATGAAGGACCGCCAAGTCCATTCCGAATATCGGGCGGCAGGTTTCCGAAGTTGAGGGAAAAGCCGGCGCAGAGAGGACCTGGCAGGGGCAGGTTGGAGGCTGCTGCGTCAGATTAATCAGACGTTCCGCCAGGTCCGGAAATGAAAGCGATAGAAAGGCTCAGACGGTTCGAGGGAAAGCGGTAGTTGGGCAGGGATTTCAAGCGGACCCGGCAGTTGCGGGTACGGTAATACCCGCGCGCACCGGAACGTTGGATTACGGCGCACCGCCAGGTCCGGTGAATACATCGACTGCAACGTTGGGGAAATTGAGCATGACGTGGACAGCAATGAAACTTTACTCGGCCTCGAGGACCTCAAGCCCGACCCGGAGAACCCGCGGGAGATCTCCCACGAGGCCCTGGTCGGCCTCAGGGCGTCGGAAAAGGAGTTCGGCGATATATCGGGCATAGTCTGGAATCGGCGCGACGGGCGCCTCGTATGCGGCCATCAGCGTCTCCGGGCTCTCCGGCAGGAGTTCGGCGGCGCGCTCTGCATGAGGGACAACGTGATAGTCACGCCTTCAGGAGACCGCTTCCCGGTACGGATCGTAGATTGGCCCAAGGAGAAAGCCCGGGCCGCGAACCTAGCCGCCAACAATCCGCACATCGCCGGGGATTTCACCGCTGGGGCCGTGGCGCAGCTCGAGGAAATCGAGAAGGCCTTCCCCGCCTACTTCGACGCCTTCTGTTTCGAAAAGCTCGAGGAGGACCTCCGGGCCCTCTGGCCCCAGGGCATCGATGGCGTGATTGACGACACGGATTCCATCCCCCTGCCCCCTGACGAGGCCGTGACGAAGAGGGGGGACCTCTGGGTTCTCGGGGCCCACCGCCTCCTCTGCGGGGACTCCGGCTCGGTCGAGGACCTCGATCGCCTTCTCGCTGGCGAGCCGGTCCACATGGTGAACACGGACCCGCCATACAACGTCCGGGTGGAGCCGCGTTCGAATAACGCCATCGCCGCGGGCCTCTCGTCCTTCCCCGGCGGCGGGCATCACCAGCGCTTCGACCAGGCCCGGCACCCGGACATGGCCCCGACCACCGAGAAGCTCCGGCCCAAGGACCGGCCCCTCGAGAACGATTTCATGTCCGACGAGGAGTTCCAGGGCTTGCTTCTCAAATGGTTCGGCAACATCAGCCGGGTGCTGGATCCCGGCGGCGCCTTCTACATCTGGGGCGGGTATGCGAACCTGGGGAATTATCCGCCCGTCCTGCGCGCCTCGAAGCTCTACTTCTCACAGGCCCTCATCTGGGTGAAGGAACACCCGGTCCTGACCCGCAAGGATTTCATGGGGAATCATGAACTGTGTTTTTATGGTTGGAAAGAGGGGGCCGGCCACAACTTCTACGGCCCGCCGAACGTCCCAGACGTCTGGCCGGTCAAGAAGGTCAACCCGCAGAGCATGATTCATCTCACCGAGAAGCCCGTGGAGCTCGCCGCCCGGGCTATTGAATATTCTTCCCGAAAAGGAGAGAATGTACTCGATTTGTTCGGAGGATCCGGCAGCACCCTTATCGCCGCGGAGCAGCTGAAGCGTCGATCGTTCCTCATGGAAATCGACGAGCTCTACTGTGACGTGATCGTTCAGCGATTTGAGAACTTGACGGGCGTCAAAGCGGTGAGGATACAGGACCATGAATCTTCTGGACATCAGGGGGCTCATTGAGCTTCGCAGCGCCGAGCTCAAGCGTCTGGTCGAGATAGCCAAGAGAATGCAGGAAGGGAAGCGGGTGGCGAGCGATGATGCGCACTGGGCGGAGGAGCGGTTGGCGGAGAGCAGGGCAGGGGGCGGGAGGAAGCTCACCAGGGGGGAGCTGGAAATTGAGGTAAGGAGGGCAGATGTGGGGAGGGTAGGATTTTAAACAAAAGGTCGTGCGTTCCATCACCCAGTTCCATCCGGTTAAGAAGAACCCTGCCTTAGGTGGGCAAGCGAAGTTCGACCTGGACCAGAACGAACAGGACTACTGGGACATGCTGTGAGCGCTGGCGATGATGGCAATGGAGGAGAATAATAAGAAGTGAGTAGAAAAGGAATTGAATACTCCACTTTGATTTGATAGAAACTCGGAAACTAGGTACACAAGCAAGAGATCGAGGAGGAGAAATGCTCTGGCTTGATGGTGTTCTCTCGATTCCCACGGTTGGTCTTCTGACTGCAACTTCTTTTTCCAGAGCTGTTTCCCTTTCCACTCTAGTTGGTAAATATGCAGATTCAATCAACAAAGAAGACAAGAAGGTTAGCCTCGGACAGAGGAAATCTTTCCAGTATCAGATTTCAACTCCAGAGGGACTTCTCGTCACTTTTACTCCTAATGATTTTCTTTTTTCTTATACTTATCAGAGAACGGAAGAGAAGCAACCCGGGGAATTACCTGTTTCCCGTTTCGACAATCTCAAGTCATATTCTGAATTGCTCGATGATATTATTGGCCATTTAACCGGATTGGCTACGATTATTCCCGTGACCGAACTTGAAGTTGAAAGAATCGGTATCGTAGCAGATGCCGATCTCAAGAAGGACCGTGTACCTCCGGGAGTTAAGAGCCTTCTTGAACATTGCTCTAAGCCTTTTGGCGAACTTGAGGTTCTGGAATCTAACTTTGTAAGAAAGATTAAGACATCCGAAATTTGTTTCGATCGCTGTCACGTAACTATTCACATGAACAACACCGCACAAATCACTAATTTCTCCCTAGTACTTGATTGGCAGCGATTCGAAAAGAAGCGTTTCACATCCGATTCGGCTTTCAGAGAGTATTTGTTGCAATGTAAGGCATCAGCCACGGCCTATTTTGAAAAATTTGCACGAGGGGAGGGATTCCATGAAGCCTTTTAACGCAATTGCCGTTGGTGCTGCTGCTGCGACCGCTCTCAGCGCAACCGCATCACATTCACATCTTCAAGAGGTTATTTCTGATACGACTATAAAAATATCATTCAGGCCACATGAATCTCCCACTAGTATCCTATCCCAATTGGGCGAGACTGAGGATCTCCAAAGCGCGACCTCTGACAGATCTCAAACGCAGAAAACCAGTCTGGACTCCCAGCTAAAACCTGATGTCGGATCAGACGTTGTCAGAAGGAACACCTTGAGGATATTCGCCGCAAGTGAGAAAACTATAATTGCACAGCGGAATAACCTAGTAGATAAAAAGTATTCAGCAGGATTGACCAAAAGCGAGCAGTTAGATTTGGATTATGCGACATGGAAGTTGGATGTTATAGACGATGCTAAGCATGGAGATGCAATCGACTCTTTTAAACCACTTGTAGATGCCCATCGTAAAATTGGATTATCAATTCATAGTACTCTAGTCGACTTGAAGGAATTAATAATCAGGGAGAATCAGAAAAGTGGTAAAAGGAGGAGATAGGGACAACCCAAACCTGCCGATTGTCAAAAGGCAGGAATTAGGTGAACGTTCAGACTATAACGAATTCAAAGACGAGCTTCGATATGACTTCTTCTACGCTTGTGCTTATTGTACTATCACAGAGACGGAAGCCCAAGGCATTGGGTTCGAGATAGACCACTACAAACCGAGAGAGAAGTTCCACCAGGATAGAAACAAGTACTCCAATCTAATGTGGTCCTGCGAGAAATGTAACGGAGCAAAGAGCGACTACTTTCCCTCAACTGAACAGCAACGGAAAAACTACGTAGTAATGCGTAGTGACGAGGAGGATCCTTCTGCGCACTATCGAGTTGAGGATTTCCAACTTAAAGGTATCGACAACAAGGGGGAGTTCAATATTGAGAGATTGAATCTTAATAGATTGATGTTGCGCGAGCTGCGGCAGATAAGAGCGAAAATGTGGGAGGCAAATGGGTTCATAATAAATGGAATATTAGAGATACAACGGATTGGTATAGATGCGCTGCCAGGCTCTCAAAAAGCTGTGTTCTGGAGAATGAGAGTATCCCTGCTTAATGACCTGGCTGAACTAGCCGATAACACAGAGGAGAGTATCAGGAGAATGAATAAATCTCCTCTGCTTAACGGTATAAATGACAATAATCATGAAATGAAGAGAAGGAGGTATCTCAAGAAGATAAAAGCCTTGTCAACGGAAAATACTAGTCTCCCTCTCAAAGGCATGGTGAATAAATTGAATAAAAGATAAACCCGCACCGTAATGATCGTAATAATCTTGACTGATTAGACACATCTGAGAACAGGCAATTCAAGATGTCAAAGGCACCAAAATTACAAGAATCATTCAAGAAAACCCCACCCCTTGGGCGGGGAGGGTCACTTCCTAGGTTTTCGAAACAGCAATCACATCAAGATTCGGTTAATAACTGTACACCGTATGCTATATATTCTCTTAGTAAGTCTTGTATTATTTAATAAGATATACTAAGAGAGATAGAAGGAGAAGAGATGATTCATCCTGATAACCGGGAGGCGATGAATATGTTCGAGGACGCTTTTGAAGGCATTCTAAGGATTGGGGAAGAAGCGACTGGTGTAAAAATAATAAGAGTTGATGATGCCACTATATTCCGGATTGATTCATTTCCGGAAGACATAATGAATGTGGAGAGAAGAAATTTCAATGCAAACCGTGAGAAGGGCGAAATAATTTGTCCTCGGGGTTACAAAGTACATCTCTCCGATAGTAACATCCTTGACATTTTCATTGACGCGCTTAAAAGATGCGATACAAAGGGTTGTTGTGGGTGTGGATTCAAGTAAAATGGTCTTGCGAGGGGAAAGGCAGATGGTCAAGAGATAGATGCCGAGACCGGCAATGCCGAGGGTAATCCGATACACCTACTGTGATGCCTGCGGATACGCCGAGAAGAGCGTTTTGAAGCTGAATGAACGCCATCTGAGAAGGAAATGTCCATCCTGCGGCTCAATGAAGTTCATCGTCAGGCGCACGTCGACACGGTCAAATCCCCTTCGAATAAAAAAAATAAACTCATCCCCCTGAAATTGAATTAAAAACAACTCATCAAAATACCTGCGGTGAAATCCATCTTCTGAAACCGTTCTAATTTAGAACCAAAGTCCCGCGCCTGCATTTGCCTTTCGCGCTTTCATGCATATATATCCCTGTGTCGGGTAATCGTATGCCCACGATCCACCACATCGGGCGGAACCTGGGCCGAGGTGCCTTCGGAAAGCGACATGGCCAGATGGACAAAGAAGCCGGAAGACGGGCAGGAGCACCCCAGGGGCGTGCGGCGGCCGGCGAACACCGAGCCGCTCACGGACTCCCCGAAGGTGCGCGATGACGGAACCCTCGTCGAGTTCAAAGGCAGCATGCAGCGATGCACGGGCACGAGCAAAGCCACGGGAGCCCAATGCCGGCACTGGTGCCAGCCCGGACTCCAGGTGTGCTATTTCCACGGCGGCCCTGCCGCCATTGCCAATATCAAGCACGGCCGAGCTTCGAAGTGGTATCGCCTGGGATTTCTGGCAAAGAAGGTCCGGAAGTACGCCGAGGACCCGCACATCAAGTCCCTGGTTAACGAAGTTGCCGTTTCGAGGGCGCTGCTAGAGACGTACCTCGAGGAGCTGCGGTCAATCCGGGACTTGGACAAGAAGCGGACGGAGACGATTCTTTCGGCCATCGAACAGATACGCAGAGGCGTGGAGACGATGATCAAGACCGAGGACGGGCTCAGGTACATCCTGGACGTGGGGCAGATTGAGAGGCTGGCCGTGCAGGTCCTGGACGAGACGAGGAGAGCGGTCGACAAGGTCTGCGGAGAGGAACTGGCGGACAAGGTGAAGGAGGACCTGCAGCAGAGGATTCAGAAGCTGGTCCTCTCGGACAGGATTCCGGGGCGGTAAGACAGATGACGATGATGCTGGACATAATCGGGAGCGCGAAGCAGAAGCTGAGGGGGCTCGGGGACGCCGGCTCGTACTTCCTGAGCCTCATCGCCGAGGGCCTGGCGCCGGCGGGCATGCCGCGTCTGGACCCGGAACTCACGGAGGACGCGCACAGGTACATCGAGGCGTACCTCTGGATTCGGTCCAAGGAAGACACCCTCATCCCCTTCAAGCTGAACGGCATTCAGCGCAAGTACGCGGCCATGAAGCGCCACGCGCTGCGGGCCGGCCGCAAGCCCCGCTTCCTGGTGCTCAAGTACCGCCGCGGCGGGCTGACCACCTACGAGCAGGCGCTCTCGTTCCACATGACCATGACGAGCCGGCACCGCAAGTGCCTCACGCTCGCGGATACTAGGGACAAGACCCGTGAAATCTTCGAGATGGTCAACCGGTTCTACGAGCACCTGGATAGGGACGTGAGGCCCGCCAGGAGCGATTCCAAGACGGAGCTGCTCGTCTCGTCCCTGGACTCGAAGTTCGGCATCCACACGGCAGGCAGCAAGGCCGTGGGCCGCGGCGACACGCTCTCCCGCGTGCACGGCTCGGAGGTGGCCTGGTGGGAGCTGAACGAGCTGGACCTCGACAACCTCATCGCCGGCATCGACGAAGCCGCCTCGCACGGGGAGGTCATCCTCGAGACCACGGCGAACGGCGCCGGCGGCTGGTTCTACAAGACCTGGCTGAACGCGCAGAACGGCAAGGGCGACTGGACCCCCATCTTCCTCGCCTGGTACATGGACGATACGAACCGCCTACCCCTCGAGCCGGGGGAGGTCCTCACCCTCAAAGAGGAGGAGGAGCACGCCCGCAAAGCCTACGGGCTCGACGACGCGCAAATCAAGTGGCGCAGGGCGAAGCAACATTCACGCGGCGGCCTGTTCCCCCAGGAATACCCGGAGAACTGGCAGGAGGCTTTCCTGGTCAGCGGCGTGAGCTTCTTCTCCCGCGAGTCCCTGGAGCTGTACATGAAACTCGCCACGGATCCGATTGAGGAGACGTCCTACCTCCGAGTGTGGCGCGCGCCGGAACAGGGCATGGAGTACTTCATCGGCGCGGACGTTTCCGAAGGCCTGCCGAACGGCGACTACGACGCGGCCTCTATCCTGGACACCGAGGGCCGGCAGTGCGCGGTCCTGCACGGTCGGTGGACGACCAAGGAGTACTCCAAGAAGCTGGCGGCCCTGGGGCACCATTACAACAATGCCTGCATCGCCGTGGAGGCCAACAACCACGGCCACGCGGTCCTGGACGCGCTGCAGGACTGCTACGATAACCTCTACATCCACCGGAACTTCGACGCATATGGTGGGCCCACCGGGGCGAAGCTCGGCTGGCAGACCAACGCCAAGACCAGGTCGATTATGCTCTCCGCCCTGCAGGTGGCGATACAGGACCTGCTCATCGAGGTGAACGACCGGGTATTCATCACCGAGTGCACGACATTCATCAACAACGGCAGCGGCAAGTACGAGGCCAGGCCGGGCTGCCATGACGACACCGTCATCGCGAACGCAATCGCATGGCAGGTGCGGCAGGAGCGGCCCGGGGACGTGAACGTTTACTGAGCGGGACATGAAGCAGTTCATGCAGAAAGCGCTGAACGCATTCTCGGCGATAGCCGGGGGCGGGGGCTCCGCCAAGACCGCCACGTTCCAAGGCGAGCAGGTCTCGACCGTCATGTCTCTGCTGAGGCGGTACGGTACGAACAAGCTCGAGTACCCGTACAAGGAGCACGTCTGGGTGTACGCCTGTATCCGCGTGCTCGCCCTTAGCCTGTCCGCGCTGCCGGTCGTATTCTTCCGCGGCGACCGCAAGGATCCGGAGCGCGTGGAGGACAAGGTCCTCGATGCCCTCCTCGAGAACCCCTGCCAACAGTGCTCGAGCATGGAGGAGCTGTGGCAGTTCACGTCCATCTACTTGGACTCGGAAGGGGAGTGCTTCTGGATTCTGGTCGGCCGGGACGCCCCCGGGAAAGACCCCGAGCTCATCCTCCCCCGGTCCGGCAAGCTGTTCGAGCCGGTGAAGGAACGGGGCTGGATTGTAGGCTGGAAGTACAACGCCGCCACGCCACTGGACCTGGGCTGGAACCAGGTCATCCAGTTCAAGTACCCGAATCCCTACGACCAGGACCGCGGGCTCTCGCCGTTCGACGCGGTCAAGCAGAGCGCGGAATCGGATTACAAGGCCCTGCAGTTCAACAACGCATTTTTCGAGAACGGCTGCGTGGTGAGCGGCACGCTCGAGTCCGAGCAGAAGCTCTCGCCGGAAACCGCCCGCCGCATGCGCCGGCAGTTCGAGCAAGTGCACGGCGGCGCGAAGAACTCATTCAGGATTGCGGTCCTCGAGCAGGGCGTGAAGTTCACGCCGATAAACATCTCGCACCGGGACATGGAGTTCGGCAAGCAGAGGGAGATTTCCCGGAACGAGATAATTTCCGCCTATGGGTGCAACAAGCACGTGGTGGGGCTCACCGAGGACTACAACAAGGCCAACTCCTACGAGGCGGAGCGGGCCTTCCACGTGCGCGGCGTGCGGCCCAGGGGGAAGCTCATTGCCGGCACCCTCTGGGCGAATTGGCTCAAGTACCGCCCTTCTCGAACCTGGCTGGAGTTCGACGACTCGAAGCTCGAGTGCCTTCAGGCGGACAAGGAGCAGCAGAGCCGCATCGCCGAGGCCTTTTTCCGCATCGGGTTCACCCGGTCCGCGGTAAATGAAATCCTCAGCCTCGGCTTCGATTTGTCCAAGGACCCTTACAAGGACACGGCGTATCTGCCCCTGTCCTACATCCCGGAGCATCTCATCGAGGACAAGGTGAAGGCCGGCGGACTTCTTGGCGGGTTCGGGGAAGGGGGCAAGGTCTCGGGGGCCGAGCAGCTCCTTCAGGCGATGCTCCTGTATTCGGCTGCCATGGGCAGGACAATCCGGCCGGCGGAGGAGCGCCTGGTGCTCACCACGGCGCAGGAACGCATGCTGGCCGCCGGCGCCGATGGCAAGACCGCGAAGCTTTCCACGGCTGACACGCCCGAGTTGCCGGAATACCTCTTCGACGACAAGGAGATGTTCAAGATTCTGAAAGCCGGCCTGGAGCCCATATTCGAAGACGTGCTGCGCCAGTCACTGAAAACCCTCGCCGGCGAAATAGGGGGCGGGGAAATCGAGTATGACCCGGACGCCGATGTCTGGAAGCGCTTCTTCGATCGGAAGTGGCTCAAGGTGAAGACCATCCCGGAGCGGCACCACGAGGCGCTGCGGCGCATCATCGGCGATGACATCTCGGACGGCCGGACCCTGCAGGAAATCGCCGCGGACCTCAAGAGCCGCTTCGACACGTCCTCGACGTACATGGCCCAGCGCATCGCAAGGACCGAGGTGATGGACGTGCTGGACGGGTCCAGGTTCGAGGGCATGAAGGCGGAGGGCATCGAGTACCACGCCTGGGTGACGGCAGGCGACGCGGAGGTGAGAGAGAGCCATGCCCGCCTCGACGGAGCCGTGGCGAAGATTGGGGAGGAATTCCCCGGCTCCTCTCTCAGATACCCCCACGACCCCAAGGCGCCGGCAGGCGAGGTTGTTCAGTGCCGGTGCACGTGCAGGCCCGTGGTGGACGAGGAGGAGATAGAGGCCGGCAAGGCGGTGAATGGGGACCTGTGGGCCAAGTCCGTGGAGAGCATCGCGGACAAGGCCGAGCTCCGGGCCTACAGGGTTTGCAGGTCCTGGTTCAGGCGCGTGCTGAAGGAAACGCTCGAATCGTTGGAGGCTGCCAATGCTGCGAGTTGACGTCATGGCGAAGGAGGGGCAGGAGAGGCTCGCCCGGATTAAGGCCGCGGCGGACACGGGCGGCAAGATATACAAGGCCGTCTTCCCGGTAGTGAGGAAGCTCGCCTACGACGAGCTCGCCCGGGCTCTGGAGCACGCTGACGAGTCCTGGAGCGACAACCTCCACGTCCTGGCCAAGTCATCGAGGAAGGACCAGGAGGACGCCCGGGTCATCGAGTACGTGGGCTCGACCGAGCGCCGCGATCGGGACGAAGACCGCATCCTGGTGAAGGGCTGGGAGCTCAAGGAGTGGAAGCGCAATCCCCAGTTCCTCTGGGTCCACGACTACCACGGTATCCCAGCCGGCGCGGGCCTCAAGGCGTGGAAGGCTCCCGATGGCCAGGCTCCCGCGCTCAAGTTCCTCATCCTGTTCCCGCAGAACCTCCCTGAGTCCGCGCAGGCTTTCGTGGACGTGATTTACGGCCTGTACACGTCGTCCCCGCCCATGCTGCGCGCCGTCAGCGTGGGGTTCAAGCCGCTCGAGTATCAGCGCGGCGAGACGGACGAGGACCGCCAGAAGCTCGACATAGGGACTTACGGCGTGCTGTTCCTCAAGCAGGAGCTCTGGGAGCTCTCGGGCTGCCCGATAGGCTCCAATTACGACGCGCTGCGGAGCAGGGTGGCGAAGAGCATGGGACAGGCCAGGACGCCCACCATCCTCGATGCCCTGGGATTCAAACTCCCTTCGGGCAAAGACTTTGTGTGGATATCGCGGCCCGAGAACCCGGCGCCGGCCGCCGCCGATACGCCGGCCCCCGCATCGCCGCCGGCATTGGCTTCCGGCGGGATTGTGAATCCCCCGCCGGCGGTCGTGGGTGTGCTCCCGAAGGAAGTGGCGCTCGTCCTCGACAAGCTCCCGCTGCCCGAGTTCCTGAAGGCAACCGAGGAGCACGTGGTCACGAAGCCCTACGAAAACGAGCATGCCGCCAGGCTGAAGGACCCGGACAAATATGACCGCTTCCGCCGGACGAACAACAAGTTCGGGGACGGCATACACGCCATCTGGGGCATCGAGGATCAGGGCGAGGGAGACCCCAAAGTGGAACTCCAGGCCATCAGGTTCAACAAGGAGAAATTCACGGCCGAGGAGGCGAAGAAGTGGCTCAAGGAGAACCACTACAAGTGCATCCTCTTCGAGCCAGCAAAGATACCGCAGGAGGAAATGGAAGCGCGCCTCGAGGCGGCCGAGCGGGACCTCGCCGCAATCAAGGCTGCGCTCATCGAGAAGAAGATTCTCGTCCCGGCTTCTCCGTCAGGGAAGAGCGGAAACTCGTCTCACGAGGAGCCCGAGGAGGACATGCCGCCGGCGACGCCCCCGGCGCGGGTGAGGAAGGACCTCCTCTACTCGCTGACCATGGGCGACGAGTCCTCCGGGAATGAAAAGGGCGGATCGTTCCTTTCCAAGTTGTGAGACGGTTTTTAAAGGAAGCAGACAATGCCACCGAAACCCATGACCCCTGAGGAGAAGGCGGAGCACGACGCCGCCATCGCGCAGGTGAAGGAAATCTCCACCGGTGTAGCCACGGCCCTCGTCGATGAGAAATTGGGGGCCGCGAAGACGTCTTTCGAAGCCGAACTGAAGAAGAAGACGGAGGCCCTCGAGCAGACCAACAGCGAGCTGAAGGCCAAGGTCGAGGAGCTAGAGACCAAGTACAAGGGCGTGGCCCTCGTGGTGCCGGACGGCTCCAGAATCGAGGTCCCGGGGCGCAAGTTCTCGCTCGGCCGTGCGCTCTGGTACAAGCTCTCGGACAAGAGCCACTGCCCGTCCGAGTGCGAACTCGAGAAGAAGGTGCTGGACGAAACCGAGAAGAAGGCCATAGCTGAGGGCAGCCTGAACCCGGGCATCACCAAGGTGATGAACACCCAGGCCGGCACGCTCGGGTCCTTCCTGATGCCCGAGCAGTTCATCAACGAGCTCATCGACGAACTCAAGGACCGCTTCCTCCTGGCGGAGCTCGGCGTGCAGTTCATGGAAGGCCTCACTGGCGCGCCGGTCCGCATCCCGACCAAGACCTCCGGAACCACGGCTTACATGTTGTCCGAGAACGAGGCGCCGACGGCTTCGGAACTGGCGCTGGGCCAGGAGCTCATGGTCCCGCACACCATGGGCGTGCTGAGCAAGATCAGCAACCGGCTGAGCCTTCTCGCCCTGCCGAGCGTGGAGAGACTCCTGCGCAAGGACATCATCGAGAACATGCAGCTCAAGATGATGCAGCAGGCCTTCAGGGGCAAGGGCGTGAACAGCGAGGTCCTGGGGCTGACGAACCAGGCCGGGGGACTGAACACGGTGAACTGCGGAACGGGCGGCAACGGAGGGGCCATCGACATGGCCAAGCTGCACGCCTTCATCTCATCCGTCGAGCAGGACCTGGCGCTGAAGGATTCCGCGTGCTTCATATTCAACACGCGGACCATCGATGTCATCCGCCAGCTCAAGGACCAGGAGAACCGGTACTTCTTCAGGCCGGACGCCTGGGATGCGGCGAAGCCCACGATTCTCGGGCATAGGTTCTTCACGACCAACCAGATACCCAACAACCTCACCGTGGGCGCGACGCCGAACTGCACGGAAATCTACTTCGGCGTGTTCTCGGAGATGATCGTGGGCATCTGGCGGAACATGGCCATCCGCATCCTGGACCAGGCCTCGGACAGCGCCGGCAACAACGCAGCCTTGAACGACCAGCTCTGGTTCCTGAGCTTCATGGACTTCGACATGTGCCTCAAGCACGACAAGTCCTTCGCAATCTCGACCGACTGCAGCTCGTAGGAGATGCAGAGAGCCCGGGCCGGCCGTTCTCCCGTGGCCGGCCCAAAGGCTCCCCCTGGGGAAGAACGGGAGGCTGAAAGAATGGCGGAAACAAGGAATCCTTTTTGGGAGATAGAAGATGAATCCTGACTTGCACGGGGAGTTCAAGAGAATCGAACTCTTCAACCAGCAGAAGGACCTGGCCACCACGACGAACGGCACCGGGGTGGACGTCCAGAAGTACCACGGGTGGGGAAAGGTCATCCTCGTGGGCGAGGGCACCGACGGCGGCGGGTCGGACACCCTGGCCCTGACCCTCGAGTCCTCGGACGCGGTGGGCGGGACCTACGCGGCCGAAACCCTCTACGCCTCGCCGGGCGGGGTCGCGTCCCCCTTCACGACCATGACCGAGGCGGTGGCGGTGGACGAGGAGCGCTACATCAACCTGGACGCCCTCAAGAACAAGTTCCTGAGGGCCAAAGCCACGATCGCCGGCACAACGCCGAAGTTCAACTTCAGCGTGCAGATGATCGCCTGGGGCAGGAGGCTGCCGGTCAGCTAGAAACTCTCGCCGGGCTGTACGCCTGACAAAGGCCGCAAGGCCGCCCTGAAGGAGACTTCGGGGTGAAGCCTCCTCAAGCAGAGAGGGTTTCATTCCGAAGTCTCTGAAACATTGAAAGGAGCAAACATGAACCTGATGGCCCAGCAAAAGCGGAAGGTCGTGCCGCTGCCCCCGTCCAAGCGGAACCAGGGCGGTCCCCTGGAGCAGGCTGCCTTGAATTCCACGCCGCAGAAAAAGTTCAAAGTGTACGTCCGGGACGGGTACGTCTTCATCAACCCGCACAACAAGGGGCAGCGCATCCTCGGAGGAGAGTACGACGAGGAGGGGAACAAGCTGGCGCCCATGCAGTTCGACGTCACTCTGGCGGTATTCGACCACCAGAGGTGGAAGTTGCACCCGGTCGCGGACGAACTCAAGGAAATCGAGTTCGAGAGGTCCTGCATCCAGGCGGCCCGCATACGCGGCAGCCAGGACCCGGTGAGGGAGGGCAAACGGGAGTATGACGCCCGCATCGAGGCCGAGCGCAAGAAGTGGACGGACGACAGGAAGCTGGTCCGCGAAACCTCATCGAGCGTCGCCGCCAGCCTCGACGGAAACTGAGATTCAACGCGCGGCAATGGCCGCACGAAAGGAGGATGATCCATGGTAAAGAAAGCAGCTGACGGGCCCCCGGTGAACAAGATGGTGGACGGCGCCGGCGGGGAAAAAAAAGAAGCCGAGGACCGGGTCCTCGGAGACGAGATTATCCAGCCCGTTTCCGACGATTCCCCCGTGGACCTCGAGGCGAAGGTCGTGGAGCTGGAGGAAGAGCTAGGCGCGCTCGGTAACGACCTCCAAGAGCTCGATTCCATCTCGGAAATCCATGCACGGGAAATCAGGGACCTGCAGAAGGCTAAGGGCAAGGCGCAGCCCACGAAGGTCGAGTGCCAGGACTGCGAAGCCTGGGACGGCGTCAACTCGAAGTGCTGCCTGGGGCCCGTGGCACAGGCCAAGACGTTCAACGACTGGTGCCTGGCCGGCATCCTGAGCGAGCGGCGCCGGGCGGAGAGGCTGGTCAGGGAAGGGAAGAAGGGGTAGATGGCCGAGCGGGCTGAAATCAACGCGACAACGATAGCCTGGCTGAAGGAGTGGGCGCCCGGGCATAAGAGCCTGAGCACGGCCAGGGACGAGCTCCTCGCCAGGCTCATACCCGTAGTCTCCACCGCCATCGAGAAGCACCTGCGGCGGTTCATGAAGCGGAAATCCCGGAACGAGTACTTCGACGTGCATGATGACCAGGTCCGGGAGTTCTTCACCAAGGGCGTGCCGATAACCCTGGTCACGTCCGTCTCGTATGACACGGCCGTGCCTCAGACGTTTTCAGACGCGCTTTCGACTTCCAATTACAGCATCTCCGGTGACGGGGACAGCGTGCGCATCGTCGAATATGAGCTCCAGCCTGGGCCTCGACGTATCAAGATCGTCTACACCGGCGGGCTGGCCGAGAGCTGCAACGACGTGACCGTGGTGATGAAAACCGGCGGGACAGGCGATTATGTCGTCGGCGAGACAATCAGCGTCGGCGGGACAGCCAAGGGAACCGTGGTCTCCTGGGCTTCTTCCACCCGTACACTGGTCTTCACGCCCGTGTCCACGTGTGTGGACGTCTACTATGGGGGCCTGGCTGTCAACAACGTCGTGACCGGGACCTCAGCGACCTGGACCGTGGACAGCTTCGCCACGTCGAACCTCATGCACGATTATCCGGACGTCGCCGGCGCTACCACCCTGCAGGTGGAATATGCCCTCGGCATCAAGGACCACGTGGGCAAGACGCGCATCCAGGTCCTCGATGACTCATCCTATTTCGACAAGGCTTTGTGGCTCTGCCCGGAGGCGAAGGAGCTGCTCGCTCCATACGCGCTCCCCACGATTGCGTGAACCATGTTCCAGGGAAACGTACATCTCGACAGGTTCAACGAACTGGCCAGGCAGTTCCCCCGGGAGATGCTCACGGAATGCAGGAAGGGATTCCAGTGGTTCCTCGCAGCCTGCGAAAAAGAGATGACGCCGCGGCTGCAAGGGGATTTCCGGGATTCGCCAGCCCGCACCGAGGGCGTGGCCAGGAGGAGCGGCGTGCTGGCGGGCTCGATGGTTTCCAGGACCTACGGCGAGAGCCTGTCTACCCTGACGGCCGAGAGCCGCATCGGCGGCGGGCCGGCCTCGGCTTATGCCGGAGTCCAGGAGGACGAGCAGGGCACGACCATCACCGCCAAGGGGAAGATGCTCACTATCCCCGTGGAATCCCCTCCCGGCAGCGGGGATTATCCGGCACTCACCGCCGCGGGCAAACCGAAGTGGATTTCAG
>DYIT01000016.1:46256-57176 GCA_020723505.1 Candidatus Kuenenia stuttgartensis
AAACCTGGACGTCCTGTTCCGCAGGGCGCCGAGCGGACGGCTGCTCATGTTCCTCGGGAAGAAATACGAGGCAAAGAGGAGGACGTTCCAGGAATGGAAGGAAGCGGGCGCAGGAGAGGACACGTTCTTCTTCGCGCTCAAGAAGCAAGTGCGCGTCCGTGGCAAGCTCGGGTTCCGCAAGACGTTCATTGACACCTGGAAGATGAAGGGGCGGCAGATGATAAACCGCATCGTCAAGGGAATACAGGCGGCGGTCCAGAGGCATTGAGAGTCGCCCCCCCGCGCGGGGCGTGGATTGAAACCAGAGGCATTAGAGAGGGAGAGAGAGACGCATGAGAAAGCTGCAGCATTCAGCGACAGACCACGCGGCTGTGATGGGCATGCAGAATGCCCTGGTCATTGCGGCCGGCTCGTTCACCGAGGCATTCCAGGCAGGAGCCGCCCTGGACATGCTGGACCGCGAGGTGACGCAGGCAGTGTCCTGCTTCGATTCCCTCATCCTCGAGGCCCTGCTCACGCTCGGCAACGCGGACAAGGTCGCGCTCAGGCTGCAGGTTTCCGTGGACAACACGAACTGGGCATGGCTCCTCGAGGGGGACGAAATCTGGGAGCGCGTCCTGGACCGCCGGCATTCGGGAATCACCGTGGCCCTGCCCCAAGTCCAGCTCGACCATATGTACGTCAAGGTGCTGGCCGCCGGCCGCGGGTCGGACCTAAGCACCACGGCAATCACGGTCAAATACCACCTGGCCCTCAACAACACGACCCCCGTGAGGGTGGTCACGGCCAGAGGGGAGCTCGCGCAGGTGACTGCCATCCCGCGGGCCCTCGCCGACCTGGCGGCCTCCGGGGGCGTGCAGGAGCACGTGCTGGACGTCGAAGGCCAGCAGTGGGCCGCTCTTTACGGCTTCTACCTGCCGACAGCCGCGGCCACCACGCCGAAGCTCGGGGTGCTCGCCAGGCAGTCCTTGTTCGACGACGCAGCCGGTTTCCAGTATTACACGCCGAACACGGTCCTCGAGCGGCCGCACATCCTGGCGGGCGGGGCGCGCATCCAGACCGAGATGCGGCCTGAGGAGATCCTCCTCGAGTCTCGTAACCTCAAGAAGTCCGTGACGACCGGGTCCTGGGCCGGCGGCGTGGCCACCCTCGAGGTAGGAGCATCGCATGGTTTCGTCGTGGGTGATCTAGCGAACATCTCGGGTGTGACGCCGGCGGGCTACAACCGGGACTTCGCATACGTGACCGGGCTTACAGCCACTGAAATCAAGTACGCCCTGGCCTCGGACCCGGGAGCCTGGTCGAGCGGCGGGAACGTGACGCTGTTCGACGAGTTCCGCCTCGAGTTCCGCGAGGCCTGGCGCGCGAACAGGATTAAGGTGGGCCTTTGGGAGCATGGAGATGCATCGAACCCGGGCAAGGTGTTCATGATTGCCCGGACGACGAGAGCCTGATATCAGCGGATTGAAATCATCGCGCAGCCCGGCGAGAGAGACAAGGAGAGCTGCGAGATGATGAACGACGCCGTAGCACAGCGCACGAGCCGGGCATTGCTCGTCGACCCGACGATGCCCGCCATCGCTTATCCCACGGTCAACGCCGCTTTTGCCGCGGGAAAGCTGCAACTTCCAGCAGGGCAGGAGATCGTACTCGAGCTCGCCCCCGGCGTCACTCACACGCTCACTTCCGATCTCACCGTCGACGTGACCCGCAACCTCACCATCATCGGCATGGGGGGCATTCGTTCGCTGGATTCCGAGCCGGTGATGGTTGGCAATTTCATCCTGCCCAGCGCCGTAGCCGAACCTGCAATCCGGAATTTCAAAGTCATCGGCGTGAAATGGCAGGGCAACGTCACGGGTAACGGCAAGTGGAACATCATCCAGCGGGACGGCAAGTACTCGGGAACCATCACGCGGAACCAGGTCGGAGATTCGGTCGAACTGGAACTGCACAACATCAAGAATTACGGGACCATCTCTGTTGTCGATACCGGAGACGGCTCCATCTACGGCGACATTATTTGCATAGGCTGCGAGCTGGCCCTCAGTCTCCCAGCTTCATCCAGCCGCTGGGTTGTCGTGGGACAGAACACGAGTAAATTCATCAACTGCTACCTGGAGCTGATGTCCCCTTCCGCCGATGGCGCCTTCATCGACTTCTCCAGCGACGAAGGCGAAATGCGTTTCGTCAACACGCAACTCCACATGAACCCAATGGGCCAGATTTGCAGGCTGGCCAGGAACCATGAAAACACCTGGGTCCGCTGGTGGAATTCGGAGATTTACGATTACGGCTCGTCGAACAGCATGATTGACTTCGGCGGGTTCGACTCGTTCCGCGGCGTGCCTAAACTGGTCAGCAAATACTCCCCGCTCAGCCCGCCGGTCGGGACGGTCTGGACGAATCCCGTGACGAACGCCGTCCTTGTCTGGGACGGAACCTACTGGCGCAACGGGCATGTTTTTACCAAGGACGTCACCGTGGCAGTGGGGGCATCCCCTGTCTCGGACGTGGACCTGGAGTGGGATATACCCACCGGGGCATTCGTCGTAGGGGCCTCCATCAACATCGAGTCCGCAATCACGGGCGCGGGCGGGGCCGTGGGCGTGGGCCTGGGCGTGGCCGCAGATCCTGACAAATACGGCAAGACTGCGGCGCTCACGAAGAACGCGAAGGGGAGCATCGTGCCGGCCTTGGCAATTCTGGCGGGGGCCGAGGATTTGAAGATCTACGCCATAGACGCCGGCGGCGGAGCAGTCGGCACAATCCAGAACGGTAGCGTGCGTGTGTTCGTGAGCTTCATCAAGGGATTTGATCTGCCGAATGCGTAGAAAAAGAAAATCCCGCGGGACAGGAGGGGGCCGTCCGGCTCGCAGTCCTTGCTCCTCTGCGGGTCGGCGGCGACCTCCGCTTTGAAAAGCAGGAGTTCGAAGTGGAAAGCGAACTCATCGAGTCTTTGAGAAGGGCTGTTTTGAAGGAGCGAACCATGACACCGAAGCCAGGGCTTTCGACCTCGGAATTCATCCTCGTGGTCATCGTGCTCGCGGTGGCCAACGTGCTGGCCGTGCTCGCCGCGGCGTACACGGACGTGGAGGCGCTCAAGGTCGCTTCCGCATGCGCGGCCGCAGTGGTGGACACGCTCGTCACCATCGGCTACATCGTGGCGCGCACGAAGGTCAAGACCGAGAGCATCCGCAAGAGCGGCTCGGGCGGATTCATGCACGCGGCAGGCACTATTCTGATTCTCCTCTTCCTGGCCTGCATGTTCATGTTCCTGACCGCGGGCTGCAGCGTGGACGAGCTGTGGGTGGATTCCTCGATTGCCACGTATGACGCCGTCGCCCCGGAGTACATCCGATACGTGGACGCTGACCCCGCCCTTTCCCCTGAGCAGAAATCCCGCCGGCACGACACGGTGAACTCATGGGCCAGGAAGAACGAGGAATGGAAGGCGACCCTGGGGAAGAAGTGAAAGACGCCGGGACGGCTCGGGAACCCAACTTATTCGCAACCGAGGTGAACCATGAAGACCAAGGAAATCGGCAAGCACGTCGAGGAGCTGCTCAGGGAGAACCTCGAGGACCTGGGCGTGGAGATCAAGGACAAGGAGCTCGCGGCGATGAAGTCCTTGTCGGATTCTATCACCGACCTAGCGGCGAAGGCCGTGAAGGGCGAGGACATCAGCGCCGAGGCGGCGCACGTGAAGGCCGCCATCCTCAACTTCGGGTCCACGTACCACGCCATGATGATTCGGCACATCGAGGAGTTCATCGAGGAAGCCTTCGGCGTGGTGATGAAGATCGTGCTCAGCCAGCTCAATCTCAGCAGATAAGAGGCGGATTCCGTGGCGGATTCATACGAGAAGCGCTGCATTGACGAACTCATCGCCCGGTTCGAGAACGCGAAGGCCGGGGGCAGCGAATCCCTGACCGACGTGAACGGCCTGGGCACGCGCAAGCTCAACGGCGTGTTTCGGGACCCGGAGGGCGGCGACGAGCTCGAGGCGCCGCCTTTCGCCGTGTTCAAGACAAGCTTGGAGGATTCCGGGGAATACTTGAACATACGGCAGTACGCGCGGCACAAGCCGCTCATCATCGGCATCTGGGATTCCTGCGACGTCGAGAAGGACAAGCTCGCGGATTCCCTGATCGCGGACATGGTGCGCATCGCCACGCACAAGACGAACGGCACGGAGGATTACAGCCTGAACGGCCTGGCGATCCTGCTGAAGTTCATTCACGGCCGCAAACGGATAAGCAAGGCGAACGGCGACTTCGTGGGCGCGGAGTGCCGGTTCGATATTCAATATCGTCATTCGGTCAGCAATCCCCGCTCGCTCTTGTAATTAGGAGGAAACCAAGGTGATCAACCAAAGAAGTCAACTGGCGCTCAAGGTGGAGGCGAACGAGGGGACCGTCGTCGTACCCGTGGCCGCGGACTGCATCCTCTGCGAGGACCTCGGATTCAACCCGGACGTCCAGGTCCACGAGAGGAATCCGATGAGGTCCACCCTCTCGAGGCCGCTCGCCATCGTCGGCAGGCGGGCCGGGGAAATCACGGGCAAGACCGAGCTCAAGGGCAGCGGCACGGCCGGCACCGCTCCCGACATCTCCCCGCTCATGAAGGCCATGGGCTGCAAGGAAACCATCATCCCGGTGACGTCCGTGGCGTACACGCCCATCGACGGGGACCCGAACGCGCAGCTCAGCTACACGGCTCAGATGCTGCGGGACGGGAAGGTGTTCACCCTCGCTGGCGCGAGAGGTACGGGCAAGCTCATCGCCGAGCTCGGCAAGCCTCTGTACATCCAGTTCGGGCTCAAGGGCGCATGGGTGGACCTCGACGACGTGGCCATGTTCGACGACAGCGCGGTGTACGATGCGCCTAATCCCGTGGCGTTCATCGACCCGGCCACAAACTTCTCCTTGAACACCTACGAGCCTCTGATTTCGAAGTTCGAGCTCGACTTCGGCGTGAAGCTCGGCATGAGGCCTGACGTGAACGCGGTAACGGGAGTGCGCAGCTTCCGCATCACGGGCCGGGATCCGAAAGGGAGCATGGACGCGGAGGAAGTGGCGAAGGCCACCATGGACTGGTTCGCCGCCCTCATCGCTCAGACCGAGGGCGCCCTGGCGTTCGCCATCGGCCTGACCGCCGGCAACATCATCACGGTCGGCTGCCCGAAGACGCAGCTCATCGGCTACTCCCCTGCTGACCGCGAGGGAATCATGGCCACCGAGCTGGCGCTCAAGTTCAACATGAACGCCGGCAACGACGAGTGGAGCATCGTCCTGACGTAAGGAGCAATCGCGATGCGGAATATCCTGACGAAACTGGTCAGGGAGGAATGCGCCAACCTGGTCAGCGAGAGGTGTCTGGGCCTGACCGCTCATAGTGAACCATTCAGGCGAGAAGGGGATTGCCTGATTATGCAGGGGAAATCCTGCTCGTATTTCCGGGACGCGGTGCTTCCTCTCGCCGAGAGACGGGGGCGAATCGACCTGGTCAAGGAATATGCCCGTCTCGACTGCGAGATGCCCGACCTGGGCAAAATCAGGAGCAAGGTTCGTCTCTGCGAGTGTGGAGCTGCCATGCTGCCGAAAAAGCGCTTATGCGCTAAATGTGCAGAAAAGAAGCGCCGGGAGTCGAACCGGGCGGCACAGTCTCGCAAGCGGGAATTAGCAGGTCAGCATGTCAGCAGTTAACGAAAATCGGCTTTTGCAAGTTCTTGATACGCAAGGATTAAAAAAGGCGAAAAACGGCGAAAACGAGGAAATGGTGTCTTGGGTCCAATTCCTCGAAAGTGCCCCGATAACTGCTGACATTTGAGCCTCATGAAAGGAGCAGAAATATGGTCATCGCAATGACGCCCGGGGAGGTGAGGAGGGTCAACCTTCCCGAGGACGACAGGAAGCCCCAGGAGGAGCGCGCCCTCTTCCACTTGGTTTCCCTGACGTACAAGGAATCCCAGGAGCTCCGGAAGTTCAACAAGCACGTCATGGAGCTGCGCGAGCAGATAAGGGAAGCGCAAAGAAAAGTTTACACCCAGATTGCCGAGCAGCGCGGGATGAAGCTCGATGAACTGCTTGAAAAGATTGAGAAGAAGGAAATCGACCCTGCTGGCATCGAGCTCTCGCGGGAGGAGATGCGGACGCTGAACAGGAGCGCCGGAGCATCGTCTCTCGGCGTGGACCTGATATATCAGCCCGGGTTCATCGAGGCCACCCTGGGCGAGCCGGGCCGGCCCCGGGGGCTGGTGGGCTGGGAGAACCTGAAGAACGGGAAGGGGCAGGCGGTGGCGTTCGACAAGGAGAAGTACTTGGACTACCTGCCAGAGAAGGCACTGGTCTTCCTTGCCCTGCAGGTCTTCAACCACCAGTTCCTCACGCCGGCCGACGAAAAAAACTGATGCTGGGCGCCTTGTGCGTGGCCAAGCAGGGCGCCCTGAGCTGCGAACGGTGCGCGGCGGATGAAGGCAACCAGCGGCGCAAGGGGCCGTCCAAAAAGGAAATCCTCGGCTGCCATGCCAGGCCGCGCGGGACGTTCTACTACTGGCCGGACGGAAAGCGCCTCGAGCGCTGCCCGCGGAAGCTCCTGTCGGAGGTCGAATGGTGGGGGGAGTTCTGGGACGCATGGAATTGGGCTCAGCCGCCCGGGGGCGTGCTTCCCGTGGGAGGGTCCTTGTATGAGCAGAGCGCCACGTTCATGCAGGCGTACAAGCTTTTCAATCAGATGCTCGCGTACTTCCGGAGCAAAGAGCCGGGAAAGCGCGAGCAGGAGTTGATCTATGGCAGGTGACATAGTCGTCCGTCTGACGCTGGATGACCTCCTGACTCCGGCGTGGAATCGCACGGTGGGAGCCGTCATTTCCGGCTCGACGAAGATGAACCTTTCCCTGGGCCAGATCAGCTCCTACGTCTTCAACCTCAAAAGCGCCCTTGTGGCGGTCGGGGGCGTGGCCGTGGCGAAGAGCTTCGTGAGCGCCGCGGCCTCGGCGGAGCAGATGAGGATGCGGCTCACGGCCGTCCTTGGCGGCAGCGGGGAGGCGGCCGACCAGCTCATCGGCAAGTTCGAGGAAATGGCTGAGAAGTTCGCCGTGACGGACGACGAGCTCACGGAGGCCTTCATCGGTCTCCGCAGCATGGGAATCACGCCGACGATTGACGAGCTGAAACAGATGGCGGGGGTGGCCGGCGTGTGCGGCCGCGACCTGAATGAGCTCTCAGCCGCCCTAGTGGTCCTGAATGAGCGCAGCCTGCGCAACTTCGGCGTGCAGCTCGATAAGGTCAAGGATAAAGCGACCATCTCCGTCGGCGGCATTACGAAAGAAGTGCAGAACAACAACGAGGCCATCCGGCAAGGCATCATGGAGCTCTGGGGAAAGGCATACCCTGACGCCCTCGAGAAGTCGTCCGCGACGTTCCGCGGCCAGATGAAGATGCTCGGGAACCAATGGGAAGAGTTCCAGGAATCCGTCATGGAGGCGGGCCTGTTCGATTTCATCAAGGACGGGCTGAAGGGGATTACGGGCGAAATCAAGCAGCTGAAGGAGAACGGCAAGCTTGGAGAGTACATCAGGGACACGGCGAAAATGGCGGTGGATGCGTTCAGCATCATTGCCCAGGCAGCCGAGACGGCGATTAATACCATTCAGAAAGGCAAACTTACCGTTGATATCCTGGGGTCGGCCTTCTCGAAACACAGCTCAGCATTCCTGAATCATTATCAGACTCAGATGGATAACTACACTGATGCGTATAACGTCTTTATTTCAACAAAAGAAAAGACCGCTGCGGCTCTCGATGACACCCTTAAGAAAAACAAGGACATGTCCTACGCCCACGTCGCCGCAATTCTCGGCGAAGTGGCCGCGATAGAAACCCTGAAGGGGCAGTACGACTATCTAAATGAAAAAATCAAATTCTACAGCGAGAAAGTAGCCGGCGCGCAGGAAGCGCAGGAAGAGTCGTACAAGGGATGGGAAGACCAGGCGCAAAACATCAAGAAAACAGAGGAAGCATTCAAGGATCTGGGCGCAGAGATAGACAAGCTGTACGAAAAACTTGACGCCGCCCCGAAGAAGCTGATATGGCAAGTGGAAATTGCGGACAAGGAACGGAAACCCAAGCCCCTAGATGCATCTATCTACAACAAATCCCAGCTAGACGCCGAAAAGAAGATGGTTGAGATGGAAAGAGAAATGGAAATGCGCAAGAGAAGGGCGAGGGATTCAACTGTAGGCTATGGCGAAGAATGGCGGATAGCAGCCGCGAAAGCACAGGCCAGTGAGGATAAACGAAAAGAAGCCGAGGAAAATCGAATAAAGGCCATGCAAGAATCGACGAAGGAGCTGATTCAGCAGGGGAAGCAGATCGAGGCCAACGCCAAGGCCGAAGCGGAGATGGCCAGGATTGTAGAACAGGTGCACAGGAACCAGGCCGCTGTCCGGGCCATGCTCGAGCAGATAGGCGACGTCCTGACGAACAACATCATGCAAGTCTTCGACGACCTGATTTCCGGCCAGCTGAAGACGACCCGGGAGTACATCCAGAGCATCCTGAAGGACCTGACAAGGATGGCCGTGGAGACCACCATCAAAACGGTGATCAACCTCGGCATTTCCGCCCTGGGCCTCGAGAAAGGCGGACTCGTGGAAGGCGGCCTCGGGAACAGGCTGCCGCTCAATCTTCCCGTCCGGAGCTACGGCGCCGGCGGCATGACCGAAGGCCCCGAGCTGGCGGCTGTCGGGGAAGGCAGGAACCGCGAGGCAATCGTCCCGCTCCCGGACAACCGCACGATTCCCGTGACATTCAAGGAGCCTGGCACCGGGAGCCGGCCCGTGCAGCAGTACTTCAGCATCAACCTGTCCGCTATCGATACGGCGACCGGAACACAATGGCTCCTGAGCCAGGAATCGACGCTGGAGAATATGCTGTACGAAATCGGAAGGAAGAACCCGGCGCTGAAGGATAAGTGGAATTACTGAGCTGGGATGAAACATGACCGAGATAAGTTGCCTTGGCAACACGTACATTCATGTACTGCACTACTCTAATATGGTGGGTGCGTGGACGATACCAGCGCCCGGCTGGGCCCAGGTGCATTATCCCAACTGGCTCAGGAGTTCCGGCGCGGATTTGGACTCCGTTGAATATCAGGTATATCTGCCGGCGGGAACGTACACCGTGCAGATCATGACGCTTCATCTCACGGGCCGGGGCATCATGGACGTGGACTTGGACGGGGTGGAAATCGGCAGCTTCGATTGCTTCGCTTCCGCGTTCGCCGGCAACCAAGTGAAGACTATCTCCGGTGTAGTCGTGGCAGCCGGCGGCATCAAGACGTTGAAAATCCGCGCAGACGGGAAGAACCCGCTGTCGGGAGCGTACTATCTTGATCTGAGCGATATTCAAATCAGCAGGACGGCATGAGCTCGACGAATCTGTACATACAGCCGTGCATGCACGACACGGTTGTGCAAGGAACTTGGGGATACCTCGGCAGCGCCAACCAGTGGGGCGGAAGTTATTCAAACGTCACCGCTGCTGCTGACGGGGATGAAATCTCGTGGGACGTCTATTTGCACCAGGGGACGTACTCCGTGCTGTTGCTGACAAATCAGGACGCGGACCGGGGTATCGTTGAACTTGCTCTGGATGGGGTGGTGTTTGACACGTATGACATGTACAACGCCGGCGCGGTCAACAACATCAGGCGCCTCTCGGTCCTGACCGTGGGCTCGACTGGATTCAAGACCCTCTCGCTAAAAATCAATGGGAAGAACGGATCCTCGTCCGGATTCAAGATTGAATTCGATTTCATAGCACTTTATCCAACTGCTCTGACCGGCGCTCCGCTGAAATCGGGACGGGTTCATATTTACCCCGAGCTCTTTGATTCCGCCGTACAGGGGACCTGGGCCTATTCGTGGTCCAATGCCCTGATAGACTGCGCCGGGGTGTTGAATAGCACATCCGCTGATGGGGATCGTTTGAGGTTCAAAATATTCCTTTCGGCTGGAACCTACATATTGAGGTTCCTTTGCCCGTCAAGGGGTTCTAATTCCGCGATTGTGTCCTTCAGCCTTAACGGCACCAATATAGCGACGTTTGATACTTACAACTGGACGGCCGCGGCGAACACCGTGTTCTCACAAGTCGGCATTACCGTGTCCGCATCAGGACAGTACGACTTGGATATGTTTGCCAACGGCCACAACGGAGCCTCCGGCGGTTACGACGTCTATGCCGGAGGGATAGACCTTATCCCAACGGCATATCCTTCGCCGGTCATCCCGCAATCCGAGCCCCACTGGCCAGCATTACCGTCCGGGATGAAATTCCAGATATACCCGTTCTCGCGGGAACACGACGGCCGCATCATCACCACGCCCTACGAGTCCGGGCACCAGGGCCGGCGAGGCCTCCTGGTCAATGCGCCCTTGCACATCTTCCGCTACCGCGGCGAGAACCTGCTGAAGGCCGAGGTGGACATCATCTTCGGGTTCCTGAACGATATCGCCAAGTGGGGGGCGGCGCACTTCTATATCGACGACGACATCCCGCTCTGGAGTGCGTATGAGAAGCCGACTCTCTCCCATGTGGCGGGGGGAACGAAACCGCAGCGCACCTACCATGTCACATACACCTGGTACAACACCTCCACGCTCAAGGAGACGGACGACTCGCAGGAAGACTCGTTCACGGTGGACGCCAACAAGCTGCTGGTCGTGACCATCCCGAACGATTTCCCCGAAGGCTCTGACGCCGCGCGCGTGTACGTGGGCGTGGGGGGCTCGGGCACGGAGAAATATGAGGACGTGATAACCGTGAACAAGGGATCATGGACCGAGCCCACGGGCGCGCTGAACCAGGGCGCGGCCCCGCCTTCGGAGAACAACTTCTTCCCGGAGCGGAA
>DYIT01000164.1 GCA_020723505.1 Candidatus Kuenenia stuttgartensis
GCTCGTCCGGGTTATGTTTGAGTTCCGCCGCTCGACCCTCTACGCTCGACCCCCGCCCCTTCGCCCTTGACCCTGGCAATCTGGTAAGTATTGACCTTGGCCCCTTCGACTCGTCCGCCTTCGCGGACTCGCTCAGGGCATGCTTTCGACCTTGGACTTTGTACTTCCCAGGCTGCCACGAACTACCGCGGGCTTGCGCCCGCCCCGCCTACGTCTGATTTACCCGCCGAGACTATGGCGGGCATAGGATGGGCTCTGTTCTGCGCCATACGTATACTTCTTTCGACCTTCGAAATTCGATACCGTTCGACTCCCTGACGTATGCCGTACGACCTGTCCCGCACACGACTCATAATCGCTGCGCTGGCCGGCTTCTATTGCGGCCCGCTCCGGCACGTACTATCATTCATATATAGTACGGTCATCAATGAGAGGCAAACCCATCAGAAACGCCCTTCTTGCGGCATTAGCGCTGCTCGCGTGTCTTGCCGCCCAATGCTGTTCGTCCCCTAATCCGAAGCCGGAAAACGGACGGAACCCCGACGGACGTGAGCATGTGAATCACGCCAGGAACCGCGACAGGCAAGGTGTTCCGGACAGCCTCGACCTCGACAAGGTCTGGCTGCTCCTTTCCGGCAAAGCCGACAGCGCCATGTTCGCAATCAAGATGGGCGAAATGATGGTCATGTCTTCGGAAAATGACGAGGCCAGGAGGAAGACGGGCTTCGGGAAGATGGTTTTCGGCATGAACCTCATGCTCGAGACGCTCTGGACCGCAAAAAGGTTCTTCGCAAGGCACAGGAAACAGGACCCTGGAGCCGACCTCTCGAAGTTCGAATCCGCCGTGGCCGACTGGGCGAACGAGCTCCTCGCCGCCAGGAAGAAGCTGCCCCCAGAGTACGCCGGAGATCTGCTGGAACCGAAGGAGCGCGGGAACGCCAATCGGTAACCGGCTGCCGGTCCCCAGCCCCCGCAAGGAACCTGTGAACCGTGGACCGTTGCGCGTCCCACGTTGCGCGCCGTCATTCCGGCGGAAGGCAACACAAACACGCAACGATGCTGCTGCGCAACGACGACGGACGAGTTGTCAGGTAGTCGGGTAGATGGGTGGATGCGTAGTTGGATGGTCTGCAATCGGAGACGAATAACCGCCGAAGGCACCGAAGACACCTAATGAGGCCTGGTGAACTGTAAGCAGTAGCGGTAAACGGTAAGCAGTAAGCGGTAAACGGTAAGCAGTAAGCAGTAAGCAGTAAATTTTGGAAGTAAGCTATAAGCAGTAATACATACATTCCATTTTCAAACGGCTTACTGCTTACAGCTTACTGCTTACGGTTTACCCCCTGGCAACCAGGCAGGTATTGACCTTGGACCCTTCGACTTCCCGGCCGCCACGTACTCCCGCGGGCTTACGCCCGCGGCTCTGTTCTGCGCCATACGTATACTCCGCCCTTGGACTTTCTACCTTCGACGTTCGATACCCTTCGACTAGCCGCGAATGTCCTTTTCGGTCTTTCTCAGCTTGACGCAGCGTCGCCGCGCAGCCTGGCCTTCCCGATGGCGTCGATGTACTCGCCCCGCGCAGCGGCGAATTCCTTCTCCTTCAGGACCTCGCCCTTGAACTGCCCCTCGCGCACCGGCTCGGCGAAGAACCTGGCCGGCGGTTTCAGGACGTCCAGGCCGAGCCCGTCCTCGAGCATCATCTCCCATTCGAGCCCCAGCACCCTTGCCGCCTTCGAGATTACCTGGGCCGGTCCGAATTCCTCGCCCGTCACCGCGTACAGCAGTTCCGCGAGGTCCTTGGCCGTCAGGGCGAACGCCGCGGTGACCGGCAGCCTGCAAGTGCCGCACATCTGCGCCGCGCACGAGAGCAGTCTCGAATGCGCGAGCAGCGCGGCCTTGCCGCCGAACGACGCTGCGAACGACATGTCCCAAGTCCCCGGACGGCCTGCAAGGTCGGCGAGCCCCGGACTGAAGCCCGGATATCCGGGAAGCATCGGGCACGCCAGCGATGCGAACGGGCCCGCGTCGTGCGGCGCCGTGGGGAACGAGAGGGCGAGCCCCTTGAAAATCCGCGGGTCGAGGGCCGGCCAGTCGAATCCCGCCACGTGGAAAAGGAGCTGTTCCGCTCCTTCGGCGGATCTCCTCGCCTCGCGGCATGCGCCTTCCCCGAAGAACCTGCCGTGCCCTTCCCTGCGCGCCGCCGTTTCCGCAAGGGCGACGGCGGCCTCCACGTCGCCGAATTCGAGCACTCTCCCCGTCCTGCGGCCGTCGAGAAGACCTCTCTCGTACCCCTCGGTCAGCCATGCGACGAGAGATGCGAACGCCGACGGGTCCAGCCCGAACCGGATGCAGGCGTGGCAGACGCGCAGCACGTCCGACCAGCGGGAGAGGCCGAGCTTGAGCCCGATTGAGGCGGCGGCTTCGAAATGGAGGCCGCCGAAATGGACCCCCCTCGCCGAAAGCTCCTCCCCGGCCGTGAACCTGCCGCAATGGATGGGACAGGAAAAGCATCCGGTCCTGGCTCCGAGGAATCTCGCGGAGTATTCAGCCGTGCCGAGCCTCGCCAGGGCGTCGGGAGTGCAGGCCGTGAAATTCCGGGTCGAGAGCGCCCATGACCCGGCGAGCCAGTCCAGGGGGAACAGCGTGCCCGATTCGGACAGGGCCCTGACTCCCGCGGCTTTTGCGAACGAACGCCGCGCGTCCTTCCCCTTCTCACGGAGCAGGTTGCCGTGGCAGGTCCTCATGGGCCCGGATCCGGCGAAGACGATGGCCTTGAGCTTGCGCGCTCCCATCACCGCCCCGAAGCCGCACCCGTCGCCGGGCCATGCGCAGTCTGCAAGCATCGACGCGAACCTGACCTCGTTCTCGCCTGCAAGCCCGATTGAGACGACGCTCGCGTCGTCCCCCAGTTCCTGCCTGATTGCGGCCTGCGTGGCCGCCGGGTCAAGGCCCCAGCATTCCGAGGCGTCGCGGAATTCCACACGCCCGCCCTGCGCGACGATGTAGACCGGCCTCTCCGAAACGCCGAGGACTATGATCTGGTCGAACCCGGCGAGCTTCATCCTCGGCCCCGCCGCGCCGTTGATTTCCGCCATCGCAATCGTGCCGGGATAGGCGACCGGGGAACGGGCGGCGACGTGAAGGGAGGCTGAACAGGGCGCGAGCGTCCCGGCAAGCGGGCCCGCGGCGAAGCAGAGCGGGGAATCCGTGTTGAATGCGTCCAGGCCGGGCACCGTCCTCTTCCTGATTTCGATGACGTTCAGGGCCCTGCCGCCAATCCATTCCCTGAGATGGGAGTGGGGGATTTCCTCCACGCTCGTCTCGCGGGACGTCAGATTGATCACCGCTCGCCTGCCTGCCCAGCCGTTCGTAATCATGGGATTCGTCCGCGGAATATGCACGTCCGCGTTCCGCTCCGCGAAAGGACGGGAAAGACGCCCCCGCGTCGATACATCGTCGGATTATACACGATGATGGCGATTTATCGACGCGGGAATGGGTGTTCACCCGATGTTGGAATGGGAGATCTCAGGATACCGGAATGGGTGGTCGCCGGATGAAGGAATGCGTGCCCGGTGGATGCAGGAATGGGAGCTTTCAGGACATTGGAATTGGGGGAAATTGACGCAGGAATGAGTGTTGACCGGGGCGATGGAATGCGCGAGCCAGTGTTTTGGAATGTTGGAAGGGAGTGGACCTTTATCTGGAATTGATGGAGGGCCTGTGGATTCCATCATTCCCACATCTGGAAACCCTCATTCCATCATCGAGCACCATGCCGCGCCCTGGATTCCGGCTTGCGCCGGAATGACGAGACAATGCGCGGAAGCGGCTTGAAACTTGAGGGTGGAGTTCCGCCGCTCGACCCTCAACCCTTCACCCTCCACCCTGGCAATCTGGCAAGTATTGACTTTGGACCTTCGACTTTCTACTTTCGACCTCGGCCCCTTCTCTCTTCGACCTACTGCCTCCCGAGCAGCCTGTTCAGCCGCGGCATGTCCGGCGCGATGCGCAGGCTTTTGCGATCGCCGACGTATACCAGCCCGGGCTTCCCTTTCCTGGGCCTTTGGAGGTTCTTCCTCCAGGCGTACACGACTTCCGCGACCCTGCCCTTCGCCTTGCTGAAGAACACGGCCAGCGACGCCGCGTCGAGAAGAGTCTCCTGCGGGACCTGTCCCTCCTCCTTGACTCGTATGACCACGTGCGGCCCGGGCACGCCGGAGACGTGCAGCCACAAATCGGATCCCTTTGCGAAACTGAACGTGAGCTTCTCGTTTTCGGTCCCGCCCTTGCCCACGAAGAGGTCATAGCCTTCCGCGGACGTGAAATGCCTGATGCCCTTCGGCATGTCGATTTTCGGCGGAGCGGCTGCTTCCTCCCGCCTCTCATGACTCAGTGCGATTCCTTCGGACGCGGCGATTTCGAGCAGCTCCTCCGGGGATTCGGCTTCCTTGGCCCTTGAAAGCAGCCCTTCGAGCCTGCTGATTTGCTCGGAAATCCCCTCAATCAGCGACGCTATCTTCTCCCTCCCCCTCTTCAGCTTCTTGTATTTGCCGAAGTATTTCTCCATGTTCTGCATTGGCGAAAGCGACGGGCTGAGCTCGATTTCGACCTCTTCCTGTCCGGCCGAAAAGAAGTCCGCCAGCCTGACGGAGGTCATGCCTCTTTCAATCCTCCCGAGGTTGGCCTTGAGGATCTCGCCCTTCATGCGGATCGATTCGGAAGCCGAAGTGTTCTCGAGGTCGGCCTCGAGTTTCCCCGACTTCCTCTTCGCCTTGCTTATTCGCGAGACAAGCGCTTTCGCAAGGCGCGCGGACAGCACAGCATGCTCGTGCCGGGCCTCCACCGTGCCCAGGAGTCGTTCTACAATCGAGGACGGCGATTCCCCTGCTTCCGCGCCCGGTTCGCCGCCTGCCGCTTCGGCTGAAACAGGCAGGTCCGGCGGGAGATACGGCTTCCCGATGCTGATCCCGCGCGATTCGCGCACCGGATTCATCATGAAGACTATTCTTCCGCCTTCCTCCGCGATGACGTTCGGGGCCCTGGGGATGAACTCGACTATCAGCCTCGCCCACGGTGTCCCGTCCCCGCGGGCGGCGAAATCCATGGCGATTATCCTGTCCGATTCGATTCGCCCTGCCCCGGTGATCCGCCGGTTCAAAAGCAGCGGTCTCAGCATTTCGCAGGCGCTCGAAGGAGCAGCCATGCCCGCAGGAAGCGAGTCGGACAAATTGATGCGCGGATACAGCTTGTGCGCCGATATGTGAAGGTTCGTCTTCGCCCCGCCTGCGAATACGTGCAGCACGAGCGAATGCGGGGCCGGACTCCTGACTTTCCTCACCCTGCCGCCGGCCGTCCGGGAAGAGATTTCCTCCGCCAGAGCTCCGACCAGCCCCAGCGGCACTCCCGCAGGACGGTCCCCCTTATTCCCGTTATTCACTGCCGAAAACCTGCTCCATGAGAGCCGGCTTCCAATCGCAGAGCTCCTTCTTCCCGAAATAGAGGGCAAGCTCTGTCTTTGCGGCCTCAGGCGAGTCCGACCCGTGGACGAGGTTGAAGCTCCCCGATATGCCGAAATCGCCGCGGATTGTGCCGGGTTCCGCCTTGTATCCGAACGTGGCGCCCATGAGCTTGCGGCATGTCTCGATGGCCCTTGGCCCCCTCAGCGCCAGGGCGACGATGGGGCCCGATGTGACGTATTTGATGAGCCCGGGATAGAACGGCTTGCCCTTGTGCACGCTGTAGTGCTTCTTCGCCAAGGACTCCGACAGCTTCATCATCTTGAGACCCACGATTTGCAGGCCCTTCTCTTCGAACTTCGTGATAATCCTGCCAATCAGACCGCGCTGGACTCCGTCGGGTTTCACGAATATGAGCGTGGTTTCCATTCATCCTCCAGTCAAAGCATGCTCACGCCGGAATTTCCCGGCATTGCCGGCTGGCGGTCATCCGTAATAATCGTCGCCGCCATAAGTTGCGTATATCCGATAATTTCCCCCGGCTCAAGCGATTTCCCGCCGCAGTCATTACATAGCAGCGTCGTTGCGTAGTTGAGTCGTCCTTCGTCGGAATGACGAGATACTGCACGGAATCGGCTTGAAACCAGAGGTTGTCAACGGTTTACTGCTTACAGCTTACGGTTTACCCCCTGGCAACCAGGCATGTATTGACCTTGGACCTTCGACTTTGGTTGCCAACGCACCAACATACGGTCTTGACACCGACATCGCTGGAGGATATTCACGCATGGATGGGAACGCGCAGGATTGTCTTTGCCAATGCGGATTTGTGCACAGGTTGCAGTCTTTGCGAGCTTGCTTGCGCAGATGCGCGCGAAAGCGTTGTCGGCAAGGAGTTCAGCAGGATAAGAATCGACTCGATGCCGGAAATCAACGCCTGGTTCCCCGTGGTTTGCATGCAGTGCGCCGCGCCGCCATGCGTGACCATCTGCCCGTCAAGGGCTAGAAGCAAGGATCCTGCTTCGGGCGCAATCCTGATTGACGCAGATTCCTGTTCAGGCTGCGGGCAGTGCATCCTGGCCTGCCCCATCGGTTATCCGACGATCCATCCGGTCGACGGGGTCGCTTTCGGGTGCGACCTGTGCTCTGGCGAGCCGGTATGCGTCGAGGCCTGCACAACGGGCGCGCTCGAGTTCGTCAACGCCGCCGTCGGAGCACGGCGGAGGGCAAGGGCCCGCATCAGCCGGAGCCGCTCGGTGAAGTCCTGACCCCGTGCGCCTGAAGACGCCGAAAACACCGAAGGGAGAGGGAGACAGATCCGGAGCGCGAGTAACTGAAGGGCCAGGAAGACACACGTGCCAATTGGCCTGATTCTCCATGGTTCCGCGCAGACGGTATTCCTGTCAATCATATGCGGATAGATGCTGCCAATCCGGATCGGAGGGCGGCGCATGCATTCCTCGCAGCGTCTGCCATCTTCGCCGCGGCTGCCGCGGCCTGCGCTTGCATGGGGGCTGAGAAGGACGTCTTCGACCGCTGGGAAACCATGCAGGGCAAGGTCGTGCCGATAAGGCAAATCGAGAGCATTCCGAAGGAATTCTGGATTCCCCTGCCTGCGGAGGGCGCTGCGGTGCTCTTCAGCCTCGGGCCGCTCCGGGTGGCGGTCCCGGACGAGGACGGCATGACCGTGACAGAAGGCAGGAAGAAGACACAGGTCAAGCTGGGAACCAGCAAGGCCTTCCAGGGGACCTATATCGGCAGGATCCCGGGAATGGCGCCGCTGGCTGTGCGCAGGGGAACGAAGGGCTTCGAATTCGCAGTCGCGGCGTATGTCAAAGTCAGGCTCCTGGCGGACGTGTTCTGCTTCGTCGATGCGGACGGTAACGGCGTTTTCACGGAATACGGCGTCGACCTCATGGTGAGGGGCGACCTGGGCAAACTCATCGAAGCCCGGGAAAAAGAACGCCTGGAACGCGAAAAGGAATCAGGCAGGGACGAGGGAGGAGGCATCGAAGGCGGAGGCGAGGAAGAAACGGCCCGGCCGCCGATTCCGGATTGCGCCGCAGTGCCGGGCGACGTGACAATCGGAAAACAACGTTATCTCCTGGCTTCGGAATTCCCGTCGACTCTTCTCCTCTGCCCGGTGGATGAAAGCGTGCCCCTCCATGCCGGACCGCATAACGGCTATTTGAACCTTGTCAGATCGCACGGTGGATACGGCCCCGCAGGAATATCCATGAGAATCTACGACGCGCAGGTGAGTCATTGCAGGTACATGGCGAAGAATGGGATCTGCCACGCCGAGGATCCCTCGAAACCAGGATACACCCCCGAGGGCAGCAAGGCGGGCGAATCGTCGGTGTGCGGGCACGGGAGCTCCGCTGAAGACGCACTGCTGCACATGATCACCACGCTCTACCACAGCTACGACTTCCTGGCCCCAAAGGTAAGGACCGTGTGCTACGCTTTCGATGCGGGCCTCTATTCATGCAATGTCGATGCCGATGCGCCGGCTGATTTCCTCGTGTACCCGTTCCCCGGTCAGGACAAGGTCAACCCGAAGGGCTCTGGCGAATCGCCCGATCCATATCCGCCCGGAGCCGCGCGCCCCGGCGGGACCTTCATCCGCATCCTCCCTCCAAATGGGCAGAAAGGCCTGCTGCAGTCGTTCTCGATAACCGACCTGCTGACGGGCCGGAAGGTGAATGCGCTTTTCACTGATCCGACGTGCATACCCAAGGCGGTCTCGGCCTACAACTACGACTACATGCTCCGCACGATTTGCCTCTTCCCGGACGATGCCCTGCAACCGGGCCGCATCTACAGGGCCGAGGCCGTCGTCGCGACAGGCAAGAAATCGACCAGGACAATCGAGACGACGTTCAGGACTAGATAGGCGGCCGGCGCATCATGGGACCGCTCAATCGGGAATGAGTGTTCACCTGGTGTTGGAATGGGAGATCTCAGGCTTCCTGCATCGAGTAATCACCATTCCCACATCTGGAAACCACTATTCCCACGTCGAGCTACCACCATTCCCGCATCGGGTGATCACGGTTACGGCTTCAGCCCACGGTCGGCGGTCTACGGCCTGTCGAAAACCCAATGGCTAAATTCCAAATCATAACGCAGCCGAGCCGCAACCAAAACGCTGCGTAGAATCTCGAAGACCTGCCAAAGGCGGGCCAACCACCAATAGCCAAATCCCAATGAAATCCAACTCAAATACCAACTCAAATGAGGCTGGAAATGTGAAGACGCAGACTGAACATGAGGTCTGCAATCGGAGACGAATCACCGCCGAAGGCACCCGAAGACACCGAATGAGGCCTGGTGAACTGTAAGCAGTAAGCGGTAAACGGTAAGCAGTAAATTTTAGGAAGTAAGCTATAAGCAGTAATGCATGCATTCCATTTTCAAATGCGATACGGCTTACGGTTTGCGGTTTACTTGTCAAGTCCTGGTTTCAGATTGACACTGTTTGCCTGGATTCCGGCTTTCGCCGGAATGACGAAGCTGTTGTCTG
>DYIT01000017.1:0-51842 GCA_020723505.1 Candidatus Kuenenia stuttgartensis
GTATGCCTGGAGCATGGAGATGCCGAGAGCCGTTTCCTCCGTGCGCCGCTCCTCGGACTGGACGTACAGGTGATCGACGGCGCCTGTGAACAGCTTGCCCTCCTCGACCGGCGCGTCGGCGAAGATAGCGAGGCCGTGCCGGGTTTCGCCTGGATTGAGAGGCGTGGCGTTTATATCGAGGCAGCTCTGGAATTTCATGCCGTATTTCGCCTCGACTGCGTCGTGGACCGATGGGTGGAACCCGTCGTGGTAACAGGCTCCGACCCCTTCGTACCGGGGCAGCATCTTGCCCGTGCCTTCGCCCCAGCGGGTTTCCTTGAGGAGGTCGTCGAACCTTCCGTACATCTCCTTTTCCGTCTCGTATTCCAATCCTTCGACATTCGGGTCCTGTTTTTCGCCGAGCGGGAAGAGAACCCTGTAGTTGGCGTCGGTGGAAATCCAGATGTCGAGGCACATGTTCGATATGGGTTTGGAATCCGGGTTGGAGAACGGGTGCGTTACCCTGTAGGTGACGTACCAGTAGACCTCCCTGGTGCCGAAGGGGCCGTCGAAGACGAACTTCTGGGGCTTGTCGACCTCGACCTTGAGCTCCCATCTCCTCGGCTCCTTGATTTCCTCGTCCTGGGCGCAGAGGACCGGCGCAGCCAACATTCCCGCAAGCGAAACGCAGCAGAGCCAGGAAAGCCTCGTCATGTCGAATCTCCTATTCGTTTGAAAGCCCGTCGAGCGGTTCCTTCGCCCCGTCGCCGATGACCTCGCAGTCGCCGAGGTCCTCCTTCAAGTCGAGGAAATCTATATGGCCGTCGAGGAACAGGACGTTGGCGCCGTCTCCATGGTTGAACTTGTACTTGTCGCCCACGCGCACGAGCCCGTCGCAGACCACGGCAATCTTGGATCCGGGCACCCTTTCCTGGTTGGCCATCTTCATTATTCCGAACGGGGAGCCCGGCGAATTCCTGCGTCCCGCGTAGCTGCAGGTTCCGTCCGGCACGTCGGCCCTGTCGTCCGAGTTGATGCCGCCGTATGCTTCGCCGTCCTGGTTGTCATGGTCCGTGGACGGGCAGATGAAGACCTTGGCATCCGGGAGGATTCCGGACCTGTAGAGGGCCACGACGAATTTCTTTCCGTCCAGACGGGGGTGGAAGCGCCTTTTCCCCTTCTGGGACTTGTACTGGATGAGGGCTTCGGCCATGGCCTTCATGTTGTTCGAGCATTCGGTCCTGTTGGCCGTTTCGGTCGCGGAGAACACCATGGGCACGACGAGGGCGGCCAGCGTGGCGATGATTGCCATCACCACGAGGAGCTCGACCAGCGTGAACCCGGTTTTCAGTATCCCTTTCATGCCATGTCTCCCAATCCGGTGCAAGTCGCCGATAGCGGACAATTTAGCACCACCGGAGCGCTCTTACAAGGCAATTCCCGGCAGTCTTCCGCACGGGGAAAGGCGGGGACCGATTCGCGCTATTTCACCGACGTCCAGCTCTTCGGGTCCCAGCCGTTCTTCCGGATGACCATGCTTTTGCAGTCCTTGCATTCGAAGAGCAGGAACTTCCGCCCCTGGGCGTCGGTCTCCTCGTCGACTTTAGCGTATGTTCCCTTGCCGCAGCGTATGCACTTGTCGTCCATTCATCTCCTCCGGAAAAGCTTTCCGGGACAACCATATACCGGCAGTCCCGGTTACGTTCCTTCTGCAAAGCCGTGCATGTACTCGACCTGCTCTGGAGTGAGAGTATCTATTTTCAGGCCCATGGTTTCAAGCTTGAGTCTGCCGATTTCCGCATCCTGGGCAGGATCAATGTCGTAGACGTCGGGCTTGCGCCTCTTCTTTTCCGTATGGAGCCCGTGGAGGGCCATGAACTGGTTCGCGAAGGACATGTCCATCACTTCGGAGGGGTGACCCTCGGCCGAAGCAAGGTTGACCAGCCTGCCCTTTGCGAGCACGTAGATCCTTTTTCCTCCCTTGAGGACGTATTCATCGTTGTTCGGCCTGACCTCCCGCGATGATTTGGCCATGGAAGCAAGGTGCTTCAGATTGACTTCGCAGTCGTAGTGGCCGGTGTTGCAGACGATTGCGCCGTCCTTCATGGCCTTGAAGTGGCGGTCAACAATCACGTCCTTCACGCCCGTCGCTGTGATGAAGATGTCTCCCTCCGCAGCGGCTTCGTCCATCGTCGCCACACGCATGCCGTCCAGGGTCGCCCTGAGGGCCGCGACCGGATTCACTTCCGTGACCAAAACGTTCGCCCCGAGCCCCTTCGCCCTGATGGCGACGCCCCTGCCGCAGTGGCCGTAGCCGCAGACCACGAAGGTCTTGCCGGCAATCAGCACGTTGGTGGCCCTCAGGATGCCGTCAATCGAGGACTGGCCGGTGCCGTAGACGTTGTCGAAGTCCCACTTGGTCTGGGCATCGTTCACGGCGACGATGGGGTAGAGCAGCTTGCCGGCCTTCGCCATGGACCTGATTCTGTGCACTCCGGTCGTGGTTTCCTCGGTCCCGCCGCGCAACTTCGGCGCCATCTCGGGGTGCTTCGAGTGAATCGTGAAAATCAAATCAGCCCCGTCGTCCAGGGTGAGGTTCGGTCCGAATTCCAGGGTCTTCTCGATTGCCCAGTAGAACTCCTCGGTGTTCATGCCATGCCATGCGTACACGGAGAGTCCTTCGTCGGCCAGGGCCGCGGCGATGTCGTCCTTCGTGGAGAGCGGATTGCAGCCCGACCATGAAATCTCGGCTCCGCAGGCAACGAGGGTGCGGACGAGGACAGCCGTCTCCTTCGTGACGTGCAGGCACCCTGCGATTTTTGCGCCCTTCAGGTCCTTCGTCTCCCCGTATCTCTTGCGGATGGCCATGAGAACGGGCATCCTCGATTCCGCCCACTCGATCTTCTTCCTGCCCTCATCGGCCAGTTTCATGTCCTTGACCTTGTACTTCAAGATTGTCCTCCTAACGATTCCCGCGGCAGCGGGCGATCAGCGTTACAGCCCGGCCATGCCCTTGATTTTCTCCGCCATGGCCGTGCTCTCCCAGGTGAATGCGTCCCCGGTGCGGCCGAAATGCCCGAACCTCGCGGTATCGCGGAACACGGGCCTGCGCAGGTTCAAGTACTCAATCATGCCTTTGGGCTTCAGGGGGAAGACGTCGCGGATTATCTTCTCAATTTTAGACTCCTCCATTTTCCCGGTCCCCCTCGTGTCCACGAGCAGCGAAACTGGATCGGCGACGCCGATTGAATACGACACCTGGACTTCGCAGCAGTCCGCCAGCCCGGCGGCCACGATGTTCTTCGCGACGTGCCTCATCATGTACGACGCCGTCCTGTCCACCTTGGTCGGATCCTTGCCGGAGAAGGCTCCGCCCCCGTGCCTGCCCATCCCCCCGTACGTGTCGACGATTATCTTGCGTCCCGTGAGCCCGCAATCGGCCTTCGGGCCTCCGCAGACGAATCTCCCGGTGGGGTTGACGTGGATAATCGTTTTAGAGTCGAGGAGCCCCTGGGGGATGACGTTCTTTATTATCTTCTCGATGACGCCGTTCTTAATCTCGTCGTAAGAGACCTTCGCGTCATGCTGGGTCGAGAGGACTATGGTGTGAATACGCACCGGCTTCCCGCTGTCGTACTCCACTGTGACCTGCGATTTCGCGTCGGGCTTGACGAAATCCAGTATCTTCTTCTGCCGCGTCTCGGCCTGCCTCATCATGAGTTTGTGCGCGAGCATAATCGGCATCGGCATGTATTCCGGGGTTTCCCTGCAAGCGAAGCCGAACATCATGCCCTGGTCGCCTGCGCCCATCTCCTTGTGCAGCCCCTGCCCTTCGGTGACGCCCTGGCAGATGTCCGGGGACTGCCTGTCGACGCTTATGACGACGCCGCAGGAATCGGCGTCGAAACCGAGCGCCGGATCGTCGTAGCCGATTGACCTTATTGTGTTCCGCGCGACGTCCTGGAAGTTTACGTGGCAGGTCGTGGTTATTTCCCCGGATACTACGACGAGTCCCGTCTTGACCAGTGTCTCGCAAGCGACCCTCCCGTTCGGGTCCTGCTCCAGCACGGCGTCGAGGACCGAGTCGCTAATCTGGTCGGCGACCTTGTCGGGGTGCCCCATGGAAACGGACTCGGAGGTGAAGAGGTACCGCCCTTTGCGAATCATCCGCAGTTCTCCAAAACCGGCTTTTTTTCCTGCTGTGAAAACCGAAAGATTACGAAATTCGGGGATTCATGGCAATCCAAATTCCGGACTGAGCGCCATGGGCTAGAATATCTTTCCCGGGTTCAGGATACCGGCCGGATCGAAGGCAGCCTTGATGCGCTTCATGAGCCTGATTTGGTTCCTGCTGAACTTGAGATGCATGAAGTCCTTCTTGGCGAGTCCGATTCCGTGCTCTCCGGAGAGCGTGCCGCCCAATCCTACTGCCAGGGTGAAGATGTCCGCCATTATCTCCTTGCGAAGCCCGGCCCACGCCTGCTCGTCCCTTTCCCCCCGGAGCACGTTCACGTGGACATTGCCGTCGCCTGCGTGGCCGAAGCACGCGATTTCGACGCGGTATTTCCTCTCTATGTCCTTTAGCCCGAGCACCAGGCCGGGCAGCGAAGCGGGAGGCACGGCCACGTCCTCGGAGAACTTGGTCCTGCAGCGGGCGAGAAGGGCTTCCCGCAATTTCCTGCGCATTTCCCACAGCCTTTCCTTCTCAGAGCTGCTGGCGGCGACGAAGACGTCTCCGGCTCCGCATGCCTGGCATATTTCGCCCACCTTGAGCGATTCCCTTTCCACGGTTTCGGGATTGGACCCGTCAATCTGGAAGATGAGCGCGGCTTCGGCCCCCTCCACGCCGCGCGGGAGGCGGCCGAGGAGGTCCTTCGCAGCCCTGATGCACAGGGCGTCCATGAACTCGATTGCCGCCGGCACGGTCCCGGACCCGACGACCGCCGACGCGCAGGCTGCGGCTGCGCCGACCCCGCCGAAGGGGACGAGGAGATCGGCCGAGGCTGCGGGCTTCGGGAGAAGCCTGAGCACGATTTCGGTGACCACGGCCAGCGTGCCTTCCGAGCCGACAAGGAGCCCGATTATGTCGTAGCCTGCGACGTCCTTCTTGACCTTTCCGCCCCACCTCTCGATCGCGCCCGAGGCGAGAACGCATTCGATTCCGGTGACGAAATTACCGGTCACCCCGTACTTGACCGCCCGCGGCCCGCCGGCGCATTCCGCGACGTTGCCCCCGATGGTGCACGAATCGAGGCTGGCAGGATCAGGCGGGTAGAACAGCCCCTTCTCCTCAACCGCCCTGTGCAGGACCCCGGTCACCACGCCGGGCTGCACGACCGCGGCGAGGTTGTCCCTGTCGATTTCGAGAATCGAGTTCATCCTCTCGAGCGACAGGACCAGTCCTCCGGCGACCGGAAGGGCGCCTCCCGTGACCCCGGTGCCTCCCGTCCTCGGAGTGACGGGCACTCCGAACCTCGAAGCGAGCCTGAGGATGGCGGATACCTGCCCGGTATCCAAGGCCAGGGCGACGGCTTCGGGCCTCATGAACAGGCCTTCGGTCTCGTCCCTGCAGTATTTCTCCACGGATTCCCGTGAGACCAGGAGCGCTCCTGGCCCGAGAACGCCTTCGATGCGCGAGAGGAACGCGTCAGGCATGGGGCCGGCTGCTGTTTTGCGGGGGCGGGTCATTTCCCCTCGCGCAAGGCGCCGAATCCGCCGAGTGACTCGCGGACGAAGGACAGGTCGGAAGCCCATTCCCTGAGGAAGTACTCCTCAATCGGCCCGGCTTTGCGGATCTCGACGCCCTGAAGCCTGATGAGGAAATGCGAGAAGTTGAGCACTTTTCCCTTCCCGATGACTATGTCGCCGCGCGCTAAGCCCTCGGCGGTCGGCCCGCCGGCCGGGATCTCATAGTGGACGTCGTCGTCGAACTTGTTCAGCGCCTCCCTCAGGTTCGGCACGTCGACGAGTATCTCCTCCACCCCGCCGGAAGTCGTCCCGGTCCTGCAGTAGACGCCGGCGAAAATGACCTCCTTGCCGAGCCATTTGTTCTCGAGGCTTCGTATGGTCTTGTCGCGGTTCACCTCGAGAATCAGGTTCCTTTCGAGCTGATCGTAGACGGTCCTGATTTGAATCCACGCCTGCTCTTCGTACAGGTCCCTGTACTTGACGTAGCAGTACCTGTGGCCGGCGAAGACCGCGGTGATGAGCACGATGAGGACTGCCGAGGAGGCATAGACTGCCTTCCTGGCCCGAGAGCCCGAATCCCCCTTGCCGCGCAAACGGTCCGCGGCGGAATCCTCGGGCGGCTTCTGCTGTCCCGGAGGGGCCGCTTCGCCGGGTTTCCGGGACTTTCCGTCGACTGCCTGGGAGACAGCGGCGTCCCAGTTCTCCTTCCGTTCCCTGAACCGTCCAATCGCGGAATCCACGGACTGCTTCAAAGGAGCGGGGGGCGATTCGCCCGGCTTGCGGACCTTACCGTTTCCCGGTTGCGGGACGCGGGGATCCGCCGGTTTATCAGGACGGCCTTCGCCGTTCCCCTTTGATTCCATCTCAATCTCCGAATCTGCGCGGACGGACGGTTCAGCCGAGTTGGGATTCTCGCGGTTTCGCCTTCCGCGGTCAAGGCCCGCGCCGCGTGCTTCGTGCGGAAACACGATGCCCGGAGGGAGCCTGCGATGTAGAATACGGCGGCGATTCGGGGAGGAAGCATGTTCGAGAAGACATACGACGTCATTGTCGTGGGCGGGGGCCACGCGGGGATAGAGGCCGCCCTGGCCGCCGCGCGCACCGGAGCCGGCACGATTCTCGTCACGATGAACCTCGACACGGTGGGCAGGATGCCGTGCAATCCGGCGATAGGCGGGCTTGCGAAGGGCCAGATGGTGAGGGAGATTGACGCCCTGGGCGGCGAGATGGGCAGGGCGGCGGACGCGACCGGCATACAGTTCCGCATGCTGAACACGAAGAAGGGCCCCGCCGTCCGCGCGCCGAGGGCGCAGGCCGACAAAGCCGCCTATCACGCCTACATGAAATCCGTAATCGAGAGGCAGCCTGACCTGCGCGTCGTCGAGGAGACCGTGACCGCCGTGGATGCGGCGGGAGGGGCGGTCACCGGAGTCACGATAGGCAGGGGATTCGGGCTTCGGGGCAGGGCGGTCGTCCTTGCGTGCGGGACGTTCCTCAACGGCGTGATTCACACCGGCGAAGACGTGCGTCCGGCGGGCCGGGCGGGCGAACCTCCGTCGCTTCTGCTTTCAGATTCGCTTCGCGGCCTGGGAATCGCTCTGGGGAGATTCAAGACCGGCACTCCCCCGAGGATATCCGCCCGGACAATAGATTTTTCCGGGCTCGAGACGCAGCGGGGGGACGATCCTCCGCCGCTCTTCTCGTATGGCGCCAGGGCTCCGGCGCTAAGGCAGGTGCCGTGCCACGTCACGTGGACGAACCCCGAGGTCCACCGGCTCATCCTCTCGAACCTTCACAGGGCTCCGCTCTATACCGGCCAAATCAAGTCCGCAGGGCCCAGGTACTGCCCGTCGATTGAGACCAAGGTAACCAGGTTCCCGGACAAGAACGCGCACCAGATCTATCTCGAGCCCGAAGGTCTCGACACGGAAGAAATCTACTGCAACGGGATTTCCACGTCCCTTCCGCGCGACCTTCAAATCGGCATGGTCCGCATGATTAAAGGGCTCGAGAACGCTGAAATAGTAAGGTTCGGCTATGCCGTGGAATACGATTACGCCGATCCGCGGCAGCTCGGGCCGGACCTCGAGTCGAGGGCGGTCAGGGGCCTTTTCCTGGCCGGCCAGATCAACGGGACGTCGGGATACGAGGAGGCGGCGGCACAGGGAATCATCGCGGGAATCAACGCCGCGGCCTCCGCCAGGGGCGTTCCAGGGCTGGTTCTCGGCAGGAACGAGGCGTACATCGGGGTGATGATTGATGACCTGGTCACCAAGGGCGCGGACGAGCCGTACCGCATGTTCACCTCGAGGGCCGAGCACAGGCTTTTCCTGAGGCAGGACAACGCGGATTTGAGGCTGGGCGGGCACGGCCATGACAGGGGCCTGGTCACCGCCGCGAGGATGGAGGATATAGGGAGGCTCAAGGAGAACGTTTCCTCAATCATCGCTTCGTTGGGCCGCATGCGCGAAGGGAACAGGTCTCTCGCGGAGCTGCTGAGACGGCCCGGAATCGCGCTTGCCGGCCTTTGCAGCGGCAGGCCGGAACTCGAGCGCCTGTGCATGGACTCAAGAGCCGTGGAGCAGGCGGAGATATCGGTCAAGTACGAGGGCTACCTGAAAAGGCACGAGGCGTTCTTGGATAGGATGAGGGAACTCGAGAGAGTCAGGATTCCGCCCGGCCTGGATTTCTCGAGCATACGGGAAATCGGCTTCGAGAGCCGCGAGAAGCTCTCCAAGGCGAGGCCGCGCGATCTCGCGGAGGCCGGCCGCATTCCCGGCGTCACGCCGGCCGATCTTTCGGTCCTGCTCGTGCTCATCGAATCGATGCGGGGCCGCCGCGGGGAAGGGTCGGCGGAGTTGCAGGAAGATGAATGAGACCTGGTCCGTTTATTTGCCTGCGGGAGCCGCCGGGGAATTTTCTGCAGGAGCAAGGCGGCGATTATCCGATGTGCGCGAAGATCAGCCCCTGAACTTCCGGAGCGCGATGGTGCAGTTGTGCCCCCCGAATCCGAATGAGTTGCTCAGCGCGACGTTCATGGCCACTTCCCTGGCCCCCTCGGGGACGTAGTCCAGGTCGCAGGCCTCGTCGCGAGTCTCGTAGTTGATTGTCGGATGCACGACGTCCTCGTAGACGGAAAGCGCGGTCATGGCCAGTTCCGGCGCTCCCGATGCCCCCAGGAGGTGCCCAATCATGGATTTGGTGGAACTAATCGCCACTTTCCCCGCGTGATCACCGAGCGCCGCCTTGATGGCCCTCGACTCCATCGGGTCGTTGAACGGCGTTGAAGTCCCGTGGGCGTTTATGTATGTGACATCCTCAGCCGAGACCCCCGCGTCCCTCAAGGACATGCGGATTGACTCGGCCGCCCCGCTGCCGTCCTCCTTGGGTTCCGTGATGTGGAACGCGTCGCAGGTGGCGCCGAAACCGACGATTTCGGCGTAGATCCGCGCGTCACGCCTTCTCGCGTGCTCGAGCTCCTCGAGCAAAAGCGCGCCCGCCCCTTCGCCCATCACGAATCCGTCGCGGTCCTTGTCGAACGGACGGCTGGCCTTCTCGGGCGCGTCGTTCCTGGTGGACAGGGCCCTGAGGGAACAGAAGCCGGCCAGCCCCACCGGGGTCAGGGCGGCTTCGGAGCCGCCGGTAATCATCACATCCGCGTCTCCCCATGCAATCGTCCTGAATGCGGTGCCGATTGCGTGGTTCGCCGACGCGCATGCGGAGGACACGACGAAGTTCGGGCCCTGCAGCCCGTACATAATCGCCACGTGTCCCGTGACCGCGTTGGCCATCATGCGGGGAATGAAGAACGGAGAGCACCTGTCGGGACCTTTTTCCAGGATTTTCTTGTACTGCTCCTCGAAGGTGATTATGCCGCCGATTCCGGTCCCGATTATGGCTCCGGCGCGGGTCAGGTCACAGCTGGAGAGATTGATGCCCGAATCCTCGATGGCCATTTTCGAGCATGCGACCCCGTACTGGCTGAAGAGGTCGATTTTCTTCGAAGTCTTCGTGTCCATCCATTTCTCAGGATTGAAGTCCTTGACCTCGGAGCCAATCCTGGTCGTGAACGGAGAAGGATCAAATTTCTGAATCAGGGTAACCGCGCTCTTGCCCCGCTTCACCTTGTCCCATGTGTCATGGACGTCGAATCCGTGACCGGTCACGGTACCAAGTCCCGTTATGACCACGCGTCGTTTCATGTCCCTAACTTCTCTCTTTTACATAGGATATGGCGTCGCCGACGGTCTGGATTTTCTCGGCGTCCTCGTCGGGTATGCTCAGATCGAACGCGTCCTCAAACTCCATAATCAGCTCGACCGTATCCAGGGAGTCGGCACCCAGGTCGTTTATGAACGAAGTTTCGGGCGTCACCTTGTCCTTGGTCACGCCCATCTGCTCGCAGACGATCTCGATCACTTTCTCCTTGATTTTATCTTCGTTAGCCACTTATAGCCTCCTTATGCTCTCGTCAATTCCACTCTTACGTACTCACGATTGCGCTGTTTTCCGGCCCACCTCCTTTCGTCCAACTTGCAAGCCTAAGCCGTGAAATATATCCCGGGCTCGCCTGGATTTCCATACGAAATTATTTTTTTTTACCGGCGTCCGCGGGTCCCTGGGACAGTTCTATCATCACCTTGAACGTGGACTTGGGATTCAGGAACGCCACCTGCCTGCCGGATGCGCCGGGCTTGAGCCCTTCCGAGACCGGATCAAACCCCTTCTCCTTGCCCTTTGCGACCACAGCCAGCGCGTCCGGCACTTCGAAGCAGATGTGGTGTATCCCCTCTCCGCGTTTCTCGATGAATTTGGCCACAGGCGAATCGGGGCCGAGCGGCTCCAGCAGTTCTATGGTCGTCTTGCCGGTGTGGAGCTTCGCGACCTTCACGCCCTGTCCGGCGACGACCTCCGTCTCCTCCAGCTTGAGTCCGAGCACGCCCTGGTAGAACGCCAGGGCCTTTTCCAGGCTCTCCACCGCAATCCCGACGTGGTCGAACGTTATGCCGTCCATCGCATCTCCCTCAAAAGAGGCTTGCTTCCCGGTACTCGCCGAACACATCCCGCAGGACCGAGCTTATCTCGCCCAGGGTGGCGCCGGCCTTGACCGCACCGATAATCGGCGGCATGAGGTTCGAATCCCCTTCGGCCGCCTTCCTGAGCCCGCGGATGGCGGATTCCCAGGCCTTTGCGTCGCGTTTCCTCCTGGACTCGGCCAGGCGCCTCGCCTGGCGTCGCGCGACTTCCGCGTCGACCACAAGGGTGGTGAATCCGGGCCTTTTTGACCCCGCCGGCTTGAAGTTGACTCCGACGACCGGAATCGCGCCGCTTTCCACGCCCTTCTGGTATTCGTACGCGCTCCTGTGTATTGCCTTCTGGAAGTAGCCGGTCTCTATCGCCTTTTCGGCCCCGCCGAGCTTCTCGACTTCGTCCATGAGCGCGGCGGCCCTGCGTTCGAGCTCGTCGGTGATTCCCTCGAGGAGGAAGGACCCGGCGAGGGGATCGGCCGTGTCGGCGACGCCGGTCTCGAGCGCCACAATCTGCTGGGTCCTGAGCGCGATTGACGCGGAGTCCTCGGTGGGCAGGGCCAGCGCCTCGTCGCGGGAATTCGTGTGCAGCGACTGGGTGCCTCCGAGCACTGCCGCCATCGCCTGGAACGCGACGCGGGCGACGTTGTTGTCGGGCTCGGCGGCGGTGAGAGTGCAGCCTGCGGTCTGGGTGTGGAACCGCAGCATCTGGGCGCGGGGGTCCTTGCAGCCGAACTCGTCGCGCATGATGCCCGCCCACATCCTCCTGGCCGCCCTGAACTTCGCTATCTCCTCCAGGAAATTATTGTGGGCGTTGAAGAAGAACGAGACCCGCTTCGCAATCAGGTCCACGTCCAGCCCCCTCCGCTTAGCCTCCCTCAGGTAATGCCTGCCGTTGCTGAGCGTGAATGCGATTTCCTGGACAGCGGTCGAACCAGCCTCCCTTATGTGGTATCCGCTCACGGAGATGCTGTTCCATTTCGGCAGCTTCTCCGCGCACCACGCGAGGAGATCCAGGACCAGCCTCAGCGACGGCCCGGGCGGGAAGATGTACGTGCCTCGCGCGATGTACTCCTTGAGGATGTCGTTCTGGACCGTGCCCTGGAGCCTGGCCAAATCGGCGCCCTGCCTTTCGGCCAGTACGGCGTACATGGCCAGGAGAATCGAAGCCGTCGAGTTAATCGTCATCGACGTGGATACTTTTTCGAGCGGTATGCCGCCGAACAGCTCGTCCATGTCCTCGAGCGTGCTCACTGCCACGCCGACCTTGCCTACTTCTCCCTCGGCCCTCGGGTCGTCCGCGTCGATTCCCATCTGCGTCGGAAGGTCGAACGCGACGCTCAGGCCGGTCTGCCCCTTGGCGAGCATGACGCGGAACCGCTCGTTGGTCTCCTTCGCGCCGCCGAACCCTGTGTACTGGCGCATGGTCCAATGCCTGCCCCTGTACATGGTGGGGTAGATTCCGCGCGTGAACGGGAACGAACCCGGAAGGCCGATTCGGTCCATGGCCGACGGATTGAGAGGTCCCTCCTCGGCGGCTGGGAACTCTATGCCCGACGTGGTCTCGAACTTCGGCTTTTGCTCGGGGTTCTCCTTCACGAACGGGGCCAGGACCTCGTCCCGCCATCTGGCTTTGTCTTCCCTGAATCCCATCCGCTTCTCCCGGCCGGGCGGCCGCTTCTATATGGGCAGGCCGCCGTCGACCCTGAGGACGGCGCCCGTCACGTATCTTGCTTTCTCGGAAGAGAGGAAACAAACCGCGTCGGCGACGTCGGACGGCTTGCCGAACTCGCCGAGCGGAATTCTGCCGAGAATCTCCTTCCGCACTTCATCGGAAAGGGAGTCCGTCATGGGCGTCACGATGAATCCGGGGGCCACGGCGTTCACGCGGATTCGCCTGGACGCCAGTTCCTTTGCCAGCGATTTCGTGAAGGCAATCAGCCCGCCCTTGGACGCCGCGTAGTTCGCCTGCCCTGCGTTGCCGCCGATGCCGATGACCGACGCCACGTTGACCATGGCGCCCGCCCTCCCCTTCCTGGACTGCTTCATCATAATCCTCGCGGCCGCCTTCGAGCAGTTGAAGGCGCCGGTCAGATTCACCGAAATGACCCTGTTCCAGTCGTCGATGGCCATTTTAATCAGGAACATGTCCCTGGTGATCCCTGCGTTGTTCACGAGGACGTCCAGGCCTCCGAATTCGGCCTCCGCCCTGTCGACCATCGCCGCCGACGCCTCGGGGGAGGTGATGTCGGATGAATCGACGACTACCCTGCCGCCAAACGCCGCCACGGCTTCGGCGGTCCCGGCCGCGGCCTGAGCGGAAACGTCGTTGACCAGCACGTCGGCCCCCTCGGCGGCGAACGCGGAGCACACTGCCCTGCCGATTCCCCCGCCGGCGCCGGTGACCAGGACGCTCTTCCCCTTGAATTCCATGCCGACACTCCGAAATCGCGCCGTTCCTATTCCCCGGACTGCCCGCGGGGATCACGGCTTCCTGCATTCCACCGATTTGTCAATCCGCCTCAGTAGCCCGGTCAGGACGTTGCCCGGGCCGAACTCGAAGAACTTGTGCACGCCGTCGTTAATCATGAGGAGCATGGAATCCGACCAGAGCACGGGCGACGTGAGCTGGTTCACAAGATTCTCCCTGATTTCCATCGGGTCGGCGGTGTAGTCGGCCGACACGTTCGAGATTATCGGGAACCTGGGTTTGCGGAACGGCGTGCGGAGAATCTTCTCCTTGAGCTTATCCCTGGCTCCGGCCATCAGCGCCGTGTGGAAGGCCCCCGCTACGTTCAGTTTCACGACCTTCTGCGCTCCGGCCTTCTGCGCCAGTTCATCGACGCGCTCGAGCGCAGGCCCCGTTCCGCCCACGGCAATCTGGGTCGGGGAGTTGACGTTCGAGATTCCGACCACGCCCCTGGAGGAGGCCTCGTGCACGATCTCCTCCACCTTGGACTTCGCAAGCCCGATTATCGACAGCATGCCTCCGGGATTCCGGTCGCAAGCCTCCTGCATGAGCTCGCCCCTGGTCCTCACGAGATCTAACGCGTCCTTTTCGGAAACCGCCCCGGCAGCCGCGAGAGCGGTGTATTCGCCGAGACTCAAGCCCGCGGCGACGACATCGGAATGCGGCGGCAAGCCTTCGGAGGCCCTGAGATGAGCCAGGCTGACCGCCATGATGGCCGGCTGGCTGACCCGCGTCGTGTTGAGCTCCTCGGCGGGGCCTTCGAAGCAAATCTTCCGGATGTCGTAGCCGACCACCTCGCACGCGAGGTCGAAAACCTCCCGTGCCGCGGGGCTCCTCTCGCAGAGTTCGGCCCCCATGCCGACTTCCTGGGAGCCCTGCCCGCTGAAAAGAAATCCGAACGGCATCTGCACCTCCGAACAGCCTCTCTGACCGGAACCGCTTCCGCCTTCAATATTTGACTACAACAGACCCCCAGGTGAGCCCGGCCCCGAAAGCCACCATGAGCACCGTGTCCCCTTTCCGCAGCTTTCCATGCCGCACCGCTTCGTCGAGGGCGATGGGTATCGACGCTGAAGACGTGTTCCCGTACCTGTCTATATTAATCAACACCTTCTCGATGGGGAACCCGAGCTTCTTCACGGCCGCGTCAATAATCCGGATGTTGACCTGGTGAGGGATTATGATGTCTATGTCATCCGCCGACAGGCCCGTCTTCTGGAGGCATATATCCATCTGCTCTATGAACTTCTCCACGGCGAACCTGAATATCTCCTTCCCGTGGAGCTTCATGTAGTGGAGCCTCTTCTCGACCGTCTCTTGCGACGTGGGAATCCTCGACCCGCCGCCGGGGATGAACATGAGTTCCCCGCCGGCGCCGTCCGTCCTCAAGTCGTAAGTAAGAATCGATCCCGAGCCGGGGCCCGATGCGGCCTTGAGAACCACCGCGCCAGCGCCGTCGCCGAAAAGGACGGCCGTGTTCCGGTCCTGGTAGTCGGTTATCGCGGAGAGCGACTCGGCGCCGATGCACAGGGCGTTCTCGCACGCGCCGTTCATTATGAATTGCGCGGCCGTGCACATGGAGAAGAGGAAGCCGGTGCAGGCGGCCGAGACGTCGAAGGCCGGGATGAAGGGCGTTCCGAGCATGCGCTGGAGATGGCAGCCGACGGACGGGAAGGGCGAATCCGGAGTCACGGTGCCGACTATGATGAGATTGAGGTCCTTCGGCTTGAGTTCGGCGGCCTCGAGCGCCTTCACGGCCGCAGCGTACGCCATGTCCGACGTGGCCTGCCCGTCCGCCTTCATCCTGCGCTCGGAGATGCCGGTGCGCTGGACGATCCATTCGTCGTTTGTCTCGACCATCTTCTCAAGGTCGAAGTTCGTCAGGATGCGATCAGGAAGATAGGAGCCGGTCCCGGCGATTTCGACGTTGCGGTCAGTGCACATCTGGTTCACCTCAATATTCCGGCGGCCGCGGGTCCTGGGCACCGGGGCGGCGGGGAGGAGGGGCCGGTCCGTCTAGCCCCGCATCGGGCGGGATTCGGCGGATTTCAATCGGGGATGATGTATTTCTTGAGCTCCTTGACGATGTTGTCGTTTATTCTCTTTTCCGCAAACTTCACCGTCATCCGGATTGCGTTCATTATCGCCTTGGGAGTGGAGCGGCCGTGGGATTTCATGCAGATTCCCGCGATGCCCAGGAGGGGCGCGCCCCCGCTCTCCTCGTAGTCCGTCCTTGACTTGAGCCATCCGATGACCTCGGCCACGGTCGCCTTCTGCTCCGGCGTCCTTCCAGGCTGGGTGGCGTAGCCCTTGAGGGAAACCCCGATGCACTCGGCGAGGCCCTCGGCGACCTTCAGTATCGCGTTCCCGACGAAACCCTCGGTAACGACTACGTCCACCTTGCCGAAGAAAATCTCCTGGCCTTCCACGTTTCCGCTGAAGGCCCTCTCCCTCTCGTTGAACATCCTCACCGTGTTTCGGACCAAGTCGCTCCCCTTCGCCTCCTCGGACCCGATGTTGAGGAGGCCGATGCGCGGGTTCTCTATGCCGAGCATGGCCTTGACGTATACAGAGCCCATGACGCCGTACTGGAACAGGTGCTCGGGCCTGCATTTCACGTTGGCCCCGACGTCAATCACTCCAACCTTGCCGCTGACGGTCGGGAGGAACGTCACGATTCCGGGCCGCTTGACCCCGGGGAGCCGCTTGAGCATGAGGCTTGCGGACGTGACCATGGCGCCCGTGTTTCCGGTGGAGACCATGGCGTCGGCCTTTCCTTCGGACACGAGCTGCATGCACTGGCACAGTGAGGACTGGGGCTTGTCGCGGACCGCCTGCAGCGGCCTTTCGCCGGCCTCGATTACCTGCGGCGCATGGAAGATCGATATGCCGGTCGGACTTCCGCCGAGCTTCGCCATCTCGGCCTCGATTGAGTCCTTCAGGCCGACCAGTATGATCTCCAGTCCCTGGCCGGAGCGGACCGCCTGCAGCGCCCCCTCCACAGGGGAGCGTGGCGAGAAATCACCGCCCATGGCGTCGACAGCTATCCGCATGATGGCTATCCTTCTTCGACTTCGACGACCTTCCTCTTGCCGTAGTACCCGCAGTTCGAGCACACCCTGTGCGGCTGCACAATCTGCTGGCACCTCATGCATTTCGCGGTTGGCGGATTCTTGAGCCGCCTGTGCGCGTTGCGCTTGCCTCTCTTCGACTTCGACTTCCTGCTCTGTTGTACTGCCATATCTCAATCCCGCAAACACGATAGTTTGAAGAAGATAAAATTTTTATTTTTTATCCTTTTAACCGGTATGTCAACAAAAAAACCGGGCTCACGGCCCGCCGACCAGAGGGAAAGTCCCCATCTTCGTGTACGTCGGGCCGCTCCTCCCGAGCTCGCTCATGAACAGGCAGATCTCCCCGGCAAACGCCTCTCCGAACTCGCGGCCGTCCCATCGCGTCAGAAAATCCATGAGTCGCGCCGGATCGCCGGGCTGCCTGACACGGGCCAGCGTGAGGTGCGGCTTGAATCCGCGCCTTTCAGAGGCCACCCCTATCGACTCCATGGCGGAATCGAGAGCGTTGTACAGGTCCACGAGAACGCGGCCCGAGGTCTCCCGGCAGCCGGCCCATATCACCCTCGGCCTCCTCTCGCCCGGAAACACCCCGACGCCCGCGACCTCCGCCGATATCGGCTGTAACCGCCCTGACGCTTCACCGCATATCCTGCATGCCTCGACTATCCCCCCTTCGGTGACGTCGCCGAGGAACTTGATGGTAAGGTGCATGTTCGCGGGATCGACCGGCTTGAGTTTCCCGTCGAGTTCCCCGATTTCCCTCAGCACCGGCGCAAGCTGCTCCTTGACCTCGCCGGGCATCTCGATTGCGACGAATGAGCGTATGAGCTTCATAGCCCGGTGAACATCCTCCGGAAGGCCGCGTACCTCTCGTCGATTTCCGCCCTGGAAAGCCCGTCCAGGCCCCCGGTCCCGAACCTGGAGACCGTGAACGAAGCCGTGACCGTGGCGTATCCCAGAGACCGGGCCGCCGACTCCGGGGACGGCCGCCCGGCGCCGGAGGCGAATCCGACGAAACCGCCGGCGAAGCTGTCGCCTGCCCCTGTCGGATCCACGACGTCCGCGGCCGGAAACGCGGGGAGGGGCAGGATTCGCCCGCCGTCGAACATAATCGATCCGTGCTCCCCCTTCTTGATGATTACCGTGCTTGGCCCCATGCCGACGATTTCCCTCCCGCAGGAGACGAGGCTCGACTTAGACGCCAGCATCCTGGCCTCACCGTCGTTTATGAAGAGGCAATCCACTCTCGAAAGGAGCTCGAGCAGTCCCGCCCTGTCCCTCTCAATCCAGAGGTTCATCGTGTCCGCCGCGGTGAAGACCGGGGACTCCATCTGGTCGAGGGCGGCCGCCTGCGTCCTGGGCGAGCTGTTCGCCAGGAACACGTGGCTGGCCGACCGCTGCCTCGGAGTGAGCTTGGGTTTCCATTCGCCGAAAACCCCGAGCTCGACGGCCCTGGTCGTCGCGCCCGACATGTCCCCCAGGTATTCCCCGGACCACCTGAACGTCTTCCCCTCGGATCTCTCGACCTCCGACACGTCGATTCCCCTGGCCGCGAGGCCGTCGAGGTGCTTCGCCGGGAAATCGCGGCCCACTATCCCCGCCACGCGGACGTCCGTGAAGAACCTGGCGGCCAGGGAGAAATAGACCGCCGATCCCCCGAGCACGCCGTCCATCTTCCCGAACGGGGTCTCGATGTCGTCAAGCGCGATGGATCCGACGCAGAGAAGGCTCAATGGGCACCTCCGGAAATCCCCGGACCGGCGCAGTTCCCGAAGGCTTCCCCCGCGAGCCTGACCTTGCAGCGCGCGTGGTAGACGCCGGCGGATTCCTGCCTGTACAAATCGAGGATGCGGACGGCGAAACGGCGCGGGTCTATGCCAAACTCAATCAGCCCCGCGGCCGGAACGGGAGCGCCCGCGGGGTCCACGTTTATGCCGAAGTGCATCTTGACCGAAACCGGAGTCGGCGCCGCTATGGAGACCGACGCCTTCCGGCCGTCACCGAGGTAGAGGTCGTCGCCCCTGCGCTCGAACTCCGCGCCCATGCGGGCGGCCTCGTCCCTGACGATTGCGGCGAAGAGCCGCTGCCGCAGAACGCCTTTTTCGAGGTCCCGGTCGAAATGCTCGACAATGAAATGCAGCATACTCTTCGACCGGATGAACAGGCCCTCCTTCGCGTCGGCAAGGTCCACGAGGGCCGCCGTCCGGACCTCGCAGGGCCCGATGAATGCGACCGCGGAATCCCCCCTGACTCCGAGCTTCAAGTACGCCCAGTGCGCCCCTATCTGCGTCCCGTCGTAGGCGGTCTCCTCATCGAGAAAGCGGACCTCGAGGGGATCCCAGGCTCCGGAGCATCCCGTCACTTCCCGCCTCCCTTCGACTGCGACTCCAGCCATTTCTTCCAGAGCGGCTTGCGAAGGCCGAAATCGCAGGAGGTTATCCTCCTCAGCGCCGCCAGGGCCTGAATCCGGATGCTGTCGTCCTCCTTCTCAGAGAGGGCGTCTATCAGCGCCGGGACCGAGCCCATGTCACCGATTTCGGCCAGGGCCTTCGCGCATTCCCTCCTCACTTCGACCGTTTCGGTCGTGGATTCGAACGTCGCGGACACAGCCGGAAGGCATTCTCCGAGCCTGAGCCGCCTGATGGTCCTGAGGGCTTCAATCCGGACCACCTCCTCGGGGTCGAGAATGCCGTCCGCCGAAGCCCTGCCCGCCTGTTCCGCCCCCATCTTCCTGAGAGCCGAGAGGCACGCCGCCCTGTTGACTGAGCACCTGTCCACCTTGAAGAGGCGGTATGCCGCAAGAGCGGCATCCGGACTCTCGGACTCGCCTGCGGCCAGGATTGCCTCGAACCGCTCCATGGGGTCCGGACATCTGTCCAGCCAGTCCGAGATTGCCGCAGCGATGCCGGAGAGGGCGACGGCCGTCTTCGCGCCATCGCCGCCGGCGGCCTGCAATCCTTCGAAGGACCTTGCGATTTCCGGAGGAAGCGACAGCGACCCCGCGACGGCCGCGACGCCGGATACCCATCCCGAATCCGGCGTTCCGCCTGCCTCGATGATTTCCGCCATCCTCGAGACCTCCCGGCCGAGAAGCCTGAGTCCGGACTCGAATCCTCCTTCCGAGGACCGGGCCGCGACCCGGGCCGCGAGCGAACCCTCGGCGGCCGCGGTGCCGGCCGCAGGCTTGAGGAATCCGGCGGCGGAAATGTACTCCTCCATTACCCTGACCCCGTCCTCCGAGGACATGGAACAACCCCCGGCCGCAATAGAGGCGGCCAGCGACGCCACCAGCACCATCTCCGCCATTCTCAAGAACCCACCTCGATAAACAGCTCAAGCACCCGGGTCGCGCTGTCCCGCCCGGGAGGCGTCCGCGCCGCCCGGGAAATCGGAGGGCGGGACAAGGATAACCTCGATGTCCCTCCGGAGCAAGAACAGGGATCCGATCCGCCCGAATCGATCCGGGTTGTCGGACACGAAGAACCTGTGCCCGGGCTCCTCGCTCACGGCCCTGACCATGCCTCCATCCCTGAGGATTCCCGAGACGGCCATGGCCGTCTGCTCGGCGGAATCCACAAGATACACGTCGTCGCCCATTACCGCCTGGAACGCGGGCTTGAAGACCGGGTAATGGGTGCAGCCCAGGACGAGGACGTCGGCGCCGAATTCCTGGACCGGCTTCAAATACTCCCAGAGCACCGCCCGCACGATTGGCGATCCGTGCCGTCTGCCCTCCTCCACCATCGGAACGACGATTGGAGCGGCGACCTCAATCACCCTCGCCCCGGGCGAGAGGCCGCAAATGGCCCTCGAATACGCGCCGGAATTGACAGTGGCCTCGGTCGCCACGACGCCGATTCTGCCGGACCGCGAGTATTCGACCGCGGCCCTTGCGCCTGGAAGCACGACGTCCACAATCGAAGGGCCATCGCGCGTCGAAAGCGCCTCCTGTGCAACGGCCGAGACCGTGTTGCAGGCGGCGACGATTATCTTGGGGTTGAACCTCCCGAGGAACGAGATTATCTCCCGGGTGAACCTCGTGATTGTCTCGGGGGATTTGGATCCGTAGGGCACCCGGGCCGTGTCGCCGAAATAGACGATCTCCTCGCCGGGCAGCATACGCCATAGCTCGGCTACGACGGACAGCCCGCCGACGCCAGAATCGAAAACGCAAATCGGAGCCGAAACGTCCATGGCCGCGGCCTTGCAAAGGGAGCCTTGAATCGGGATAGCTTATCCTTTTCAGCCCGGGTGACAACAGCGGTTGACATCCTGCGCGCGCGGAATATAATTACTCACGACCGGCGGCGGCATCGCCAAGCGGCCAAGGCAATGGATTGCAAATCCATCACCCCCGGTTCGAATCCGGGTGCCGCCTTGCGGCCGGCAAGGCTTCTGCTGCGGGCGTAGCTTAATGGCAAAGCTTCGGCCTTCCAAGCCGACCATGTGAGTTCGATTCTCATCGCCCGCTGGATTCTGCCCGGACCTGAAAGAGCCGGGGCCGTACTTCGAATAGGAGATAATGCATGTCGTCAGTGATCAAAAAGAGAAGGAAGAAGATGAACAAGCACAAGCAGCGCAAACACCGCAAGAAGTACAAGCATCAGAAGAAGAAGTAGACGCCGCGCGGGACGCGCGGCGCCCGATGCGCCGCCCGGGCCCGCTGCAGAGCAACTTGAGAAGCGCCCCGCCCGCGCGGGGCGCTTTTTTCTTTCCGGGGCGAATGGCGTAACCGGCAGACGCACAGGACTTAAAATCCTGTGGCCAGAAATGGCCGTGCGGGTTCAAGTCCCGCTTCGCCCAGAAAAACGGGCGGGCGGAAAACGCCTCCGGCACAATCCCGTCCGAACGTCAGGGGCGAAGAGTCCGGAATCTTCGGGCGGCGGGCGCTTAAGTTTTCTCTGATGTGCCGTCGGGCGATTTCACCGTGGAACTCACTTCCCTCATGTGTGGCGCAATTGCTCGCCCCTGTCCACTTTTTCACCCGCCATGCGCATGCCGTTCGAGTATAGCCCGGATCATCCCATCCCTTTCGACCTCAGACAGGCCCACATCGAAAGCGTATTTTTCGGACCAGATCGACGAGATCGCGCGGGCAGCCAGATCGCAGACTTCTCTGATAGAAAGTCCATCCCGTCAGGCGCTGAAGGAGGCGCAGCGCGCAATCCCCGACGCGCAGCACGACGTGTGAGAAGAACCAGGGACGACAAAAGCCCACAGCACGGGTGAACCTGTCGTTGTCCAGCGCTTCGATGAGGAGCGGGACGGCGTCGTATCCGAAAGCCAGCAGCTGATGCGCGGGAGTTTTGCCTTCAGGCAGTGCAGCCCCGTGGAAAAAAAATCCCCCGTCGCCGAGGATGTCGCAGCTGCCCGGCCAGCTCGACTGCGTGCCCGTCTGGTCGCGCAGTCGAAAAACGAGTTCCCTGAACTGATCATCCCTGGAGAGGCACTCGAAAGGAGTTTTCGTCTTCTCATGCTCCCGGTCCTCCTCGACCATCCGACTCAGGATCTCTGCCGAGTTCCGAGCCCGGTCGCCGAACTCGGTCTTCCCGAACCTGTCGGCGAACCATTCGAACCATCTCTTCAGAGTCGGGCAAGCGACCGAGACGTCGCTGAAAGCGAGGATCATCCTCCAGATCAGGGTTTCGGCGAACTCCTTCTCGAGGACGGCCACGAACTCCCGCCCTTCCGCGGGTTCGCAGGTGTACATGTTCCTGGCCAGCATGAAGAGGTCCGCGGAAAGATCGCGCTCCCCGATTTCCGCGCGAATGCCGCGAGCGCTTGAGGAAACGTCTTCCAGTTCTCAATACGAACTCCGTGCTGTGTCCTCGTTTCCTTGCCGGCATAAACCAGGAGGGGGGAAAACGCTTCCGGAATGGCCTCTTCAAACCGAACCAGGCCCTTGAAAAAGTCGGCCCCAACGGTCTCAGCTGACTTAATCTCCACTGGCATCAAGCCGCGGCCGATCTCAATCACCAGGTCGACCTCGTTCCCGTTGCTGTCTCGGTAGAAGTACAGGCGCGGGGCGGGCCCTTGCTGGAGAAAGAACTTCAGCGCTTCCACTACGACCAGGTTCTCGAACAAGGCGCCGCGCAGCGGGTGAGTCCCGATCTGGTCCGCCGAGCGAAGGCCCATAAGGTAGGCAGCGAGCCCGACGTCGTAGAAATATAGTTTGGGAGCCTTGATTAGGCGCTTCGAAATGTTCCTTGCGAAGGGCTGCAGGCGGAACGCAACATAGGAAGCCTCGAGAAGGGAAAGCCACTCGCGAGCCGTCGCGTGCGACACCCCGGTATCGTTCCCCAGGCTCTCCAGGTTGAGGAGTTGCCCGGCTCTACCCGCGCACAAGCCGAGGAACTTCTGGAACAGGGAGAGGTCCCTGACCATGTTCAGATTCCTCAGGTCGCGTTCCAGGTATGTCCCGACGTAGTCCGAAAGCGCCTGCGTCGGGTTAAGCCCTCGGTCGTGGATCCGCGGGTAGAAGCCCGAGTAGATTAGCTCGTCAAGGGTCTTTGGCGCCTTCGGCAGCTCCCCGATCGAAAAGGGCAACAGCGTCAAGACCGCGGTCCTGCCTGCGAGGGACTGGCTCACCGTATGGCGGACCGCGAGATTGCGACTCCCGGTCAGTATGAACCTTCCTCCGAAAGCCGGATCGTCAGTCATTACCTGGATATAGGAAGCGAGGGCCGGCACGTTCTGGAACTCGTCGATCACGGCTCCCCTCGGATACCGGGAGAGGAATCCTTTCGGATCGGCGGAGGAGAAGGCGCGGATTTCCGGGTCCTCGAGGTTAGCATAGGGGAGTCGTGGAAAGGCCATCCGCGCCATCGTCGTTTTACCCGATTGCCTTGGGCCCGTGATTGTGACGATGGGGTAGCGGCGCGACATTTCGATTGTCAGCCCCTGGAGGGATCTGCGCACAAGCTTGCCCACGACGGCGCCCCCAATCTTGAGTTATGCAAATCCAAGATTATAACTTGTAACAGCATAAGTATAATGGACGAAGCGCGGGCAGTCAAGGTCGGCTCCACGCCCCTCACCGTCGGCGATTTGTTTCACGACCTCATGAAGCAGGAGCACCGCAGGTACCCGACCCGCCTGCCGCGACGCTTCGCCCTCTGAAGGTCGCGGCGCGGGCAGGTGTTCACCCGCCAGCCCGTGCCCTGGTGGGAGTGCCCCGACTTCTGCGTGACCCGTACGGGCAAACCCCCGGCGAGCCTCCGAGACGGCGAAAATCGACGTAAGTTTCCCCGTACGGTCAAAGTTACGTCGATTTAAGGGTGGAGCACGATTTCCATGTCCGATCGGCGGGTGTCCATGTCCGATTCTACGTGGGTCCAATGTCCGATTTGTGTCCGGTCGCCGTAAGGGCTGTCAACACGCTTTCAGCGACTACTTGGCCCTGTATCTGTGCTTCTCGTCGAACAGATCGATGGCCTTGAACTGCGTGTGAAAGACAGCGGAATGGGGAACGCCTGCTGGGATGAAATAGGAATCACCCTTGCCATAGCGTCTTGTGGCTCCGCCGATGATCAGGCTCATCTGCCCCTCGATGACGACTCCGAACTGGGCGCCATGAGAGTGTTCACTCACCTGGCCGACAGGTTCAATCTCGAGGAAGACGGCCTGCTGATTCTCGCCCTGAAGAATCCAACCTCTGACCCCTTTGAACGGGATGTCGGCCTCTGGAAGGGCCTTGACCATGTCCGGGTAATCCATCGAATCGCTCCTCCATGACCCGGACGAGCCTGGGCCAGACACTGATGCAATTCCCGGCTCGTCCGGGTCATATCACGCGCTTCGCGCATGCCTATCTCTTATTCTCCCAATTTCACAACGATATTTCCGTGAAGTGACTGACGTTGATTCGCCCGTAAACAGCCTCAAATACGGGCGAATCATGTCAAATTGAAGCCGATTATTTGCACCCTTGCAACCATTTGGGCTTTGGACTCTTACGCGCCTTATAAAAAGGTCGATTTCGCCGGCAGTTCAAATCGAGGTTTTTGCGGCGGAATCAACGTTGATTCTCAAGGGGCGCCACGCATGTGCGGCCGAGGGTTGAATCGTGGAAGAAGACGACGCAAGGTTCGCCGGGACGAAGGGTCCCGCGCGCTTCGAAGACGCATCCCGTTTCGAGCACGGAAAGCGAATAGACGAATCCGTCCCGATCCTTGAATCCGCCGTCCTCCGCCGGGAAGAGGCCGTGGGCAATCCTTCTCGCGCCTGCGGCTTCGACCACGGCGGCAATGCCAAAGCCGCCTTTCCCTTCCGCGGATTCCCTTGCATGTACGAACGCGAGAGTGTCCAGGATTTTCCTGATTCTGCCCTCCGCGGATTTCCTGGCCGTCTCCTCGGGCGAGCTTTGGAAACCAGTCCTGCCGAACCTCTCCTTCACGCGGGCTGCCATTGCATCGAGCGCGGCCCCCTCCGAAAACGGGTCGTATTCGGAAAGCATGCACCCGGTCAGCCTCTCTATCTCCATCGCCGCCCCGGCGCGAATGACCGGCGAGAAGCAGTCGAGCCCGCCGACCAGGGCCTTGAGGAGCGAATCCCGCCTGGTCTCGGCAATCCTCAGCCCGAGATACGCGTCGACGCCGGACAGGATCGCAAGCGCGGCAACGGCACCGCCCTCGCTTCCGGACTCAATCGCCCGGACCGCCTCCGCGACCAGTTCCGCCGACAACGTCGATGCGTAGTTCCTCTCCATTTCCGGGCCGGAGAATTCCGCGGGCAGCCCCGACTCGTGCCCTGCCGCAGAAAGGAGGCACATGAGCCCGAGAAGCCTTTCCGATGCGGGCAATTCCGTGTCCGCGGCCCTCGCGAACGCCGCCTTCAGGAGACCCCGCCATCCCCGGCTTTCCCCTCCCCGCGCCCACGCTTCGAACGATGACCTGACTTCCATGGCCTGCTTCCGACTTTCCGGCGGGTATTCCCTGGCGTCCACCGCTCTGCGGAACGAGTAGTATCTGGCCGCGATGAGCGCCCTGGCCTTCTCCTCGGGCGTCCAGTCCCCCGCGCTGAGGTTCCGGAAGAACCGGAGCCGCGAAATCTCCGCAAGCTCCTGCGAACGCAGCGCGTCGCCCTTCGCCGTGCCTTCGAACGGGTCGGAAGCCGCCCTCCAGTCCCGTGATCCGAGCCTCGCGCGCGCCAGGCCGGTGTCCATCAAATCATCGGGATGCACCAGGAACGCCCTCGACACTTCGGCGGTCTCCACGAGCCCGGTCTTCCTGCCGGGATCACCGGTCAGCGCCCTCGTGATTTCGACTGCGGCGAGATCCTCGCCGAACCTGAGGTAGAGCATCTCCCGTCTCACGCGTTCAATCGATGCCGATTCCCCGTCGTCCCGGCCCCAGCCCGGGGAATCGGGCCCCGGACCGTGAGAACCGGATAGGAGCGCAAGGAAGGCGGGGCTCGCGCCCAGCCTGTTGACGAAATGCCCGATGTCCGCGGGATTCATGCCCTTCACAAGCCGTCTGAAGACCTCGAAGCCGCCTTCTCCGCCCTGCCCTGCTTCGAGCGCGGCTGCCGCGGCTTCCCACGCCTTCTGGGCGGGCTTCTCTGCGCCGTTCTCTTCGGGGCCGGACGAGCAGCCGATGAGGGCTGCAGCGGCTGCCAGAAGGGGAACCGCAATGCGCAATGAATGTGCATGCATGATCATGCCCCGGATACCTGTATCAGCGATGCGCTCAAATTCGGAAATCTTTCCAATTCATGCAACGGAATTTCCGCCAAGTGACCAATCCTGTCCGCATGATTCTATTGATTTTCAATGAACGCCGATAGACGCGATTTGCCTGCCGGAGTGATCACGGCAGATGCTGCAGCCGTCTCCGTGTCTCCGTGAGAGAAATCCCGGCTGCGGTTCTGCATCGGGTTGCGGCTTTGCAGCTTTGGGTTCATAATAGCGGCCTTCCGTTCAAGCCGCGGGCGTCGGAATGAAACGGATTGAACCCAATCGCCCGGATCAGCGCTTCAAACCATGGAGCGCCGGTTCTGAAAGCGACTCGAGATGGTCATGCAGGAAACCCCCGTCGTCAACGTGGTCCTCGGAACAGCGGGTCATATTGACCATGGCAAGACCACGCTCGTCAAGCAGCTCACCGGCATAGATGCGGACAGGCTGCAGGAGGAGAAGGACAGGGGGATGACGATTGACATCGGGTACGCCCACATGCTCGTGGACCAGGACCTGAGCCTCGGGGTAATAGACGTTCCGGGGCATGAGCGCTTCGTGCGGAACATGGTGGCGGGGGCTACGGGATTCGGCCTCGTCGTGCTGGTGGTCGCAGCGGACGACGGCGTCATGCCGCAGACGAGGGAGCATGTCGAGATTATGCAGATACTCGGCCTCAAGCGGGGGATTTGCGCAATCACGAAAATCGACCTCGCGGACGAGGAGATGATTGAACTCGTCGAAGAGGACGTCCGCGAATTCGTGAAGGGCACGTTCCTCGAGGGCTCGGAAATCCACCGCGTCTCGTCGGTAACGGGCGCGGGGCTCGCGGATCTCAGGAAGGCCATCGAACGGATGGTCAAGGAGATAAGCGGGCCTTCGGCGACGGGCGTGTTCCGCCTGCCCATACAGCGCGCGTTCTCGGCCAAGGGCCAGGGCGCGGTGGTCACGGGCGTGGCGGTCAGCGGGACGGTTTCGGTCGGCGAGGAGCTCGAAATACTTCCCGTTGCCGCGCGCGTCAGAATCAAGGCGATGGAGGCCTACGGCAGGCAGATCCAGACCGCCCGCGCGGGCCACAGGACTGCTCTCAACCTTGCGGGGGTCGACTACCACGCAATCCACCGCGGTCATGTGGCTTGCGAGCCCGGGTATCTCGGGAGCTCCCCTTTGATAACGGCGAAGTTCAGGCACCTCACTTCGGCGAAGAAGCCCTTCAAGGACCAGACGCAGGTTGTGCTCCACACCGGAACTTTCGAGTCCGCCGGGAAGGCGTACCTCCTGGGCAGGAAACAGCTCGCCCCCGGAGAAGAGGATTTCGTGCAGTTCAGGCTCGATGCGCCGGCGCCCGCGGCCCCGGGCGACCGATACATCGCGAGGTATCCGTCGCCGCCAATCACGGCCGGGGGCGGTATCATCGTGGAGGCGGTCGACCGCAAACTCAAACCACGGCGCGAGTGGGTGCTCGCGCGGCTTGCTGAAAGGCACGACGCGCTGCCGAATCCCGTAAGCCACGTGATGCACGTCCTCAGGACCTCGGGCCTGAACCCCCTCTCGCATGACGATTTGGCGAAGGCGGTCCTTCTTCCGGTGCGGGAGGTCGCAGCCATCGGGGAGAGGCACAAGGACGAGATCGTGCCGGTGTTCCGGGGCGAGAAGATGATTCACCGCGCCAACTTCGACTCGGCAGCGGCGAAAATCAGGGACGAACTGGCGGGATACCACAAGGCGCATCCGATGCGCGTGGGAATGCCGAAAGTGGACCTCAGGAAGGCCATGGACGCGGAAGTGCGCGTGTTCGAGGAGATCATCGAGAAGATGGAGTCCTCGGGCGTCCTGAAAAGCGCCGGCTCGTTCATAGCGCTCGGGGAATTCGCGCCGACCGCGGCGGGCGGAGCGGAGGAGGCGGTCGCGAAATGCGCGTCCATGTTCAAGGGCGCGGGCTTCTCGCCGCCGGAACGCGCTGCCGCCGAGGCGTCGCTGCAGGCGGCCCCCGAGCTCGCAGCCGAGGCGGTGCGGCATCTCCTCGAAACAGGCGAGCTGGTGGACATCGGCGGGGGGATGATATTCCATTCCTCCGTCATCGCCTCGGCAGAGAAGCTCATAAGGGACAGGATATCGGCGGACGGCAAGCTCGTCTCCGCGGAATTCCGGGACATGGTCGGCACGACCAGGAAATTCGCCATACCCCTTCTGGAATACTTCGACCGGAAGGGGCTCACCATGAGGCTTGACAACATACGGGTGTTGAGGGAACATGGCCAGAAAGGTCCCAGATAAGCCCCTTGAAGACCGGGCAGCCGCCCTGTGTATTGGAGAAGCCTGATGGCTTCGAAGATATCTGACGAAGACCGCATCTTTTCCCTCATCGTTCTCAAGAACAAACTCGCCGTCAAGGAACAGGTCGAGAAATGCCTGAGGGAGCTCCTCGACTCGGCCGAGCGCGGGCTGGCTTTCATAACCCTGGGCGAGATAATGATTTCCGAAGGCATTCTCACGCTGAAGCAGGTCAAGGCGGTCGAGCAGGCCCGCAACCTTTATATAAGGTCGAGGAAGGTCGAGGCCATCGCAGGCTACAAGCTCGTAAGGAAGATAGGCGAAGGGGGAATGGGGCAAATCTACGAGGCCAGGCAGCTCTCCCTCGACCGCAGGGTCGCAATCAAGGTGCTTCCCCTCGAGATGGTTGAAGACGACTCGATGGTCCGCAGGTTCGAGCGCGAGGCAAAGCAGGCCGCGCGGCTTGCGCATGAGAACATCATTCCGGTCTATGATTTCGGCAAGCTTCCCGGCGAATATTTTATGGTCATGGAATATGTGGACGGCTACAACCTCGAGGAGATTATCGAGCGAAAGGGCAAGTTAAGCGAGCGCACGTCCGCAGGAATCATCCGCCAGATTGCCTCCGCCCTCGACTACGCCCATTCCATGGGAGTGATTCACAGGGACTTGAAGCCCAACAACATCATCATCAACAAGCAGGGCAAGGCGCTGCTCGCCGACCTGGGGCTTGCGAAGCGGCTTGGAAGCGACCCCGACACAATCACGAAGACCGGAGTCGTGATGGGCACGCCGAGCTTCATGGCGCCGGAGCAGATTGTCAATCCCAGATCCGTGGGCGTGGCCGCGGACATCTACGGCCTGGGCGTGACCTTCGCCTGCATGCTTTCCGGGAGGCTGCCTTTCGAATCGTCGGACACGATGGAGATTGTGAAGGATCTCGTGGAATGGAAGTCGCCGGTCACGGCTCTCCTCGACGGCGTCGCCGTGACGCCCGCGCTGCGGACCGTGATTCTCAAGATGGCGGCCGGAAGGCCCGAGAAGCGGCACCAGAGCGCCCGCGAGGTGCTTGACGCGCTCGACAAGGCGGTTCCCCCTCCCCCCGGTCCTGCGGAGGAGGGAGGCAGGCGCGATCAGGGAAAGATGAAAGGCAGGAGATAGCCGCCCCACGGACGGCGGCATTTTCGCGGTTTGCATGAGCGGCGGTCTTACGTTCGGCAGGGACTTCATCTCGAGACTCGAAAGGATCCGGGTCCTCGCCCGCCGGGCGTCCCTTGCGGGGAACGAGGGCGAGCGGGCCGGAAGGCGGAAGGGCGGGGTGGTCGAGTTCTCCGGCCACCGGGACTACGTGCCCGGCGACGATCTCAGATACCTGGACTGGAACGCGTTCGGAAGGTTCGGGAAACTCAGCGTCAAGGAATTCCTCCGCGAGGACAGGATCGAGGTCAACATCGCAGTGGACCTTTCCGCCTCGATGGGCTTCGGCGGCAAGGACGATTTCGCCCTCAGGGCGGCGGCCGCACTCGCCTGCATCACCGTCTGGGGCAGGAGCGTCGCGGCGATTTGGTCAATCCACGGAGGGGACGCGTCCGGGCCGGCTTCCTTCGACTCCGGATCCCCGCCATCCGCCATTCTCGACCATCTCGCCTCGCTGCAAAGGGGCGGGGCCACGATGCTCGAGGCCGCGGTGAGGAAGATTTCCAAATCCGCAGCCAAGGGAGCGATGCTGGTCCTAATCTCCGATTTGATGAGTCCCGACAGATACCTGGATGCGATCGCCTCCGCGGCTTCGGCCGGGACCGACGTAGCGGTCCTCCACGTCCTTTCGCCTGCGGAACGCCGTACGGACGCGCGGGGCATGACCGCCCTGCGGGATTCCGAAACTGGCGAAATCATCTCAATCCCGGTCGACGAGGCGGCGGCGGCAATGTATTCGGAGGCAGCTGGGGAATTCGTCGATGAGCTCAGGGAATTCGCCGTGAAAAGAGGCATGAGGTACGTGTTCTCGCTTTCCGACGCCCCGGTGGAGGACCTGCTGCTGCTCGTGCTGACCAGGCACGGGTGGCTCGGCTTTGCATGAGGACCGGCGGGCGGGCCGGAAACAGGCGCGCGGTCCGGCGGTGAGATATGGACTTCGAGTCGCCACGATTCCTATGGGGTTTCGCGGTTCTGGGGCTGATTGCCGCGCTGCATCTCCTCCGGCACAGGACGAAGCCGCGCGTCGAGCCTTCCCTGATCATATGGCGGAAGCTCATGCGCCGCATGACCGCGGGGGGCAGGTCCGCGGGAACGCCGCCGCCGGTGGAGATGCCCCTTGCGCTCGCCTTCGCCTCGTCGCTCGTCCTCGCCGCGGCCGGCCCGTTCATGGAAACCTCCGAACCGCCGCCGCTCAGGGCGCTCTTCCTCCTGGACCGGTCGGCAAGCATGAAGTGCCCGTTCGAGCAGGGGCTCAGCCGCCACGGGAGGGCCATCGAACTGATGTCGGCGGCGGCGGCCCTGCTCGGACCCGGCGATTCGATCACGGTTCGGGGCTTCCCGCCGTTCCGCGAAGGCGACATCGAGTGCGGCGCCGGCGGATTCGATTCAATCGCGAGCCGCATCCCTCCACCCACGGACGCCGAGGCCTTTCCATCCCAGGCGGTCTCGCGCGGGCTCGCAGCGTTCGCGGGGCCCGAAGGCCGGGTGTTCCTCTTCTCCGACGGAGCCTACCCGCCGGAGCTCGGTCCGGGTCCGGGAGTGAGGCTGTGCCTTTGCGGAGACCCGGCGGAAAACCTCGCTGTCACGGCTCTGGGCGTGTCGCGCGACCAGGGCGGGGCCTGGCAGGTCTTCGCCGAGATATCTTCGTTCGGCTCGGCGAAGGGGGCCGTCCAGGTAGAGTTGCGCGACTGCGGCTCGGGCGACGTTCTCGAGAGCGCTTCCGCCGTCCTGGCCCCGGGCGGCTTCGCCGGGGTCGTTTTCGGCGAGGGCCGCATGCTCGACATCGGCAATTCGGGCGCAATCGAGGTGAGGCTCAGGGGATCAGACGCCCTCCGGTCGGACGATTCCGCATTCGCGGCGAGGTCCCGGCGGCCGTTGCGGGCAACGTTCCAGGGAACGGACGCGCCGTTCCTGAAAAAGGCCCTCGAGGCTTCCGGGCTGGTTGAATTCGCCGGCGACGGCCACCGGGACGGGACCGAGATTGCCGTGTTCCACGGAGTCGAACCGGACCGGGATCCGGACGCATGCGCCGTCATCGTCGATCCGCCGGAAGGGAGCGGGCGATTCGAGGTCTCGAAGGCGACCGCAGCGCGCGACGGCGGATTCGAGGCGGCATCGTCCGCGCCTGGGCTGGCCGGTCCCGCCAGGCGGATTTCGGTGTCCGGGTACAGGAAGATTGGCCCGCGCGAAGGATGGTCGTTCCTGCCCGTCGTCGTTTTCGGGACCGACACGGCGGCCGCCGTGTTCAGGCGGGCAGGAGGAGGCCCCGTCTCGGTGGTGGCGGGTCTGCCGGTCAATCCGGAGGATGCTCCGTGGGTCTGGGATCCGGAATTCCCGCTCTTCTGGGCAGAGATCGTCCGGATTGCCTTCCCGGGGGCGGATGCCGCCGGGCGCGCGGGTTTCGCGTTCGACAGGACCGGCGCCGTTGTGCGGGCCGGCTTGAGGACGGGGACTTCCCCGGTCGAAGTGCGCGGTCCGGACGGCAGGATCGAGCGAATGGATTCGGGTCCGGTCCCGCTGGTCCTTGAGCGCGCGGGCCTCTACGAAATCAGGACCGGCTCCGCGACGGAACTCGTCGCGGCGAACCTCCTTTCCCGGGCCGAATCGGCGGCAGGCGGGAGGACGATTTCGGAGATGCCGGAATCGCGCAGGCCCGGCGAGGGGGCCGGCGTCGCGGCCCCCCTCAGGCTTGGAAACGCATTCGGAATCCTTGGGCTCATGTTCCTCGGGGCGATTATCCTGTTCGCGTTCCGAAGGAGGCGGCCATCGGCATGAAACGCGCCGTCATCGTCCTGGTCGCGGCCATGACTGTCCTTCCGGGGTGCCCGGAGGACGAGGGGAAGGCGCCTTCGATCAACGCAGCCGGCGAAGGCAGGAAGATTGAGGTCCGGGGCGGGACTCCCGCGCCGAAGTCCGCGGCCTGCGGGAAATGCGGGAAGCCCGCCGGCGAGGGCCACGCATGCGGGGCGTCGAGCTGGTGCGAATCTTGCGGCTTCGAGAGGTCGCTTTCGCTCCACGACTGCGGATTGAGCAGGTTCTGCGGGGAATGCGGGAAGGAGAAATCCCTCCTCGATCACAGGTGCGGCGAGACGTCGTGGTGCCCGAAATGCAGATGCGACGCGCTTCCGGGCCACGGCTGCGGGAACTGAGCCGGAAGTCCGCCTCCGCCGGAGAAGGAGCCTGAATCGCATCCTTGCCGCGATTCAAGCCCTTCATTGCAGGTCAGGCTGGGCCATGCCCGAGGCCCTGACGTATTTCATCCTCAGGTCGTAGAGATAGCTGTCCAGGGCCGATTCCTCGTCGTCGGACAGGTTCCCCCTGGTCTTCTCCTTCAGAATCCCAAGCAGGTCTATGGTGTGCTTGGCGTGGTCGAGATCGACCCTCGGTTTCCCCGTCAGCGGGCTCGGTATCTCGCCAAGGTTCATCATCACGTGGAATGCGAGCTCGGTGACGAGGGTCAGGAAGCATGCTGGCGGCAGCTCGCGGTATTCCCCCTCCTGGTGCCCGTCGCAGCAGCCTTCGCTTTCCCCTTCACGGGCGTCCGAATCCTTCTTCGCGGCATCCTCATCGCACATCGGCTTCACCTCAAGACTTCAACAGTCACTATTTTTAAATTTCGGTGCAGAAACTGAAAGAATTCGCATAAAGACACGCGCGAAGCGCGTGATATAACCCGGACGAGCCTGGACTTCATCACTGTCTGGTTCCGGCCCGTCCGGGTCATGTTGTCAGGCGCACTGCGGCGCGGCTTCGGAGGCCGCCCTTCCCAGTTCCGCCTGCTTCTCCAGCGCCGCCCGTATGAAATCGCGGAACAGCGGATGCGGATTGACGGGCTTGGACTGGAATTCCGGATGGAACTGGACGCCCACGAACCATGGATGACCGGGGATTTCAATCATCTCCACCAGGTCCTTATCGGGGCATATGCCCGAGAACGCCATCCCGCTTGCCGCGAATCCCTCCCTGTACCGGTTGTTGAACTCGTAGCGGTGCCTGTGCCTCTCCCTGATTTCGCGCGCACCGTACGCCTTCATCGCCAGCGATCCCTCCGCGAGCCTGCACTGGTATCCGCCCAGCCGCATCGTGCCCCCGAGGTCCTCGACGGCCTTCTGCCCGGAAAGGAGGGTGATTACCGGATGGGGGGTTTCCCTGTCGAATTCCGTGGAATGCGCCCCCTTGAACCCGAGGACGTTCCTCGCGAACTCGACGCAGGCCAGCTGCATGCCGAGACATAGCCCGAAGTAGGGGATTCTCCTCTCGCGCGCGAAACGAACGGCATGAATCTTGCCCTCGATTCCCCTCTCGCCGAATCCGCCCGGGACGAGGATGCCGCCGAGACCGCCGAGCAGCTTCTCGGCTCCGCTGTGCTCCACTTCCTCGGCGGAAATCTTCCTTATATTCACCCTCGCCCTGTTCGCTATCCCGCCGTGGTCAAGGGACTCGTATATGGACTTGTACGCGTCCTTGAGCGTGATGTACTTGCCCACGACCCCTATCTCGACCGAGAACCGGGGGTTCCTGAGGCTTTCCAGCATGTCGAGCCAGGCGTCTATCCCCCTCTCTTCCTTGACGACGAGCCCGAGCTTCCTGTAGATGAGGTCGTCCAGCCCCTGGTTTATGAACATGAGGGGCAGCTCGTATACGCTGTGCTCGACGTCCTTCTCCTCGATGACCGCCTTGGGCTCGACGTTGCAGAACAGGGATATTTTTTTCCTGTTGTCCTCGCTCAGCGACTTCTCCGTCCTGCAGATGAGGACGTCCGGCACGATGCCGATTTCCCGGAGCTTCTGGACAGAATGCTGGGTCGGCTTCGTCTTCACCTCGCCCGCGGCCCTCAGGAACGGCAGCAGGGTGAGATGGATGAATACCACGTTATCCCTGCCGCGGTTCAGCGCGAACTGGCGTATGGCCTCCAGGAACGGCAGGCCCTCGATGTCTCCGACAGTGCCGCCGATTTCGGTGATTACCACGTCCACCTCGGGGGTCGCGAGCTTCTGGACGGCCCTTTGGATTTCGTCCGTGATGTGCGGAACCACCTGGACCGTCCCGCCGTTGTAGTCGCCGCGGCGCTCCTTGCGTATGACCGTCTGGTATACGAGGCCGGTAGTGACGTTGGAGTTGCGGTTGATGACTCCGTTCGTGAACCTCTCGTAGTGCCCCAGGTCGAGGTCGGTCTCGGCGCCGTCGTCCGTCACGTAGACTTCCCCGTGCTGGAACGGGTTCATCGTTCCGGGGTCCACGTTTATGTACGGGTCGAACTTCTGCAGGGACACCTTGAGCCCTCTGCATTCGAGAAGCATGCCTATGGCGGCCGAGGTGAGCCCCTTGCCGAGGGACGACACGACGCCGCCGGTGACGAATATGTGCTTTGTCATTCTTTCGCGAATCTCCGCTTGAAGGACTCGTAATCCGCGGGCGTGTCTATCGACGCGGGTCTGTTGCGGGTCCTGACCACTTTTATCGGTATGCCCCACCACAGGGCCCGGTTCTGCTCGAGCTTCTCGGCCTTCTCGATGGGCGACTCGGGGAGCCCGACGAAGCGTCTCAGGGTCCCGGCGCGGAACGCATAGACCCCGATGTGCTCCAGCCTCGGCCCCGAACCCTCCCTGTAGAAGGGCACCGCCGCGCGCGAGAAATACAGGGCGCGGCCGGAGGAGTCGGTCACCACCTTCACGAGCGAAGGCTCGCCGGCGTCGCCCTCGAACTCGTACGCGAGGGTCGCCATGCCCGCGTCCGGATCGGAGTCCACCGCGTCTACGAGGGCGTCGAGGTCGGCGGGGTCGATTTCGGGCTCGTCGCCCTGGACGTTGACCACGATTTCAGGAGCCGGGCTGATTGCGGCTGCGGCCTCGGCGGCCCTGTCCGTTCCGGAGGGATGGGAAGGGCTCGTCATCACCGCCTCGGCGCCGAAGCCCTCGGCGGCCGCGAGGATGCGGAGGTCGTCGGTCGCGATTACGACCCTGGATATCCTCTTCGACTGCCTCACCCTGAGCCAGACGTGCTCAATCAGATAGCGGCCCGTGTCGCGGAGCAGCGGCTTTCCGGGAAGCCTCGTGGACCCGTATCTCGCAGGGATTACGGCAGCCGCCTTCAATTGCCGCCCTCCTGCTTCCTCCACTTCTCCTCGAGCTCCTTCTGCAGCCTCGTGAAGTAGGCCGCGCCCTCCTTGTTCGGAACGACCTGGAAGGAAGTCTGGTCCTGAGAGAGCTCGACGAGCGCCATCTTTATTCTCGAGAAATTCCTCGCCCTTTCCACGGATTGCGGCTCACCCGGGTCCGGCGTCCCGCCGGCGAGAACGCGAATCCTGCCGTCTTTCTCGACCACAATCAGCTGCGATTTCGGCAGCGACTCCAGGGCGGACTTCATGTCCTGGGATTCCGAGGAATCCCCGAAGAACCCCAGTTCCCCGATTTGCTCGAGGAACCAGGCCATGTTGCCGTCGGAGACGACCTTGAGCCCGTTTATCACTGCGGCCCCGTCCTTGACGTACTTCGAGTTCCCCCTGTTGACTATGTAGACGGGGATGCCGCGCACGGCGGCGGAGTCGTTCCGTATCCGGTCGCGGTAGGCAATGAACGTCTCGCCCGCCTGCTGCTCTTCCGCCGTGCAGGAGGCGAGGAGCAGGCACAGGGCGAGGAGTGCAGACGCAATCGGGAGGGAGGGGCAGATGCGCGGTCCGGACTGCGCGTCCGGCTCCGGCGGGGCCGTCCCGCGATCCGGAGCCGACGTGCCGGGCCGGCGCGGTTCAGGAAGACAGGATTTTGACGGCCGAATCGACATCGTCCGCGAAGTGAAAAATCTGTGAAAGGCCGAGGAGGTCGAATACCTCCTTCACGTGCGCGGTGGGCTGCATCAGGATGATGTTCCCCTTGTTCTCCTGGGCGGTGCCGATTGCCCCGATGAAGACGCCCGCGCCCGCGCTGGAGATGTAGTCCACGCCGTTCAGGTCCACGATTATCCGGAATACGTTGTCGTTGAAGAGGTTGTTTATGGTGTTCTCCATCTGCTCGAAGGTATGCGCATCGAGGAATCCGTTCACCCGGACGAGCACCGCGTCCTTCATGTTCTCGGTCTTGATGGAAAATCCGGCCATTTTACGCTCCTTTCACCCCGCTTGCGGAGCCGGCCTTTGGTTTCGGTTTCACGTACTTCACGAGGCGGAGCTGATTCCTGTGCCCCTCCCGGAACGAATACTCGACCTCGTCCATGATCTGCCTCATGAGGAAAATCCCGAGCCCCGTCTTCCTGCCCTCCTTCACGTGCTGGATGATATCGACGTCGTTTATGGAATTCGGGTCGAACTTCTTGCCGGAGTCCTGGATTTGCACTTCGAACCGGTCCGGGTCGAAGAGGACCGAGACCGATATCCTGCCAACGAGGTTCTCCTCGTATGCGTGCTTTATTATGTTCGCGACGGCTTCGTCCACGGCGAGCACGACCTTGTTCCTTTCAGTCCCCTCCAGCCTGCTTGCCGACACCTGGGATGACATGAATTCCCTGACCTTGGCAAGATTCTCGGTCTTGCTCTCGATTTCCAGCGATGCTCCGCCGCTGTCTCCCATCTGAAAGCCCCTGATGCAAACCGCTGAGTTGCCCGGTCTCCGGGGCACCCGATTTCCCGCGCACGCCCGGAATCAGATCACCTGGAGCGTCGATACGGTGATGTCGTCATGCTGCTCGGCGTCTCCCTGGTGCTGCCTGACAGCCGAAATAATCGCGTTTATGAACTTGCTTGAGTTCTGCTCCGAATTCTTCACGATAAGTTCGTAGAAGGTCTTGTCGCCGAACTCCTCGTTCGAGGAGTTCATCGACTCCGTAATCCCGTCGGTATATATAACAGTCCGATCGCCTTTTTCAAGCTGAATTTCCTCTTCCTTGATTGTCCGCTCGAATATGGGCCCCTTGTCGAATCCGAGCGCAATCCCGTTCGGATTGACCAGATCGTACTTGCCCTTGGCTTTCCTGTAAACGACCATCGGGTTGTGCCCCGCCGATGCGACCAGCAGCCTGCGCTCCTTGATTTTGAGAATCATGTAGATTGCCGTCACGAACATCCCGCGCCGGATGTCCTTGGCAATCACCCTGTTCACCTTCTTGAGCGTGTCGGCTGCCGAATAGTTGGTCCCCCCCTCCATCCTGATGAGGCTCCTGGCCATGGTCATGACCATCGATCCCGGAATGCCCTTGCCCGACACGTCGGCGACCACCATGCCCATGTGGTTTTCGTCCAGCGGTATGAAATCGTAGTAGTCTCCGCCGACCTCCTTGCTCGGCTGGTAGAACGCGGCGATGTCGAACCCCTCGACCTGCGGAATCTTGGACGGAAGGAGCCCGGCCTGGATTTCAGTAGCGATTTTGAGGTCGTGTTCCCTGGCCTGGTTCTGGATTTCGAGCTCCTTCGCGGCCTTGAGGCTCTGCGTCATGGCGTTGAACGTCCGGGCGAGCACGCCGATTTCGTCCTTGGAATGCGGCAATGTCTGGTGGTCGAGGTTGCCCTTCGACACATGGGACATGTCCTCGAGCAGCTTCATCAGGGGCTGCGAGATCTGGGCGGCGAGGATGAAGGACACGCCGACGCCCACCAGGACCGACAGCAGCGTGAACACGAGTATGTTCGTGAAAAGCTTGCTCTTGGCGTCCGCGATAATCTGCGCCGAGAGCGCGATCATAGCGTCGCCCTTGGCGTCGCCCCTGACAATGATGGGCTTAATGAAGAGCCACGTCTTCTTCGAGGGCACGTCCTCGCTCTTGATGTAGCCCTCCTGGATCAAGATGTCGGTGTTCTCGCCGAGCCACGTGTACTTCCTCTTTTCCGTGAGGCTGGAAATCGCGGACGTAGCCCTGGGATTGAGGTTGTATTCCTTCTCCTTGCAGACGGTGAAGGCGTTGAGGACCTTGGACGCGCCCTTCTTCTTGCCCATCGAAATCAGGGCCTCGAGATACTCGTTGTACCTCTGTGCCGCGAGCTTCACGAGCGTGGCGTACTCCGCCACCTTCTCCTTCCTCTTGGCCTCGTCCTTCTGCGCCTTGTCCTCCAAATCGTCCTCGGATTTCTCGCGTTTCTTCTCGAGCCAATCCGCGTACATCGTCCTGAGGAGGCTCCTCTCCTCGAAGTACGCGGTGGCGATTCCGGCTACCGAGCTCACCATGTGCGCGCCTGAATCCTCGATTTCGGACTCGAGGTTGGTCCCCGTAATGGCGTAGATGACCAGTGAGAAAATGACGAGCAGGACGAAGACCATCGCGGAGATGATTGTGATGAACTTGATGGACAGGCGCATGCCCTCGGGCTTGAGGAACGCGCTCTGAGCCGCCCTCTGCCTCCCTTCGCCGGCCTTGAGCGCCTTCGATCGGCCGGAGTCCTCTTTCTCGGGGCTCCTGCTCTTCGGGCGCTTCCTGTCCTTATCGCCTTCCGACGCCCTCTCGGCGGACTTCCTCTTGTCCGGGTCCGGAGACTTCTCGGATGACTTCTTCCTGTCCGAATCCGTCGCCTTCTCGTGATGCCTGTGTTTCTCGGGCTCCGCCGATTCCTGCCTGCCGGACTCCTTGCGCGCCGGCTTGGCCTCCTCGGGAGCCTTCCTCGCCTTGACCTTGTCGGACGGCTTCTTCCCGCCTTTCGCGTCGCTGTTCTCCGCCATGAATTCTCCTTATGTCCCGCCTTCGGCCAGAGCGGCGTCGCAAACCCTGTTACGTCCCGATCCCTTGGCCCTGTAGAGCGCCTTGTCCGCGCTGCTTATGAGCCCCCGCATGTCCTCTGCGTCGCCCGGGAACGTGGCCACGCCGAGGCTTATCGTTATCTTCGAAGAGTCGCCCGTCTCCTGATCAATCGGTATCTTCTCGACAGAGCTCCGCAGCCTCTCCGCGATGTTCAGCGCGTCGGACTTCCTCGTCTCCGGGAAGATCAGGGCGAATTCCTCGCCCCCGTAACGCGCGACCACGTCCATGGTCCTCACGCACTGGTGGAGCGCGTATGCCACGGACTTGAGCACCTTGTCGCCCGTCTGGTGGCCGTAGGTGTCGTTGAACTTCTTGAAATGATCGATGTCCACCATCACGAGCGACACGAACTTGTTCGTCTCGCTGTCCGGCTTGAGCCTGTTCTCCTCCCTCTGCAGGAACCTCCTCGCGCGGGAAATCTCCTGGAAGAGGTGGACGTCGAAATGACCGCGGGAATACACCTTCGTCAATCCGTCGATGATTGACCTGTGATAGAGCTGCGCGTTGTGGAGGGATATCGCAATCATGTCCCCAAGAAGGGACAGGAGGTCCCTGTCGGCGTCGGCGAACTTCGCGCCCCCTATCTTGCCCCCGAGGCACATGACGCCCTTCAGGCTCTTCCCCTCCCTCGCGCCGGAGTGGATGAGCGGAACCAGGAGCTCCGTCTTTCCCGCAAGGAAGACCTTGAACTCCGGAACCCGGGCCGTGAGCTCCTCGATTTCCCCGCGTAAAAGCGGCCTGCCAATCTCCAGAAGGCTCGCTGAAATCGGGCCGTCGGACGCGAACGCAATCGCGTCCCCGCTGGTGCGGGGAGGCGCCGTCACCTCCATGACGGCGTCGTCGGGAAGGCTCTGCCTCATGACGAAGGCATGCAGCACCCCGAACTGGCCCCGGAGCATGGAAATGACGTACCCCTCTATCCTCTTCAAGTCCAGGCCCTTGGAATTGACCTGGTTCGCGATTTCAATCACGGTAGAGAAGTCAATCTGCTGCTTCTTGAGCTTCTGCTCCAGAGCCGTAGTCCTGCTTTCGCGCTCCGCAAGCCACTTCAGCGCCTCATCTCCGCCCTTGACGTTCTTGACGCTCTTTCGGAGCAGGTCCAGCATCTCGGCGGTTCCTGTAGGTGTCCCCTCGTCCATCTCAGCCTCGATTCGTAAATACCCACCCGAATATAAGCAGGGCAAGCCGCAAAGTCAAGTTGGCGTAAACCGCCGCCGCGAGATCGTCGAGAAGGATGCCCCATGCGCGGGGAAGCTGCTCGAGCCTGCGCGCTGGGAAGGGCTTGATTATGTCGAAAAGGCGGAAGGCCAGGAATCCGATGAATCCGGCCAGGTAAGTGTAGCTTCCGAGGAACGACACGGTCAGGAAGTATCCCGCGAACTCGTCGAGCACGAACCGGGGCGGGTCCTTCCTGCCGAACGCGCGTTCCGCCCCGGAGCCTGCGATCAGGGCCAATGCGGAAAAGAACAGCGCAAGGCCCGCGACGGAGGCGTGGTTCGCCGCGCCCGCGGCGACCATGGCGGCGTACATGCCTCCAGCCGCCGCGGACGCCCACGTGCCCGGGAAAAGCGGCAGCATCCCCACTCCGAAAAAACAGCCGACTATCGCCGCCGGCGACGCCAAAGCCTTGCGGGGCGCCTGCACGCCCGAATCAGCGCGATCATTGGTCATCGCGAGGTCCTTTGAATCTCCGGGGATTCCCGAACAAACATGGCTCGCCCCGAAACCGCCGGAATCGGCGGGAAAAGTCAGATCGTCTTGAGCCACACGCCCCTGAGATCGAGGTCCTTGACGCCGGTTATCCGGACGAGGCCCCACAATCCGAGGGTAAGGCCCTTCTTTCTCACGAGGATCACGGGATCGGCGTCGAATGCCTCCCTGAACGACCTGCATTCGAAAACGCCCCTGCCGGAAGCGCTCTCGCGGTCCACGACGACCTCGAACTCCCTGCCCAGCATCTCCTCGCTTTTCTCCCTGGATATCCTCGAGGCGGTCCCGAGGAGGATGCCAAGGCGCCTCTGCTTCTCGGATTCCGATATCTGGCCCGGAAGGCCGGCCGCCGGAGTTCCGGCTTCGCTCGAATAGGCGAACGCCCCGACGCGGTCGAATCGCGCCCATTCGACGAAGTCCAGCAGGCGCTGGAAAGCGGCTTCCGTCTCTCCGGGGAATCCAACGATGAAGGTCGTCCTCAGGGCGGCATGCGGTATTCTCCTCCTTATGCCGGACACAAGGTCCCTGAGAAGGCCGGGGCCGTGCTTCCTGTTCATGGCCGCAAGCAGATCCGCGTCCGCATGCTGCATCGGGATGTCGAAATAAGGGGCAATAGCCGAGCCGGCAGCCGCCGCATCCACGACTTCCATGCCGAGGTGCGCGGGGTGGAGATAAAGCATCATCACGCGTCTTAGCCCGCGGACGCCTTCGATCGACCTTAGGAGGCCGGGGAGGCCCGCCCCGCCCGCGTCCCTGCCCCAGGCGGCGACGTCCTGGCCTATAAGCGCGATTTCGGACGCACCGCTCAGGGCGAGCTCGCCGGCTTCCGCCGTGAGATCAGCGAGGCTCTTGCTCGACTGCGGCCCGCGGATTGACGGTATCATGCAATACGAACAGCGGTTGTCGCACCCTTCGGAAACCCTGAGGTAGGCGAAGTGGGCGGGGGTGAGCCTGAATCTGCCGCCCTCCATGCAGTGCCTGACGAGGGCAGGCCTTGCAGGGACGCGGGATCCGGATTTCAGGAAGCGTTCGACCGCCTCGTGCTCCCCGGACCCGAAGACCGCGTCCGCCCTCGCGAGCAAGTCGGATGCGTGGCCCCTCAGCGGCAGGCACCCGACCACGATTACGCGCTCCGCGCCGCCCCCGTCGCGGAATCCCAGGCAGCGCCGAATCTGCTCCTCGGACTCTGCGGTCGCGTCCCCGATGAATGCGCAGGTGTTCACAATCAGGACGTCGGCGACGTCGGCGGTCATAGCAACCGGGAATCCTGCGGCGGCGAGGTGGCCGAGAAGGCGTTCCGAGTCCACCAGGTTTTTCGCGCACCCGAGGGACACGAGCCCGATTGAAGGCAGTCCGCCCATGTCATTGCCGCTTTTCACTGGCACCTTCCCCGCCTGCGGAATCGGATCCGCCGGCGGCTCCGGGCGCCGATGCCGCCGAATCATCCGGAGCGCCCTTTAACGCTCGGGCATCAATCCTTGCGCAGACGTCCTTCACGAGCGCCTCCAGAATCCCGGAAGGGAGGAACCGCTCGGTAAGGGTCAGCTTCCTGCCCGTGGAAAGCTCGATTATCGCGCACATCTCTGAGGATCTGCCCGTGAGCCCGAATTTCTTCTTCTCGAACTTCGCGGCCGAGACGTCCGCCAAGGGCAGGGACAGCGAGGAACCCCTGGACAGGGGATTGACGTAGTCGACTGATTCGTCGGAGACCCTGACGTATTCCGAAAGGCCCCCCGCCTTTCGCGCCGCCGCGACGAGCGCGGACGCGGTCACGAGCAGGCCGGCGATGAACAGGACTAGGAACAGGCCCTCGAGCCTGAACGGGATCGGCACGGCCGTCATCGCCGCGCCCACGGCCAGGTGAATCCAAATCCGCCTGGCGCTTTCCCTGTAGACGTTCGCTTCCATTCCGCGATTCTAACCCGGATATTTCCGGATTCCAGCCTTCGCCGGAATAACGTCAAACAGGTGCTGCTGCGCCCGGGGCCGAAACTTGTTATCCTGAACATGGCCGGACATGATTCGGATCATTGCCGCTTGATTTGAGTAATCCTGTTGAAACTGAAAGAAGTTGCCGTATGGCGCGCGCAGAGCGCGTGATACGACCCGTGTGAGCCGGACTTCCGTCCCGGTGGTTCCGGCTCGTCCGGGACATGCGGGAACGATTTTTCCGGAATTCCGATGAGCCTGTACGACAGGGACTACTACAGGGACGACGCGGAGAGAGCCATGCCGGCCCTCTCCCAGGCCCAGGGACTTTCCATCACCGCCTGGCTCATAATCGCCAACTCCTGCGTGTTCGCCTTCACCTTGGTGTCGGACGGTTTCAGGGACAGGATGCTCGCGGACTTCATTCGCCAGTATTTCTACCTCTGGCCCGACGGAGTCCTGGGAAGGTTCCGGGTGTGGCAGCTGCTGACCGCGACCTTCATCCACGCGGGATTCATACATATCCTGTTCAACATGTGGTTCCTCTACATGTTCGGCAGGGTACTCGAGGAGATCATCGGAAGGAGGGATTTCCTCGCGTTCTATCTGGCCGCGGGCTTGCTCGGGAGCGTCTGCTACGTCGCGTGGGCCGCGATTAGCGGCACGCCCGCGCCCTCGGTCGGGGCGTCGGGATCAGTGGTCGGAGTCGTCGTACTCTACGCATTCTTCAGGCCCAGGCAGCTGATTTACGTCTGGGGAGTAATTCCCCTCCAGGTGAGATGGCTTGCAATCCTCTTCGTCGGGACCGACCTGCTTCTGCTATTCGAAAGCAAGAATTCGGACGTCGCGCACTGCGCACACCTCGGCGGGGCGCTTTTCGCGGTCCTCTACAGATACGTCGATCTCAGAATCGCGAGGGTCCTGTCCCTGTTCGGCGGATTCAAGCGCGGTAAATCCATGCCGCAGCCTTTGACGGGCGAGAGAATCCTGGATGAGCCCTTCGGACCCAGAATGCCCGAGTATGGCGACATGGACGCGGTCGAGCGCAGGGTCGATGACCTGCTCAATAAAATCTCGAAGAACGGCATCGCGAGCCTGTCGGACGAGGAGCGCGAATTCCTCAAGGATGCGAGCAGGAGATACAGGAGGCGATGAGGGGACGCAGGCAGAGGGCCGTGACGCAGACTGTGTCCTGATGTATTCAATCGTCATTCCGGCGAATGCCGGAATCCAGGTTAATGGTGCGGCGTTGGCTATCAATAATTCCAGAAACTTTCGGGTTGATTCACATGGGAAAACCTGAAAAACCGGAAGAGACCGATGCCGAGGCGGACTCGCGCGGCAAGATTGCGGAATGGTACGCCAGACCCGAGGTCGCCGAACGCTACGCTGGTTATCAGACTTCCGGCACGGGCCAGTACAGGCACAGGTCGAGGGAGAGGAGGATTATTGAGAGGCTCATCGCCTCGCTTCCGGCGGAATCGGCGGTCCTCGACGCTCCGTGCGGCACCGGGCGCTATTCGACGCTCCTTGCGGGGTTCAGGTTCTCCTGCATGCTCGACCGTTCGTTCGAGATGATCAGGAGGGCCGCGTCGGCCGCACCCGGAAAGCCTGCGCCCTGCACGGCCGACCTGTTCAGGCTCCCGTTCCGTGACGGGGCTTTAGACGCTGTCCTGTGCCTGAGATTCCTGCACCATCTGCCGGACTCGGGATCGAGGCGCGCATGCCTGTCGGAAATCGCGAGGGTCACGCGCGAAGCTTTTATCTGCACGTATTTCGAGAAACGATCCGCGAAACATCTCCTCCGCATGGCGCGCGCTGCCTTGCGGGGAAGGCCGACGCTTCGTTTCGCATGCACGAAGGCCGAGTTCGAATCGGACCTCGCTGCCGCGGGATTCGTAATCGAGCGGGTATTGTCGCCGTATCCGTTCCTGAGCGAGAACAGAATCATCGTGTGCGGAAAGGCGCATCCATGATCGGGATGACGATCAGTCTATCCTGAGTAGAATCATTAACCGCGTGAAATGTATCACGCACCTATGGATGTTTGAAACCATGGAAGAAAAGAATAAAGGTCGGCGATTCCTCGATTTAATCATGGTTTTCACAGCGCTGGCGTTGATTGCAGCAATCTCAATCCCGCAGTGTTCACATGCAAGAATCGGAGCAGGCGAGACATCTCCGATGGGAACTCTCAAGGCAATATCGGCCGGGCAGGAGCAGTTCCGCTCGGCAGCGCTCGTGGACGCGAACCGGAACGGCATCGGCGAGTACGGTTTCCTGGTCGAATTGTCCGGAAACCAGAATTGCAGGATTTCTGGCATCAACGTCGCGAATTCGCCCTACATTCCGGGGGTTTTCAATGCGAGCATCTCGAAGAAAAGCGGCTATTGCTTCTCGGTCTTCATCTGCAATTCGGATGACGGAAGCAGTGGAACGTCTGTTTACAGCACGTCAGCCGGGACAACACCGCGGCAATCCAAAATCAACGAAGAGAACTACATCGCCTACGCATGGCCGGAGACAGTGGGAAAAACCGGATACCGGGTATACGCGATTTCCCCGCAGGGAACGGTGATGCAGAACCCGAACGGTACAAATCCCGTTACCGGCACGAGCAATCCGCCGGTCTGGTCGGCCGCGATTACCGGCGCGGAGAACTGGACAAAGGGGAGGTTCGTAAAGCCTGGCGAAACGGGTTTCGATCCTGATTTGCCTCTTGCCTGGGCTCCGATAGGGTAGAAGCGCGCCACAGCTTGCCTTCGCATGACTGTTCCCGGGCGGGTCTTCGACACGTGGGGCGACTGCCGCTGTCACCCATCATTGCCAAAGCCAACCCTTCATCACGTACATTGTTTTGATTGTTCCCATTGCGCGGAATCGAGCGAAATGATATTGTAAATAATAGAGGCTATTCCTTCGTGAACCGGCTTGTCCGGGCGCAGGATGCATGGAGGTGAAAATGAAGACAGCTGCCGTCTTCTGCTGCCTGCAGATGTTGCTCATTGCCGCAATATACCCGGGAAACGCGTTCGCCGGCTGAGGCTCCGGCTGCGGGTGTGGGTGTTCCACGCCGACCGACAAGCCCGCTGATGACGTTTTCTTCAGTGGCGGGAAGGAACTTGACGAGAAGCTCGGAAAATGGGTCCTCGCGCCGTTCGACCTGTTTTCGGGCTGGGCTCAGGGCGACGCGACAGAGAGCGGCGGGAATCATGCGTTGATGCTTGCGGTAGTCAATCATTTCAAGGAAAAGAAGATACCTTTTTCATGCCGGGCGCAGCGTGTCGAGAGCGGGAGCTCGGGATGCAACGTCTACGTATGGGTATCGACGGACGAACGCCACACTGATTGGCTCATGAGCAGCGTTTCAGCAAACGCCACGGACTACAAGTTCATTCATTTCCAGGTTGGGGAAGCTGTCGTCATCGCGCACACGCTCGAATCCGACCTCGCGAAGGCGATAGAGGGGATATTCAGGCGCAAGCATGCGATGATACTTGCGGATCAGGCCGAGGACATGATAGGCAAAGGTGAAAAGCGCAGGGCCGCCGGATTCATCCGCGGCTGCCTGCCCGACATCGAGACATGCCCGAACGCCACGGCCAGGGCGGGATGTCTCCTGCTTTGCCTCGGGGGTGAGGGCGGTGAAAGGGAGGCTCTTGCCCTCCTCGACAAAGCCATATCCCGGCGCAACGAGGCCGGGTCGAAGCTCTATTACGTATGGCTTGCGCTTTCAGGTCGAGGCAGGCTGGGGGAGAAGGCAGGCGAACTCGACAAAGCCCAGGCCGACTTCGAGGACGCAGCCGTCTGCGCAAACAGCCTCGGGTTGCGCAGGAAGGCCTCGTCCCTGCTCGACGTCGCGGCAGTCGAAGCCGCGAAGGGAGTGGGACCGAGATGCATCGAGATAATCGCAAAGGCGCTTGAGCTGGAGTCCATTTTCGGCGCCCGCGACTGCATTGGGAAGATCCGGGGGAGGCATGCGTTCGCCGGGATTATTGACTCGGACGCGGTAAAAAACCTCCTTGTCAGATACGAGCCCTCGGAGCCTTCCGGATTCCTTCAAGACCCCTACAGGGCGAAACGCAGAACCGTGAAGGAGAGCATGCTTGTCGTCCCGCCGGTCGTGCTCTGCGACGGCGAGAGGAACACGGCGATGGAGGATTCCATCGAGGCGGGAATAATGCAGCACCTTGGAAGACGTGGCGTCCGTATCGGGAGCAGGATTATCCTCAAGAGGGAAGGCCTCGACGGGATTGCGGAGATGCTGTGCAGGGAATCGGGGGTTGAGGTCAGGGAAAACGGATATTTCAGCCTAAACGCCTACAGCGGGAGCAGGCCTGATCTCGGCATGGCGGTCACGAGCTTAGTCAGCCGCGCATTCAGGCTGGGAGCGTTCACCAGGACGCCTGAACTGGTCGCGGCAGCCTCTGTCAACCTGAGGTCGGCCGAGCAGGGGGGATGCGAGGTCGCAGCCGACTTCGCGGTCTTCCGGCTGGACGGGATGAGGATCGCCGCCTTTCGGAGATCCTCTCTCAAGTCGGCCGAACCGGATTTGCGGAAGATGCTCAAGACCCTCGGCGGAGATCTAGTGAAGGAGTTCGAGAGTCGGCAATAGAGTCGGCAGGCACATGAAGGCAGACCGACTGAAGGAGTACGATGAAGCAATGGGTTTTCATTGTTGCGCTTTTCTCCTCTCAATTGGCATCGGCCCATGAGTCGTTCCGGTATGATTTTCCGAAGGATGAGGTGCTAAGGTATGAATGCCGGAACATCGAATATTTGGAATCCAAGGAAACGGGAGGGAAGACGGCATGGAAAAGGAAAATCGAATACGTTCTAAATAACCCGCAAAGGGGAATCTGCCGCTTCACGCGCGTAGCGCATGGAATGACCCGGACGAGCGTTGACTTGCACCAATGTTTTGTTCCAGCTCGTCCGGGTTATGGGTATAATGCGCGCCTCTGGCATCGACCCTATAAGACAGGAGGAGCGCATGGCTTCTGAAGAGACGCCCGTTCCGCGGGACTTCATCCGCGACATAATAGACGAGGATCTCAAGACGAAACGGTACGACGGCCGGGTGCACACGCGGTTCCCGCCCGAGCCCAACGGCTACCTGCACATCGGCCACGCGAAATCGATATGCCTCAACTTCGGCATCGCCGAGGAGTACGGGGGGCTTTGCAACCTGAGGTTCGACGACACGAACCCCACCAAGGAGAGCGAGGACTACGTCAACTCGATAATCGACTCGGTCAGGTGGCTGGGCTTCGACTGGGGCGATCGGCTGTATTTCGCTTCAGACTACTTCGACCGGATGTTCGACTGGGCGGTGGACCTCGTCCGCAAGGGCAAGGCATACGTCGACGACCTCACTGCCGAGCAGATTGGCGAGTACCGGGGCACCCTGACCTTGCCGGGCAGGAACAGCCCCTTCCGCGACAGGTCCGTGGAGGAGAACCTCGACCTGTTCGAGCGGATGCGCAAGGGCGAGTTCCCGGACGGCTCCAAGACGCTTCGCGCGAAAATCGACATGGCGCATCCGAACATGAACATGCGTGATCCGGTTATGTACCGTATCCTGCACACGAGCCACCACAGGCAGGGGGACCGCTGGTGCGTGTACCCCATGTACGACTGGGCCCACGGGCTGGAGGACTCAATCGAGGCGATCACGCACTCCATCTGCACGCTGGAGTTCGAGAACCACAGGCCGCTGTACGACTGGTTCATAGACCAGCTCGGGATTTACCACCCGCAGCAGATTGAGTTCGCGCGGCTCAACCTGACCTACACCGTGATGAGCAAGCGCATGCTGCTCGAGCTGGTCAAGGCCGGTCTCGTGAATGGCTGGGACGATCCGAGGCTGCCGACGATTGCGGGCATGAGGAGGCGTGGATATTCCCCGGCGTCGATGCGCGGCTTCTGCAAGCGCATAGGAGTGGCAAAGTTCAACAGCACCGTGTCCTTCGACCTCCTGGAGCATTACGTGCGCGAGGACCTGAACATGACATCGCCCCGCCTGATGGCCGTGTTCAGGCCGCTCAAGGTGGTCCTGGAGAACTACCCCGAGGGGAAGACGGAAGAAGTGGAGGCGGTGAACAATCCCGAGGCCCCGTCCGCCGGCACGCGCAAAGTCCCGTTCTCGCGCGTCCTGTACATCGAGCAGGATGATTTCATGGAATCGCCCCCGAAGAAGTTCTTCAGGCTCGCACCAGGGCGCGAAGTCCGCCTGCGGTATGCCTACCTGATTAAATGCACAGGCGTGGTAAGGGACGGTGGCGGAAGGATTGTCGAGCTCCGGTGCACGTACGACCCCGCCACGCGGGGCGGGGACGCCCCGGACGGCCGCAAGGTCAAGGCAACGCTCCACTGGGTCTCCGCTGCTCACGCGCTCGAAGCGGAAGCGCGGATGTACGACAAGCTGTTCACGGTCGAGAACCCCATGGGCGAGGCGGGGCGAGACTTCCGCGAATTCCTCAACCCCGCGTCCCTCGAGGTCGTCGCGGGGTGCAGGACGGAGCCATCCGCAGGACGGCTCGGCGTGATGGACCGCATACAATTCGAGCGCATGGGCTATTTCTGCGTCGACCGGGACTCGAAGCTCGGAAGGCCGGTCTTCAACCGCACGGCCACGCTGAAGGACACGTGGGCGAAAATCCAGGCCAGGGACGGCGCTGATTCATGACCCGGATTCCGCGATGCCGGGTCCATGGGAATTTGCTTGACCATTGCGAGCGCAGCAATAATGTAGTCACTTTGCAGAAGAACCTTGCGGGAATTGAGAGATATTCGGTAAGGCACGCGCGAAGCGCGTGATATGCCCCGGACGAGCTTCACTGCGCATCCATGTCGGTTCCGGCTCGTCCGGGTCATGTTGCCGTCCGAATCGCGCGCTGGGCGCGATGTGACGCGAGCCTGACGGGCACCGTGGTCGATTCCGGCCCGGCCGCCCGGCGGGTCCGATGGTTCGAGAGGCGTCCGTGTCCCCCGATGATGTCGTCGTCAGGATTGCGCCGAGCCCCACGGGCTCCCCGCACGTGGGCACCGCCTACATCGCCCTGTTTAACCTCGCCTTGCGCAGGAAGCAGGGCGGCAGGTTCATACTCAGGATAGAGGACACCGACAGGTCGAGGTCCACGAAGGAGTCCGAGGAACAGATCTACGATGCCATGGAATGGCTGGGGATAGGATTCGACGAGAGCCCCCGAATCGGCGGTCCCGCGGGGCCCTACAGGCAGTCGGAGCGGTCCGAGACTTACCGGAAGTTCGCCGACGACCTGGTCGCCAGGGGGAAGGCTTACCTCTGCTTCTGCACCGAGAAGCGCATCGAGGAGCTTCGCGTCCTTCAGAAGAAGCAGGAACTTCCCATCGGATACGACGGCCTGTGCAAATCGCTCTCCAGGGCGGAGATTGAGGCCAACCTCGAGGCTGGCAGGCCGTACGTCATCAGGCTGCTTGTGGACCACGAATCCGAGACGGTCTGCCACGACTTCTTCAGGAAGAGGATCGCGATTTCGAACATGCAGGTGGACGACCAGGTGCTCATCAAGTCGGACGGATTCCCCACTTACCACCTCGCGAACGTGGTCGACGACCACCTCATGGGCGTCACCCACGTGATAAGGGCCGAGGAATGGATTTCCTCCCTCCCCAAGCATGTCATCCTCTACGGCGCGTTCGGGTGGGAGCCGCCCGTCTTCGCCCACATGCCCCTCCTGAGGAACAAGGACAAGTCCAAGATCTCCAAGCGCAAGAATCCCACGTCGCTGGTTTGGTTCAGGGACGCCGGGTACCTTCCCGAGGCCATGGTCAACTTCCTCTCCCTGATGGGCTATTCGCCCCCGCCAAGGGAATCGTGCCCCGAGGGGAACCCGGAGATCTTCGGTTTCGACGAGATGGTCAGGGATTTCGACCTGTCCAGGGTGAAGACTTCCGGCCCGATATTCGACCTCGAGAAGCTGGACAACTTCAACGGCGTCTACATCAGGAAGATGACGGACGAGGAGTGCGTCGGCAGGCTGCTCGGCTTCTACGCCTATCTCGAAGCCGAACGGGGCAGGCTGACCGCCGAAATCGAATCCGAATTGCCCGCCGCGGCCGAGATGAGGACCCTGGACGAGAGGAGAAGGGCTCTCACCAGGAGCACGCTCGAGTTCATCCGGAAGCACAGGCCGTCGCGGGAGCGTCTTGTCCAAATGATGGGGGTTTTGAAGGAGAGGATGAAGAATTTCCTCGAGTTCGCGGACGTCGCGGGTTTCTTCTTCGAGGACGCGCTTTCCTACGACCCCGGGCTCCTTGTCCCGAAGAAGACCAATCCCGCGGACGCCGCGAAAGTCCTCAGGCTCGCCGCCGACCGCATCGAGAGCGTCGGGGAGTTCAGCCTCGCGAAGGTCGAGGACGGCGTCAGGTCCCTTCCGGACGAGACCGGCTGGAAGGGCAGGGCGCTGTTCATGGCGATAAGGGTCGCAGTCACGGGGTCCGACGTGTCCCCTCCGCTTTTCGAGAGCATGGAAATACTCGGCAGGGAGAAGACCGTCCTGCGCCTGCGCGGGGCGGCCGGATTCCTTGACGGGATTGCCGCCCGGAGTATTTGATGCATCCTGTTCCGACAGACGGCGTTTTCAGGCCGCATTTGAAACAGAGGTCCGCATGCCGAAGCTAAAAAAGCCGATGACGTACGGGGAGGCCGGGGTCGACCTCGATCTCAAGGACAAGTTCATCGACGACATCCAGCGTTCCGTGCAGTCGACTCACGGCCCGAGGGTGATTGGCGCCCCCGGCGGATTCGCAGGGCTGTTCGCCTTGAACTTCAAGGAGGAGCTCTTCAGGGATACGTACAAGGACCCTGTGCTGGTCGGGACCACGGACGGCGTCGGGACCAAGCTCAAAATCGCGTTCCAGACCGGCCTTCACCACACCGTGGGCATCGACCTCGTTGCGATGAACGTCAACGACCTCATCGTTTGCGGATCGACCCCGCTCTTCTTCCTCGACTACATCGCCACGAGCAGGATTGACCCCGATGTGCTGAGGTACGTGGTCGAGGGAATCACCGAAGGCTGCCATCAGTCCGGGATGGCGCTTCTCGGCGGGGGGACGGC
>DYIT01000017.1:51852-55625 GCA_020723505.1 Candidatus Kuenenia stuttgartensis
TCTGGTCGAGGGATGCGGCGAGGCGGGATGCGCCCTGATCGGCGGGGAGACGGCCGAGATGCCCGACTTCTACAGCCCCGGCGAATACGACCTGGCAGGGTTCGCAGTCGGGGTGGTCGAGAGGGACAGGATTCTCGACGGGGCCAACGCGATACCGGGCGACGTCGTAATAGGCATCAGGTCCTCGGGGCTGCACAGCAACGGCTACTCGTTCGTGAGAAAGATCCTGTTCAAGAAGTGCAGGATGAAGATTGACGCGTGGGTGGACGAACTCGGCAGCTATCTGGCCGAGGAGCTGCTGAAGCCGACTCTCATATACACATCCGTCGTCTCGAACCTGATAAGCAACTACAAGGTGAAGCAGGTAATCAGGTCCTTCGCACACATAACCGGCAGCGGCATCCAGGGCAACCTCAGCAGGGTTATCCCGCGGACCTGCGACGCGGAGATTGACGTCAAGTCATGGGACCCCCAGCCGGTGTTCAAGTTCCTCAAGAAGAAGGGGAAGGTCGATGACGCGGAGATGTACCGCGTTTTCAACATGGGAATCGGATTCTGCGTGGTGGCCGCCCGGTTCTACGCGGACTCGATTGTCGAGCAGCTCGGGAAGGCCGGCTTCCAGGCGAAGGTCATCGGCGAGCTCAAGCCCGGCAGGGGTGAAGTAATCCTCAAGTCCTTGGATTGAGGTCCAGGCGGATGGAAAGCCCTGCGTCTTCCGGCTGCGCCGCGTGCCCGGGGGGCGCGCGGCCGGCCAGGCTCGACACGGCCGCCGCCGTCGCGGTCCTGCTCGTTGCCGGCGCCGTCAGGATAGCCTATCTCGCCGAGTGGAACCGCAATCCTTTCTCCTACATGCCTGTGCTCGACGCTGATTTCTTCCACAGGCTCGCTGCCGGGTCCCTCTCTTACCCGGGGCTTGCGTGCAACTGGAACCCGCTCTATCCCCTCTTCCTCAAGGCCGCGCATTTCGTCTTCGGCCCGGACCTGAGGAACATATACACGGCCCAGGCCCTGATTGGAATGGTGAACTGCGAGCTCGTCTTCATCCTGGCGAAAAGGACGTTCAAATCGACCCCGGCAGCGCTTGTCTCGGGCATGCTGGCTGCTTTCTACGCGCCGTCGGTCTTCTATGACGGACTGCTGCTCGACCCGACGGTCACGGCGTTTCTCGTCCTGGGCTTCCTGAACCTCTGGGCCGCCTCTGAAGGCAGGCCGCTCCTTCTGCTGCCGGCGGGACTTCTGCTTGGCCTTTCGACGCTTGCCAGGCCGAACATCGCGGCGTTCATCCCGGTCGCGGCGGCATGGCCCCTGCTTTTCGAAAGGAACGCGCCGGCGAGGCGGAGAATCCTGGCCGCGGCGGCGGTCGCGCTCGGAACGGCCGTTCCACTTGCCGCAATGGCAGCGAGGAACTACGCCGCGGAGAAGGACTTCGTGCTGATTTCGGCCCACGGCGGCGTGAACTTCTACATCGGGAACGGCCCGGGGGCCACGGGGGTCTACAGGCCCGCGTTTCCCGGGCCGCACGGCCTGGAAGGCCAGATTATGAAGGCGCGCTCGGCGGCCCGGGAGGAGGAGGGAAGGCCGCTGAAGAGCAGCGAGGTGTCGTCCCATTTCTACCGCAAGGCGTATTCACGCGTCCTTGACGATCCTGCGGGATTCCTCGGGCTGCTCGGAAGGAAATCCGCGCTCTTCTTCAACTCGTACGAGGCGCCTCTCGACTACAACTACCATTTCCACGAGTCAAGGTCCCGGCTGCTCGGATTGCCGATGCCGGGCTTCGGCCTGCTCGCGGTCCTGGCCGCTGCCGGGGCCGCCCTGGCGCTGCTCGACCGGTCCGGAGGCAGGATTGCCGCGTTCGCCTTCGTCTACGCATGCACCGTAGTCGCCTTCTTCGTGTCCTCGCGGTACCGCATGCCCTTCGCGGTTGCAATCTTCCCCTTCGCCGGATACGGGATATGCGGCGCCGCCTCTGCCCTCAAATCGGTCGGGCTGACGAGGGTCATCGCGGCGTTCGGCGCCGCCGCCCTGGCTGCGGGGGTCGCATTCGTCCCGGTCGAGAGGTCGGGCGGCGCGGCCTCGTTCAGGTCGCTTGGCATGATCTACGGGTCGATGGGGATATTCGCAAGGGCCGAGGAGGCGTACCTCGCGTCGCTTGCCGAAGAACCGGAATCATCCCCGACCATGAACAACCTGGGAAACCTCTATTTCGAGAGAGGCCGCCCTGCGGAAGCCGAGGAATGGTTCAGGAAGGCGGTGGATGCGGACCCGGAAAACGCGCAGGCGCGGAACAACCTGGGCACGTGCATGTCGAAACGCGGCGACCTTTTCTCCGCGGAGGAGCAGTTTCTCGAGGCCATAAGGATTGATCCCGCCTACGCCACTCCCTACCGGAACCTCGCAAGGATGTACCGGCGCCAGGGCATGGCTGATCAGGCACGCGAGGTGCTCGAGGAGCTGGAGAGAATCGGGAGGCGCGATTGACCGCGCTTCATGCCGAATCCGGTTGCCGCGATTCGCTCCGCGGTGTAGAATGTCCGGTTCACCGGGATACGCCGCACAGCGATTGAAGTTCGAATTCCGGGGGCGCGAAATAGGAGATTATCCATGGATTTCAAACTGACCGAGGAACAGGAAGTCCTGCGCAAGATGGTTAAGGATTTCGCGGAGAAGGAACTGAAGCCCAATGCTGCCCGCATAGACAAGAGCCACGAGTTCCCCGTCGATAACGTGAAAAAGGCCGCGGAACTCGGGCTCATGGGCGTAGCCGTGCCAGAGCAGTGGGGCGGCGCGGGCATGGACTACGTGAGCTATGCCATAGCCATAGAGGAAGTCTCGCGCGCATGCGCCACGACCGGAGTGATTCTATCGGTCAACAACTCCCTCGTCTGCGATCCCCTGAAGACGTTCGGGAACGACATGCAGAAGGAGAAGTTCCTGATCCCGCTCGCGTCGGGCAGGAAAATCGGGTGCTTCGGCCTGACCGAACCGAACGCGGGCACGGACGCCGCGAACCAGTCCACCACGGCCGTGCGGAAGGGCGACGAGTACATTATCAACGGCACGAAGAACTTCATCACGAACGGATCGGTGGCGGACACCGCCATCTTCTTCGCCATAACCGACCGAAGCAAGGGGAGCAAGGGCATATCGTGCTTCGCGATTGAAAAGGGCACGCCCGGATTCCGGGCCGGCAAGGAGGAGGACAAGCTCGGAATCTGCGCCTCGGCCTGCTCGGAGCTGGTTTTCGAGAACGTCCGGATACCGGCCGCCAACAGAATCGGCGCAGAGGGGGAAGGGTTCAAAATCGCGATGTACACCCTCGACGGCGGGCGAATCGGCATCGCCGCGCAGGCGGTCGGCATAGCCCGCGCCGCGGAGGAGGAAGCGGTGGCTTATTCCAAGCAGAGGGTGCAGTTCGGCCAGCCGATTTCCTCGTTCCAGGGGATCCAGTGGATGCTCGCTGAAATGCACCTCAAGCTCGAGGCCGCGAGGCTCCTGACGTTCAACGCCGCCTGGGCGAGGCAGCACAAGGACAGGTGTTCGGTCGAGTCCGCAATGGCGAAGCTTTTCGCTGCCGAGGCGGCCACGAAGATAACGCACGACGCAATCCAGATACACGGGGGATACGGGTACGTCAAGGAATACCCCGTGGAGAGGTTCTACAGGGACGCCAGGATTACGGAGATATACGAGGGCACGAACGAAGTGCAGAAGATGGTAATCGCTTCGTCCCTCCTGAAGTAGGACCGCGCATGCCGTCCGGGCGGCGACCGGAG
>DYIT01000018.1:0-17824 GCA_020723505.1 Candidatus Kuenenia stuttgartensis
AGAAGAAGATGGTCCTCGACGCCCTGGCGGCATCCAGATACAACCAGAAGAAGGCCGCGGAGCAGCTCGGAGTAACCTACGACCAGTTCCGCCACCTGTACAAGAAACACAAAATCAAAGAGAACGGCTGAAAGTACGGACGAGCCTTGCCGCTGCATGCCTTATTTCAGCCGGAACAAATCCCCTTTCACCCTCGAATGGGAGCCTTGCGAAGACAGATCTTTCTCACTGATCCCTCCTTCCCGGGATCGTCGTATACACGACCGGGTTTCCCGCGGAATCGGTCTCCGATGCGGCCGGCGGCGCAGGGCGGGGTTGCCCTATCCAAATCCGCTCTTCGCATGCGGCTTCGGGATTCTGCGAAACAGCCTGTACCGCAAGCGCCCCGCCATCTGAATCACGTCCGGGAACGAGCGTAAATCCGCATTCCATCGCGGTATCCGGTTCAAGATCACAGGTCCACTCGCTTTCAAATCCCGAAAGCGTCCATCCCGCAGGCGCCAGAATCCCGAACCGCACGCCCTTCAAGCTGCAGGCCGACTCAGCGCGGAGGGAAACGCGGACCGGCCCGGCCGGGGCGTCGGAAGGCTCCGCTGTCAGGTCGAACACAAGGGCGAGTCCCAGCTTGCCGGACGCGCGCGACACGCAGGTCCCGGGCCATTGCGTGCCGCTCTTGCTGCATCCCGGTGCCGCAAGGAAGACCGCTGCGACGGCCGCGCATGCGCCCATCGCAAGAACCGCCTTCAGACGGCGGCTCCGGGTAAATCCGCTTTTTCGAAATTCCTCGGTCATTCCCTAACCAGTCCAATCCTGAATCCCGCGCTGCTGAAGGCAAAGGTCCCAAGCCCGGTCTGCTTCCAGCCGCGCACTTCCACGAAGTACTTCCTCCCTGCGAGGCAGTGGTACGATACCTCCTCCACCGCGGCGGAGGAGGCCGACGACGCGAGGACGCCGTGGCTCGAGTCGATGAGATACAGATCCAGGTCTTCCGGCTGCAATCCGCTCCCCTTGATCTCGAGCCTTACTTTCACGTCGCAGTCCTGCATGACCTCGAACCTGAAGTATCTCCTCGAGTTGAATCCGTTCGTGCCGTTCCTCGGATTCCCCTTCGACGCCGCGAGCCAGAAGCGCCAGTCCGCATCCGCGGGATACCAGCCCAAGACAGCGTCCACGAACCCGTCCGCCGAGTCCGCAAGCTCGGCAGGGAATCCCTGCCCCAAAGGCGGCGGATACTGCATGCCATGGTTCTCGGGGCTTTTGAGCAGCGAGGACATGGCGATCTGGCTCAAATCCCCGGAGGCGGCGATTGCGTCCAGGAGCGTCTCCAATGACGTGAAGTGCAGGTCGGGATTGAAGGAAGCCACGCCGTTCAGGATGGAAGCGGAATCGATCAAGACCCCGTCCCCGTCCGAGTCCGGCATGGGATGCTTCCCGTCAATCATGTCCCAAAGCACCTCGGTCACGGTCTCCTCGCTGCCCGCCCCCTTGACCACCGGATACTGCCACCATACCGATTCCGGGGAGAACCTGACCCGCATGTATCCGCCCGATCCGTAGCCCAAGGTGTCCGCGTACCTGTTCAAGCCGCTCGCAGCGCATCCGAACCAGTTCGCGAAGCCTTCCGAAAAGGCAAGGTTCGGGACGAGGAGCTCGCCGCCGTGCGATCCGCCCGGCGACGAATCCACCCCGGTTGCGAACTGGACGAAATGCCCGAATTCATGCGCGACCACGGAATCGTCGTATTCGTCCGTGTCGGTCACGCCGAGCCAGCCAAGCACGCCGCCCAGCACGTACATTGCCGGGACTTCCCCGGACCCGAAATCCCTTTGCGTGAAGTACGACGTGTAGAGATAGGCGGCGTTGCCGGCTTCCCAGAACATCCTGAGCAGCGGCAGGGGAATTCCGGTCCTTACGGCCACGAACCTTCCGGACATGGCAGCGGTCCGTGCCACGTTGAATGCCCCCCCCGGATAATACGGTCCCGCCGACGGCGCGAGGAGGTCCACTTCCACCGCCGCCCCGGCCTGCACTTCGAACGCCGCGGTCTCAATCCCATACATGGATTTCGCGGAATCGTTGTTGAATACCTGGACGTTCTCGACCGGCGAAGGGGGAACCCTGGCGGCGGAAAAGGCCCTGAGCCTTGTCTGCGCCAGCGCCTTGACCTTAAGCAGGAAACAGCCGAATGCGTCGGCATACGAGGTCCAGGACCCGTCGAGCGGATTGTTCCCGACCGCTTCCACGCGGACGAACGGGCACGTCTCCCTGTACGTCTGGTGCGACAATCCCTCCGGAAGGAGCTGCCTTTTCTCAAGCATGACCTTTCCGAATAGCACCGCGCCGTCGGACCCGAGGTCAGCGTATTCATATGAATCCGGCAGGATTGCGTACATGCCGCCGGGATTCGTCACGTATACGGGCTTGAGTCCCGGAGGGCCGAAGCACGGCGGCGAAATCGCGCGGATTACCCCCGAATTGAAGACCTCGACTCCGGTGGCGGGCACTCCTCCGACGAGCACCGCGGCTCCTGCGTTGAAGTTCCTTCCCCTAATCAGAAGCGGCGTGCCGCCTCCGACCGGTCCCAGGCCCCAGCTGAGCGAGGAGATTTCAGGGCCGATGGCGGTCGAATGCAGGACCGTGAGCCCGCATTCCACGGTTGCGCTTGTTCCGTCCTGGTTTTCGACCGTGACACTGCGAGGTCCCTCCGGGGCGACCGCGCGGAACGAAATCCTGTCCGGCGCCACCGAGAACACCTCTACGGCCGCTCCGTCGAGCCTGACCTTCGCGCCGGTCCTGAAACCTAATCCGAAGGCCGACACGGCGAATCCATAGGCTGCGACGGGCGGCGAGATGCGGGTCACCTCGGGAATGGCATCGAGCGAAGGCCGCGGTCTGGCCGGGGGCCTGGAATCGTCGGATCCGAAGCAGCCCGCCAGAATGAGGCATGCCGCGGCCGAAAGCGCCGCCGACTTCAAAGCTCCGCCGGCGGGTCCGATTGCCCTGTCGAATCCCGGCATCGCCCGCAATCCTTACTCCTTAGTAAGTGGCCAGTGGCCGCCGTCAGAACGCGAGCCTCAGCGTGGCTCGGATCGGGAAGAGCACCATCATCTCCCCCTCCGCCGCCTTTCCGGCCGCCTCTGGAGGCGCGTCCGAAAGCCTGATTCCCGCCTCTATTCCGAAGGATATAATCAGACCCGAGACGTCGAGGGTCCTGATCTCGATTCCCGCGCGGAATTCCATGAAGAAAGCCGGCCCGGAGGCGAAATACGCGATTTCCACGCCCGGAGGGAACGCGGATCCCCCGCCGGAATGGTCCCTGAGCACGACCGCATCAAAATCAGAGAACCATGTAATCCCGCCGCAGGCGTCCGCTGTTAGCCAGAGCCCCCTCGTATCCGGGAACGGCGGATAGAACCTCCAGAGAAGGGAGGATTTCGTCCCGCATGAAATCGGGAAACCTGCGGAAAGCCCCGCAGAGAGGCTCTTCGAGTCCATGTCCCCGAACCTGATCTCGACATCCCCGCTCCTGCAAGCAAGGCCTTCGAACGACGAGTACCCGAATCCGAGTTCGAGGCCCAGATATCCGTTGAACCCCAGTCTCAGGGCCGCATCCGCCGAGAATGCCCTTCCGAGGGCATCGCGGTAGCCCGGGGCGCCGCGGCCGAATCCCGCCTTTCCGGGCCCGATTCCGAGCACGCCTATGGATGCCTCCGCGCTCAGCCTGCCTGGGGCGTCCAGGGTCTCCCATGAGACCGGTCCGTCTCCTGCCGGGCATACCATTGCGCCGACGTCCGCATCCGGCCACGCCGGGCGCCTTGCTTCGGCAAGAAATCCCGCCAGCACCTCCGCAGCGGTCCCGGGCATTCCGAGCCTGGTCGGTTCGGGCGGATTCGCGAGAACGGCCCTCAACACGGGCCTGCCTGAAGACGTCCTGAACACGTACTCGACCTCTGCATCGCCTTCCGATCCGCCTCTGCGGGCATGCGCGTCCACGAACAGGACGGAGTCCGCCTCCTGCTCCGGCCACCGGACCGGGACGAGCCCGCAGGCGCCAGGCAGCGCTTCTTCAAGAGCGGATTTGAATCTCTGCGGGAAATCGGAGGGGATTCCGCAGCCGCGGTCCGCGACAACCTGGTTCATCGCCAACCCGTCGAAATTCGTGAGCAGCGGGGCTCCGCAGCCCTGGGCCAGCAGCGCCGCATGAGCGGCCATGGCCACATAGAGAATCCGGGCAGAAAGCCTCTTTCCGGTCCGGCGCATGTCGGGCAGCCGCTTCAAATGTATATCCTGATGCCGGCGTTGAGGGGAAACGAGACCATGCCGTCGGGGTCGAACCCATAGGATCCCGAGGGCCGCAGAGGCCCGCAGTACGAAACACCCGCCGAAATCAGGAAACCAAGGGAACCCGTCCTGTACTCAATCTCGATTCTCGCCCCGAGGCTGAACGTGATGGTCCTGTCGAAAATCCTTCCCATGGCGTCCCATGTCGTGTCAACGACCTGCAAGCCGATTTCCGCCCACAGGGCCGGGACGAATCCCTCGTGCCGTACGCGGGACGAGCTTTCGAACCAGCGGCCGGCATCGAGCGCAAGAGGCGCCGCGAGCGCCGCTCCGAGCCGCACGTGGCCCATGTCGAGCCTGTCGACACCCAGTCCCGAATCGTCGTGACCGCTGTAGAAGGCGAAGGTTCCAATCCTGAACGCCGGGCACGGTTCGTAGCCGAAGCCGAGGGAATACGACGATCCCTCGTCCCAGATTGCCGCGTAGAACTTCGTCCTGTCCGCGTACCCGCCCGACAGGAACAGGAATCCCTGGGAATGCTCGATGAAGAACCTGCCCGGGAAGGTTTCGGTATCGACCGCCGCCTCGCCGGCTGGCTTCGGCACTTCCCCCGCCCCGGCAGGCGGCGCGGTGGCCAGAAGGAGCAGCAGTGCGGCGGCCGCGCGAATGAAGCAGTCGTGCACGGAGCGCATTCAACGTCCGCTTTCAAGAAGGACCGCGGTTCCGGAAGCAGCGAATATACCCTCTTTGACAAAGGCTTCCCAAGAATTTATCATCCCAAGGTCGGGATGTTCAATCGCATGCGCGGTTGCTCCCTTGTCGGATTTTTCGTCCGTGCCGTCCGGCCGGACCGCGAGGTCACCGATGGGAAGATTGCTCGCTGCAGCGCTCCTTGTTGCCTTTTTCGCCGCATTCTCGCCGCGTGCCTCCGCGGAGTCCGCAGGCAAGGAGAAGGAGGGGGAAGAAGGGCCCATAACCGCCCGGAAGGCGCCCGCCTCGGGATGGATCGTGGACAAGGACAAAACGAAGTCCAAGGTCACCCAGATCAGGATCTTCAAGGAGCATCTCGGGTTCTTCAACCTACAGAACATCCCAATCGAGGATTTCGCGTTCAAGCTGGGAAAAGCGGAGATCCTCGTGTCGCTCTCCTCGCTCAAGTCGATGAGCTTCGAAGGCGCCGACGACGAGCGGAAGGCCGTCATGACCAGCTTCTTCAAGGAGACCTTCGAAGCCCTAGTCGACAACGAGGTCAAGATAACCCTTTCAGGGATGTACGAGTTCACCAAGTTCGAAATACTGCTCAGCGACGTCGCGTCGCTGGAGTTCGACGCGCCGGAGATACCGATTATGTATTGCGAGGGGTGCAAGCGCTACTCGGCCCAGAGGGGATTCAGCTTCTGCCCCCACGACGGGAACAGGCTCCGGTTCCATTCCACGGCGCTGCTCGGGCAGAATCCCGAGCCGGCCGGCGGCGAATCAAGGGAGGCCACCTGGAAAGGATGGGCGGCGGACGTCGAATCCGGAATCACGGCGCACGTCGAGGACGCGAGGGGAAGGAAGATTGACGTGGAGGACGTCCAGTTCTACCGCGAAAGGCTCGGGCTGCTCTCAATCTCCCAGGAGCCGATAGACGCGCTCAAGCTCAAGATCGGCAGGGGGTCGGTCAACGTCGAGCTCAGCAAAATCAAGAGCATAAGGTTCGAAGGCAAGACCGCCGAAGTGACGGACTTCGAGGACAAATCGTTCAAGGCAGACTGTGATCCGGCGGAGAGGTTCTTCCTGAAGGGCAGGTATTACTTCGGGAAGATCTCAATCGACCTCGCGGACGTGCGGTCCGCCACGTTCATGCCCCCGCCCGGGCCGCTTGCGAGGTGCGGATTCTGCAACAGGCTCTATTCGCAGAAGGAATGGACCCACTGCCCCTACGACGGCACGCCGCTCAAGTGACTGGCTCAAGGAGTGCAGAATAACATTGACGCGAATTCGACGCTGAGAACGCTGAATGATTTCTGAACTTGATGCCAGGGGTTTGAAACTTCCCTGATGACGACCTGGCTGCAGGTCCGGCGGCGGTCAACGTTCCCAGTCGGACGTGTAGAAGTCCTGGTTGTAGATCCACCATTTCTTCCACATCTGGAAATCGATGCCGTAGTCCACGTGGGTGATGTGGGCGAGCGCGTCGGCGGCGTACGCCCTCAGCGGGTCGGTGTATTCCGCTCCGATTGCCTTCCCGGCCCCTGCGGCCGGCTCGGGCTTCTTGGCGCCCTTGTCCGGGGCCTCCTCGGCGTCATCCTTGGTTTGGAGATGGTTGAAGATCAGCGCGGGGATTGCCGGCCAGTATTTTATCTTCCTCAGGCATTCCGCGGCGAAGCTGCGTACCGTGGGATCCGGGCTGGACAGGAGGGAGAACACCTTCTTTGCGACGGCCTGGTCCTTGGTGCCGATGTTGCCGATTGCGAAGCAGGCCGCCCTGACCACGCTGACTTCGGGATCATCGCACAGGGCTACGACCTTGTCGAGCATGAACGCACCCGGCATTTTCGAAATCCTTCCGAGCGCAAGGCAGCAGAATTCCCTTATCTTGGGGCTCGGGGCCTTGAGGGCGGACTCGAGGTACTGGACGGCGGGCTTGCCGATGTCCACGACCTCGTTCAGCGCTTCGTTCCTGAGCGAGTCGTTCTCGCCGTCGAACTTCTTGATAAGCCCGTTTATGTGGGTCGAGGACGTGGACTCCGACTTGAATCCGGAATAGATGGGCTGCAGCTTCCCGGATTTCTTGAAGGACGCCCTGGGCGAGGCAGACCCCGAATCCTTTTCCTCCTCGCTCGAACAACCTGCCGAGAACGCGGCGGATGCCGCCCCGAGGACGAGCAGAACAAGCAGGCTCCTCATCTGACCTCCTTTGTCCGCGAAAAGCCGAAAGGGCATCCCCCGCCCGGATTGCGAAACTCTACCATTTCATCGGGCGGCGCGCAAGCAAATCCCGGCCGCAGGGCTCTACGGAACGATGAGGTTCCTGAAGCCCTTTCCGGCCCGGAGGAAATCGAATCCTTCGTTTATCTGGTCGAGCTTGAACTTCCTGGTCACCAGGGGCTGGACCTTGATTTTTCCGATTCTGGCCATTTCGATTATCCTCGGGTAGTCGACCGGCCTGCACCCCAGCGACCCCACGACCTCCATCTCGCGGAACATGATTCTCCCGGCGTTGAAAGGCACGTCGAGATGGGTGTATCCGACGATGACGAGCTTACCGCCCGTCCTGGCGGCCTTGAAGCCCGCGTCTATGGTAGCGGGGTTCCCGATTACCTCGAAGACGACGTCGGCGCCGCCGTTCGTCATCTTGATTATCTTCTTGTGCAGCTGATCATCCCCGGAGGCGTTTATGGTCTCCGATGCGCCAAGCTCCCTGGCCTTTTGCAGCTTCTCTTCGACCACGTCCACCGCGATGACCGAAGCGCCCGAGGCGGCGGCCACCTGCACGAGGTTTATCCCGACCCCGCCGCATCCGATGACCACGACCTTGTCTCCTGGCCTAACGCAGCCCCTGTTCTTGACGGCATGGTACGGGGTCGACACCGCGTCCGCGATAATCGCTCCCTCCTCGAGAGGTATCTCCGCAGGCAGCCTGAACGTATCCTTGGCAGGCGCCTTGACGTACTCAGCGTAGCCGCCGTCCATGTGGTTCCCGAACATCACCATGTTCGCGCAGATGTTCTCCTTGCCAATCCTGCAGAATTCGCAGGTCCCGCAGGTGAGCACAGCGGGAAGCAGAACGCGCTCGTTCTTCGCGAATCCCTGCGCGCCCTCCCCGATTTCCGCCACGGTCCCGGAGATTTCGTGCCCCAGAATCAGCGGCGGCTTCTTGAACGTCGGCACGCCGTGGTCTATGTAGTGCAGGTCCGTGTGGCAAAGGCCGCAGGCGGCGACCTTCACGAGTATCTCCCCCCTTCCGGGCTTCGGGGTCTCCACTTCCTTCACTTCGAGACGCTGCTTCGGTCCGACGAATACCGCTGCTTTCATCAATCCACCTCCTTGTGCCGGCGCGCCGGCGAACCAGGTGCCTGTCATAACCCAGACTAGCCGGAACCAAACAGGGATGTAAAGTGCAGGCTCGTCCGGGTTTTATCGCGCGCTTCGCGCGTGCCTTACGGCAAATCCTTTCAACTTCTACAGGAATACTTCGATTAAGCGACTATCACGCACTCCCCGGCAATCCATGAACGCCTTCCGGCCGGCCACCGCCGCGGGGACGTTCATCCTTTGGCCGCGATGAAGACGTCGTCCAGGCAGGCGTAGGGCAGGAACCATCCCGTGCCTCCGCCGAAATTGCCCGTATGATGAAGCTCAGCCCCCAGCCCCGCCAGGTTGGATGAGAACAGATCGTAGAAATTCCCGCCAATCATGGCGTTCTTGACCCTGCCGTCGAGCCTGCCGTCCTTCACCCTGAAAGCGAGCTCCAGGTTGCCCGAAAAATCCCCGTTAGTCATGTCCCCGAGGAGGATTCCGGTCAGGTGGTGAATCTCGACCGTCGGGCCGCCGGACGCCCTCATTGCATCGACCGTCATGTCGCCCGGCTCCATGACAAGGTTCGATATGTCGGGAGCCACGCCGGCCGCGAACGACTTGTCCTTCTCGAGCGGCTTCTGCCGGAATCCGTTGCCCGAGGACTGCATCCCGAGCTTCCACGCAGATTTCAGGTCCGTCAGGAACCCCCTGAAAATCCCCTTCTCGACGAGGTGCTTCCTTCGGGAAGGAACGCCTTCGTCGTCGAACGGGCAGGAACAGACGGCGCCGGGCTTGAGCGGATCGTCGATAATCGAGATTCTCTCGTCGAGGATTTTCTCCCCGATTTTCCCGACCAGAGGTCCGAGACCCTTGGCCGCCAGGCTTCCGTTCGCGCCGTACCACGTGAAGGCCGTCAGCACGTCGGCGAGGGCGGCGGGGCTTAAGATGACCCGGAAGCGGCCGGCCTGAATTGGCACGTTCCTCCTGGCGGCCTCGAGCTTCTCGATGCACAGGCGCGCGAGGCCGTCGTAGTCGTCGGGCTCGACGACTCCGCCGTAGCTCTCGTGCACGTGCAGCATGTTCCCTTCCTCCGCCAGTTCCGCCGAAACCCCGGCCCCGAAGGTCGACGAGGTGTACGAAGCGTCGAATCCGCACGAATTGAGGACCCGCACGGTCTCGCTTGCGCACCCAAGCCCGGCGCCGGCTTCTAACGATCCGTCGTGCCCGGTCAGAATGGACACGAGGCGCTTCCCGATTCCAATCATTTTCGCGGCCGGCAAATCGACCGGATTTCCCTGGGCGATGTCCGGGACGGGCTGGAATCCGCCCGGGAATGAATAGCCTGCCTTCTCCCCAATCTCCGAGAGCGCCGTCGTCTTGTCGACCAGTTCCCCGATTCTGGAGAGGTCGGACGACACTCCGAAGCCCATGCGCCCGCCCTTTATGACCCTGAGGGCCACGCCGGAGGTCTCGGCGGTGTTGAGCATCCTCAGGACGCCGTTTTCGAAGCCCACGGAAGTCCTGGTCTGCGAAATCGAGAAGACCTCCGCCTGATCGGCCTTCTTCCGGGCCATTTCGAGAATCTTCTCAATCATCTACTGCCCTCCGATGACGACGTCGCGGATGCGGATGTGAGGGGCTCCGTCGGCCACCGGCAGGGGGAATTGGAACCCCCCGGCGGCGCCCTTGCCGCAGCCTCCTCCGCCCTCGAGCTGGCGGAAGTCGTCGCCAATCATGTCGATGTTGGCCAGCGTCGTGAAAAGGTTTCCCGACAGGGTGGCGTTCCTGACCAGTTCCGCGATTCTTCCGTCGCGGATCATGAAGGCCCTGGCGGCCGAGAAAGTGAACATCTCCCCGGCCTGGCCTCCGCGGGCCTTTACTGCGTAGACCCCCAGGCCGATGCCGTCGAGCATCTCCTCGAGGCGCGACTTGCCCGGAGCGATGCAGGTGTTCCTCATGCGGGGGATGGGCGGGAACGTGTAGTTGACGGCCCTTGCGGATCCTGTGACCGCCTCGCCGACCTTGCCTGCGGTTTCGCGCGTGTGCAGCCTGCCCGCGAGCCGGCCGGCGACGATTAGGTCGATCCTGCCGGCGGGCACGCCCTCGTCGTCGAACGCGAGGAATCCGCGGCTTCCGGCGACGGATCCGGTGTCGTAGATGTTCAGGATTTCCCCGCCGAATTTCTTTCCAATCTTCATGACTTCGAGCAGGTTCGGGTTCTCGGAGACCTTTTCCCCCTCGCTCATGTGTCCGAAAGCTTCGTGCGCGAAGACGCCGGCCAGGTGCTGGTCCGCGATGACGGTGTATTTGCCGCCTTTTATGGGGGGCGCCGAGAGGAGTTCCACCGCGTACCTGCACTCCTCCTTGAACTCCTCCTCGTGGCCGCGGATGCACCCGAAATCCGTGGACGACCCGAACCCAAGGTGGCCTGCCTGCGTCTTGCCGTCAGCGACCGCTATGGCGGCCAACCCTCCCCCCATGTCGAGCTTTTCCTGGGAAATGCGGGCTCCCTCGGAGTTCATGAAATACACGGTCTTGAACGCGTCCTGCCAGGACATGGACGTCTCGCGGATTCGGCCGTCGAACGAGAGCGCGGCCTCCCCGTATGCGCGGAGTATGTCGGCCTTCTCTGCCGCCGACACGCGCCTCGGGTCCGAGGCGATTCGCGCCGCAACGTGCGCCTTGACGGGTTCGGTCCGTGCGAGCAGCGTCTTCCCGCCCCCGGCCAGCTTCGCCTGGTCCACGGCGGCCCGGGCGAATTCCTCCATCCTGTCGAGGTCGTTGAACGAGGCGAACCCGATTCCGCCCCTGTGGTATGCCCTCACGCATCCGCCCTTGGAGATGCTTTCCCGGACGTTCTCAATCTCGGTCTTCTTTACGGCGACGGCCGTGCTCTGGGACGTTTCGACCCTTATTTCGACGTAGTCGCACGTCTTCCTGAACTTGGCGATTGCCCGATCCATCCTGTCGAACATGGGACGCCTCCATCGCCGTCAGCGCTGCGCGGCGCCGCAGTCAAGGCACCGGTCAGGCTCCCTCACCAGAAGAAAGAGGAGAGAGAAGACGCCGACCAGGCAGAACCCTACCACCGCGGCCACGACGGCCCAGGTCGGGATTCCGCCAAGGCTGATTCGCTCTGATCCGCACGAGATGCAGAGCCTCGCCGCGGCAGCGGTCCTTCGGGGAGGAGCTGCCGCGGATGCCTGGGGCAGGCCCAGCCTCCCGCCGCACCCGCCGCAGAACGCGGATCCCTCCGGATTCCCTTCGCTTCCGCAGACCGGGCATTTCATGACCCCGAGACCTCAATGGAACACGACTCCAATCCGCACCGGGAAATCGAATCAATATCCCGGCGCCGTGTCCGGGTCAAGGGTTTTCCGAGCGCCTTGACCATTGGTCCCGGCGCGGATAGAATGGCCACGTTTTTGGAGCTTCAGATGTCGGATTTGGACTCGTTCCGGGAGAGCGTCGGGCGGCTTTTAAAGCGCGCCGAGGATGAGGCGGCCGGCAGGAGGGCGTTGAGCCAGAGAAACGAGGGCCGGCGCAACGAGATGCTCCTCAGATTCGACAGATACGCGGACGAAATCCAGGATTCGGCAATCGCCCCGAGGCTGTCCTTCCTCGCGTCGCAGTTCCGCAATTCCCAGAAGCCTGTCATGAGGGAAGAGTTCGAGTACAGGCACAGGATAGAGCTCCATTTCACGCACACGGACGAGTTCCCATGCATCGCGGACCTCACGTTCCTCATCGTCCACTGCGAGGTCCAGGAGTTCCTGAGCGTAAAGTTCGAATACGTGATTCTCCCCGCCTACGTGACGGACAACTTCAAATTCACGGATTCCATCCAGGTCCGGATGGACGAGGCTTCATACCCCGCGGTAGAGCGTTTCGTCGAATCCTGCCTGGAGACGTTCCTTGCGGGCTACCTTAAGGCGAGGGCGGTCTGACGGCCGGGCGTCCGGCAGGGAGGCATCCCGCCCGCGTCAAGCCGGCGCAACGCGCAAGGCGCCCGGAACCCTGCGGAGGACAGCGCGGTGAGGAAGATTCGAATCGTCCTTGGAATCGCCGTCTGGGCCGCGATTGCGGCCGCGTCGGTCCGCGGGGCATTCCTCGCCGGCCCCGCCGCGGGACGCGCGGAATCCGTTGCGACCCGCGTCTTCAAAAAACCCCTCAGGATTCGCCTGGCCCTCCCTCCGGGAGAGTGGACTGCGCCGGGAGGCAACGTCTGCATGAAGGACCGCGAGGGGTATTCGGCGGTGGGCAGAATCGAGTCCGTTTCGGGATTAAGGTCCGCGGGCCTCGCCGCTGAGGCGCTCATCTATCCCGAGCATGCGGGCAGGTTGGCGTCGGATTCGTCCGTCAGGCTCGTGTACAACGAAAGGACTCCGGCGTGGGTCGTAAAGACGCTGTTTCCGCCCCCAATGAGGGCGAAGCTCCTGGCCGACATCGAGCGTTTCGCTGTGGACAACCGCGCGGAATTCATCGATACAATCTGGCCGGACCTCAAATCTGTGATTGACGAGGCCTTTTCCATAATCGAGGAGGATTTCCTGAAATCGCTCGAAGCCAGGGGGTCCGAAATCGACAGGCTGCTCGAAAAGCACAAGGCCGAGACCTTCAGGAAGGAGATCCTGCCCGTGCTCAGGCGCGAGGCTTGGCCCGTGATTAGAGAGGAGTCGGCGCAGCTCGTGGACAGCGTGGGGCGCGAGCTTTGGGACAAGCTCCCCATGGGAAGCCTCGGGCTCAGATGGATGGCCGAGAAGGTGCCGTTCACCGACGACGACCTCGTCCGCAAGAGGTTCAACGAGTACGTGGAAAAGGACGCCCTGCCGATCATCGAGTCCCACACCGGGGATTTCGTGGACCTCGCGCAGAAGATATTCGCGCGGCTCTCCAGGAACCCGGAAATAACGTCCGCGCTCCGCAGGTGCCTGTCGGTCCTCGCCGCGGACGACGACTGCCTCAGGCTGCTGGATGGCGTATTCAGGGACGTCTTCGCGGAAAACGAAAGGCTCGTCCGGCGCGTCAAGGCCAGGCTTTCCGACCCCGGGTTCCTCGGAAGGATCTCCGCGTTCCTGGAGAAGCTCACGCCTCTCCTGAATTCAACCGCCGACTCAATCCTCCTCAACGAAGCCCGCGACGGCATCAATCCCGAGCTTGTGCGCGTCCTGCGCAGCCAGCTCTTCATGAAGGACGCCTCCTGGTTCCTCGTAGAGCCCGGAGAGGGGCCGGCAGCGGCCGAAGGATCCGTCTTCGACTGCTCGGTTTTCAAGGACTAGCCGTCTTGGAGCGAGACATGGAAGCGAGCAAGAACTCATCCGGAGCCGGGCCCGGCGGCGCCCGGAAGGCCATCCGGGCCGCCGAGACCATGAAGAGAATCATGGCCGGACATTTCGAGGGCCTCGAAAGGGCCGCCCGCGACGGCGGGAGGAAGGTCGCCTGGTGCACCTCGGTCGGCCCCGCGGAACTCCTGCGCAGCATGGATTTCGAGGTTTTTTTCCCCGAGAATCACGCGGCGATGATCGGCGCGCAGCGCACCGCTGCGGATTTCATCCCGGCCGCAAATGCCGCGGGCTACTCGCCGGACATCTGTTCCTACCTGACGAGCGACGTGGGCGCCTTCCTCAAGGGCGCGACCCCGCTCGAAAAGGCGTACGGAATCAAGTCTGTGCCCAGGCCCGATGTCCTGGTCTACAACACGAATCAGTGCAGGGACGTGCAGGAGTGGTTCTCGTTCTACGCCCGGCGATTCGGGGTTCCGCTGCTCGGCGTCACGCCGCCGCGCTCAATCGGCGAGGTCACTCCGGTCTTCATAGCGGACGTGGCGTTCCAGCTGAAGAACCTCGTCGGCCCGCTCGAGTCGGTCTCCGGGGCGAAGTTCGACCTGGACAGGCTCAGGGAGACGCTCAAGCTGTCGCTCGACGCGACGCTGCTCTGGGAGGACGTGCTCAACCTCGGGAAGGTCATCCCGTCGCCGCTCACCTTCTTCGACGCGGCCGTGCACATGGGACCGATTGTGGTGCTGCGGGGGCTCAAGTCGGCGGTCGACTACTACCAGGAGCTCAAAGCCGAGATGCAGGCGAGGGTCAGGGACGGAATCGCCGCCGTCGAGGGGGAGGCGGTGAGGCTCTACTGGGAGGGCATGCCCGTCTGGGGCAAGCTCCGGCCCCTTTCGGAGCTGCTCCAGAGGCTCAAGGCCTGCGTCAACGCCTCGACCTACTGCAACTCGTGGGTTTTCCCGGATTTCGATCCATTCCAGCCATGGGAGAGCATGGCCTACGCTTATACGAAAATATTCATCGCCCGCGACGAGACGTTCAAGGAGGAGTACATTGCCGGGCTGGCCCGGGAATTCGGGATAGACGGAATCATCTTCCATGAGGCGAAGACCTGCCCGAACAATTCCAACACGCGGTACGGGATGCCGCAGAGGCTCAAGAGCGTCCGCGGGATACCGTCCGTCGTGATAAGCGGGGACCTCAACGACCTGCGCTGCTATTCCGAGGAGCAGTCGGAGACGAAGATAGAAGCCTTCATCGAGCAGCTTTCGGGGAGGACGGAAAGGGGCGGCGCGCGATGAGCGGAAACGTTTTGACGGCCGGCATAGACGTCGGTTCATGCTCCACCAAGGGCGTGCTGCTCAGGGACGGGAAGGACGTAATCGCCGAATCCTCGGCGCCGTCGTCCCCGGGCTTCGGTCCGGCCGCGGAGCAGGTGTTTCTCGACCTTCTCGGGAAGGCAGGGATCGGGAGGGAAACGCTGTCGGCGGTCGCAGCGACCGGATACGGCCGGAACAACGCCCGGTTCGCCGGCGCGAGGAAGACCGAGATTGCATGCCACGCGGCCGGAGTGCATTTCCGTATTCCAGGGCCGCTCACGGTCGTCGACATCGGCGGGCAGGATAACAAGGTGATTTCCGTGGGCGCCGACGGCGGAGTGCTCGACTTCAACATGAACCGGAAATGCGCGGCGGGCACCGGTGCCTTCCTCGAGGAAATCTGCCGCAGGCTCTCGATTCCCCTGTCGGAGATGGATTCGCTCGCCCGATCGGCCGAGGAGGACTTGAAGCTCGGCTCCTTCTGCACCGTTTTCGCGTCGACCGAGATGCTCAAGCTGATGCGCGAAGGCAGGAGCAAGGCGACGATTGTCAGGGCTTCCTTCAGATCGGTCGCAAGCCGCGTGGCCGAGATGGGGAACCTGACGGGGAGGGTCGTGCTTTCCGGCGGCGTGGCGGCCCACAACCCGGTCATCGCCGGACTCCTCGCCGAGGAGACGGGGGCGAAAGTCGAAATCTGCCCCAGCGCTTCGTACGCCGGAGCGCTCGGCGCAGCCGTGCTGGCGTCAGGCAGATGACTGCGACCGCCTGGAATTCCGCGGACGGTCATTCCAGGGATTTCCGGACCGTCCGGACCAATTCCTTCACCGTAATCGGCTTGGCGAGGAAGTTCGTAATCCCGAGTTCGAAAACCGATTCCTCTATGTGCTCCGACAGGCTCTTGCCGGACATGATGATGAACTTCGATCCCGGCTTCTTTTCGCGAATCTTCCTGATAAGGTCGAGGCCGTCCGGATTGAGATCCGAGGATGTCAGGTACAGGTCCACGATGAAGAGATCGTAGTCGTTGTCGTCGAGAAGGTTAATCGCGGCGCCGTCCTCGGCGCCGTCCACATCGAATCCGCCCACGTCCTTCAGGGTCTCCACGACGAACTCCCTGATGCTCTGCCTGTCCTCGACTACCAGAATTCTCTTCATCTCAGTTGTTCTCGAGCACGAGTATTTCCCCCGCGGAGGTTCCTGCGTACATGTAATTCCCAGCGATCGCCGGCGGGCAGACGACCTTGGATCCCGTGTCGTACTTCCAAATCAGGGTGAACGCCTCGCCCCTCGTATCCAGAGCAGCTATCAATCCCGGATTCGAAATCATAAATGCGATGCCGCGGCCGAGGCACGGAGCGAGGCTGAAGGACAACCTGCCGTCGGATTCGAACTTCCCGGCGGGCCTGCCGTCCCTGAGGCTCAGCGCCACCACCTCGCCCGCCTCGTTTCCCGCGAATACCCTTCCCTCGAAGACCGACGGCGGCGTGAACCTCGCCCTTCCGTCGCTCGCCCATACCGGCGCCCTGGGCGCCGTCGCCGACCGGGCGTCGAGAGCCATCACGGTCTCCCCGGTCGTGACCACGAGGAAATCGTCCGCAGCCGCGATGTGTATCTTGTCAATCGTGGAAATCGGGTACGACCACTCGATTTCGCCGTCGGCCGCGCCGATTCGCGCAATCCCGGCGGAATGCGCCACGAACACCGCGGCCCCGCCCGGGGCCGGGACAGGCGCCGTGTTTATCTTCACTTCGCCGGGTATCTCGGCCTTCCAGCGGATGGCGCCGGATTCCATGTCCACCCCGTAAACCGTGCCGCCCACGTCGCCAATGACTATGACCTTCCTCGTCTCCAGGACCACGGGCGCATGATCCACCATCCTGCCCGCCTGGAACGGGGCGTCCCACAATGGCTTGCCAGTCTTCAGGCCGAGGGCGAACAGCTGGCCCTTCACGGCCGTGCAGAAGCAGGCCGTATCGCCGAAGATGCACGGCGAGACCTTTATTCCCCCCAGATCATCGACCTTGAACGGGGGCCAGTCGTCAATCCTCGGCTTTTCGAACGACCACGACACCGAGGAGAACTCCCCGGCCCTGTCCCCGAAATACACGCGGCCGGCGTGAACGAGGGGGGTCCCTTCCACCGGGCCGGAGGCTGGAATCCTGCAGATGTGGGTCTTCTTCAGCTTGAGATTCATGAGCACGCTGCTGGAGTCAATCTTGAACGAGACGGGTTCGTACCCGCTCTTCCTCACGGTGACGTCGCAAATCTCGTAGGGCGGATAGAGAAGTATGGACGGTGTCGGCCCCTCGGACCTGATGTTCGGGCCGGAAACCTCCGCGCCCGGGGGATCGGTCACAAGCAGCACCGGGAAACGCGCGTTGATAGCCGCGTCCGACCTCGGGTACTTCTCGAGCACCGCCTTCACAGCCGCGACCACGCCGTCCAGGGCCGCGCTCCTATCCTCAATCCTCCGGTTCTGCGCGCTCCTGTATTCCTTCCACGCGTCGTCCGTGAGCGAAGCGGCGTTCCTCGAATACTCATCGACCTCCTCCTTGAGCCTCGAGGCCGCCGCCCTGATTTCAGGCTTGCCGCGCAGACTGAGCAGCTTTCCGAGGAGGCCGAGCACCCCGGCGGCCGTGCCGTCCGCGGCGTGCCAAACCTCGTCCGCGCGGGTGAAGTAAATCTTCTGCATCGATTCCTCGCAGCCGGTCATGTCGCCGTGGATGCCCGTCGCGACTCCCTCCACGGTTCTCTTCCAGCTCTCGGAGTACTTCCCCTCTATCTTCGACAGGCATTCCAGCGCTTCGAGATACATGCTCCTGGCGGACTCCAGGGATTCAAGCTTGCCTTCCTTCTCGACCGTCCTTCCCTTTTCCTGAAGTTCCCTCGCCTTGTCGATCAGGGCCGTGAAGCCCTTCTCCACCTTCTGCCTCTCGATTT